>NZ_JAKFEL010000246.1:0-15965 GCF_036675695.1 Aeromicrobium sp.
AGAGGTCATGCCCGGAATCTTCTAGCGATCACCGCGAGGCGAGATCTTCGCCCGAGCGGATCTGACTCCACTTCCCCGGTGTCAGAACTGCCCGGTCGGGGATCTGGCCCCACGGCGCCAGGCAGCACAGCACGAACGCTCCGACTTACTGAAAGGGCAACACCGATGGACTCGAGCACACGACGCGTACGGCACGAGGTTGCCGACGGCGTTGCGCTCATGGGCTTTTCCATCGCCATGTCCGTCGGAATCGCTGGGCTCCTGTCCCTGCTGCTCGCGCTGGCAGGAGCTGCTGCATGAGCGAGCGAACAAAAAGGGCCCTCATGCCGCTGGCTCCGTACCGTTTCTGCTCTGCCACGGAGGCTGTGGCATGAGCGACGCGAAGCACGTACCCGTCCTGTTGGACCGGGTCATGGACCTGCTCGCGCCGACAGTGGTGGGGGACCGGCCGGTCGTCGTCGACGCAACGCTGGGGCTCGGTGGTCACACCGAAGCCATGCTCAACCGCTTTGCCGACCTCCACGTCATTGGTATTGACCGCGATCCCGAGGCTCTGGCACGTGCCAAGGCCCGACTTGCCGGATTCGGCGATCGGGTGACGTTCGCCCACGCCGTGTATGACGAGATCGCCGACGTCGTACGAGACGCAGGTTTCAGGTCCATCAGCGGTGTCCTGTTCGACCTGGGCGTCTCCTCGATGCAGCTCGATCTCGCTGAGCGGGGCTTCGCGTACGCGCAGGACGCTCCGCTCGACATGCGCATGAACCCTGAGGACGAGCTCAGTGCCGCGGATGTCCTCAACACGTACGAGGCGACCGATCTCGCCAAGGTGCTGCGCTACTACGGCGAAGAGAAGTTCGCCAAGCGCATCGCCGACGCTGTCGTCGCCGCGCGCCAGGTCGAGCCGTTCACCAACAGTGCACGTCTCGTCGACCTGATCCGCGACTCGATCCCGCAGGCGGCGCGCCGTACGGGCGGGAACCCCGCCAAGCGGACCTTCCAGGCCCTGCGCATCGAGGTCAACGACGAGCTCGGCGTCTACCGGCGTGCGCTGCCTGCTGCTCTCGAGCTGCTTGCGCCCGGCGGCCGTGTCGTCGTTCTGGCCTATCACTCGCTCGAGGACCGGATCACCAAGCACGAGTTCGCCCGTGCCACCACGACCGACCTTCCGCGCGACCTCCCATTCGTACCCGAGGGTCACGAGGCGAAGTTCAAGCTGGTGACCCGTGGAGCCGAGGTTGCCACCGAATCTGAGATCGAAGACAACTCCCGCGCACGTTCGGTACGTCTGCGCGTCGCCGAGAGGGTCGCAGCATGAGTGCGCAGCCGGCGTTTGCGCCGTCGAGGCGCGAGACAACGACGACGACGCCGCGCAGCGACGCCGTCGAGCGTGGGCTCCGTCTGGTCCGCCCGGTACGTAGCCGTGCAAGCAAGGCTCCGTTCGTGGTCGTGGTCATGGTGATGCTGTCCATCGGCCTGGTCGGGCTGATCATCATGAGCACGGTCCTGCAGGCGCAGTCGTTTGAGGCCGCCAAGCTCGACCGCGAGGCAGCCGCACTTGAGATTCAGCAGCAGTCGCTGACCCGCGAGGTCGAGACGCTCCTGAGCCCGGCGAGCGTGGCACAGCGAGCCCTCATCTTTGGCATGGTGCCCAACACCAACCCTGCGTTCCTCCGTCTGTCCGACGGCAAGGTTCTCGGCAAGCCTGAACCCGCTGCCAGCGGCTCCAACATCAGGTCGGTGGCCCGATGACCGCACGCGAACGGGCATCCCGACGGAGGTTGCGGTTCTGCCTGGCAGTCGTCGTCGGTGTGTTCGGCATCTTCGCGGTACGCCTGTTCCAGATCCAGGGCCTCGATGCCAGCGCATACGCCGCGAAGGCCGTCGAAGCCGGCACCAACACGAGCACCGTGCCCGCTCCGCGCGGCCAGATCCTCGACCGCAACGGTGTGGCGCTCGCTGCCAGCGTGGATGGCCTGACGCTGACCGCAGATCCGACCATGACGGCGGCAAACGCACCGCAGATCGCCCGACTGCTCGTGGAGGAGCTCGGCGACAAGATCGACTACTTCGAGACGATCGACAAGCTTCGCACGGCCAACTCGCACTTCGTCTACCTCAAGCGGGACGTTCCGGCATGGACTGCCACCAAGACGCTCACGGCGATCAAGGATGCCGGCTACACAGGAGTGTTCAGCGAGAAGGAGTCGCTGCGTACATACCCGGGCGGCAAGCTGGCGGCCAATCTCCTCGGCTACACGAACGCGACCGGGAAGGGTGTCTCGGGCATCGAGCAGCAGTACAACGACGTGCTCACGGGCACAGACGGATCCAGCACTTTCGAGCTCTCGCCGACGGGTCAGCGCATCCCGATGGCCGACAGCACCGTCACCGAGATGGTGCCCGGCCGGGACGTGACGACCACGATCGACCGCGACCTCCAGTGGTACGCCGATCAGCGCCTGGTTGACGCCGTACGCGACTCGAGCTCGGACTGGGGTCTCGCGATCACGATGGATGTCAAGACCTGCCAGATCGTCCAGATGTCACAGGCACCGACGTTCAACGCGGACGCTGGAACCGGCATGAACGACTTCAACACTGTTTCTCGTGCGGTCTCCAACGTGTACGAGCCCGGCAGTGTGCTCAAGACGGTCACGATGGCGGCGCTCGCCGACCAGGGCAAGATCGCCGCAGACTCGCCGATCGTCGTGCCGTCAGGCGTCACGATCGACAAGTTCAAGATTGGTGACTACTGGGACCACGGCGTACTGCACCTGACTGCCGCCGGTGTCATCGCCAAGTCGTCGAACCTCGGCACCCTCGTCGCCGCCCAGAAGATGAGCGACGAGACGATGCACCGCTACCTCCGCAAGTTCGGTTTCGGCGAGAAGTCGGGTGTTGGTCTGCCCGGCGAATCCCGCGGCATCCTCGCCGACCCGTCGAAGTGGACCAAGTCCAATCACGCCACGATCTCGTTCGGTCAGGGCATCGCCGTCACGGCAACGCAGATGATGCGTGCGGTCGGCGCGATCGCCAACGACGGCAAGATCTGCAACCCGTCAGTCGTCAGCGGAATCGTCGACGAGGACGGCAAGAAGAAGAGTGTCGAGACGCCGGCCGCACATCGCGTCGTCTCCAAGAAGGCCGCAGCGTCCGTGACCCGCATGATGGAAGCCGTGACGGCCCCGGACGGTACGGCCCCCGCCGCCGCAATCAAGGGATACCGAGTCGCAGGCAAGACCGGTACGGCCTGGCGGGTCGACCCGGTGACGGGCCGCTACATCCGCGGTCAGAACGTCGTCTCGTTCATGGGCTTCGCGCCGGCAGACAACCCGCGCTTCCTGACCTACATCGTGCTCGATCGCCCGTACAGCAGCGCGGGTGGTGGCTCCACGGCAGCGCCGGTCTTCCACGACGTCATGTCGATGGCTTTGGAGCGCTTCGGTGTCGCTCCGACGGGCTCCAAGAGCCCCAAGGTTCCCCAAACCTGGTAAGCGGGCGGGCTCGCTTCTCGCCCTCATTTCGCGGCACGCCAAGGCTCGCCGCGGCCGCTTGTCGGGCTTCGCCCGACCCCGCAGCCAGAACTGGGTGCATCCAGGGTTGGGCTGCGGCTACGACACCTGCCTTCCGGAGCACCAGATCCCGCAGATCCTCCGCGCCGGTGGGGGCTCTGCCAAAATGTGACCATGACTTTCCATGGTCGTGAAGTCGAGCTATCGGCTCTGCTCGCCGCCGTGTCCGAGAATCGGCTGGTGACCGTCACCGGACCAATCGGGGTGGGCAAGAGCCGGTTGGTCAGGGAGGCACACGCATCGCTGGAAAGTAGTCTGTTCGCGGCGGTGAACTTTGTCTCATTGGACGCGATTCCTGCCGGCAGTGATGCCGCCACGATCGCTGGTCACATCGGCCACTCTTCGGTCGACAATCTTGCGCTCCAACTCTCGACTGTCGACGATTTGCTGGTCTTGGATGGTTGCGACCATGTCGTCACCGGCGCGACTGAGTTGGTTCGAAGCCTGCTCGCAGCGCACGACGGCATCTCCGTGGTGGTGACTACGCGAGAGCCGTTGCGCCTTGAGTACGAGTTCGTCCAGGTAATCTCACCGTTTCGGATTCCTGAGCTTGACAGCCCCGAACTCGCTGACGAACCTGCGGTGGCGCTGTTCGTCGAGCGCAGCCGTGCAGTCGGAGCATCGTGGCCTGACGATGCGGCCACATTGGCGGTGGTTGCCGAGCTGTGCCGGGAGCTCGACGGGTTGCCACTCGCGATCGAGCTCGCGGCTTCGCGATCGCGGCTGCTCTCGCCCGAAGAATTGCGATCCGCGTTGCGTCGCAAGGTTGATCTGCTCGACTCCAGCTCGCGCGGAGGCGGGGGAGGGCTTCGGGCTGCGTTGGTGGACTCGCTTGACCAGTTGGCTGACCGCGAACGCCGGATCCTGTGCCGACTGTCGGTCCTGCCAGGATCCTTCGATGTAGCGACTGCGCAGGCTGTAGCGGGCATGAGTGAGGAGAGCTTGGAGACCGTCAACGCGCTCGATGCCCTGGTGGAGTGCTCGTTGCTCCAAGTCGAGCGGACCGCGAGCGTGTCGGCGTACCGGCTGCTTGCTGTAGTTCACGAGGTCGCCGCCGACGGTCTGCAAGCATCCGGAGAGGCCGATGCAACCGGCGACAGGTTCGCCGATCTGATGGTCCAGACGGCCGATCGCTTGGTCGCTGACGGGTTGCAGCACTGGTCCGGCGAGGTGCTCGGGGCGATCGCGGTGAAGATCACGTCGTTGCTTGCCGCGGTCGAATGGTGTGTAGAACACGACGCGACCCCGGATCGCGCGCTCCGCATCTATTTGCCGCTCTTGGGTGGCGTGCACCAGAGCCGTTCCGAGGAGGTACGCCGCTGCGGCGAGCGGCTCTTCGCGCGTTGGCCAGACACGCCTGCACCACTGCGGGCCGAGTGTCTCGGCGTGCTGGCAACTGGGGCCGCAGTCGCGTCGGATTCGGCCCGTACGCACGAGATCGCCGGTCGGGCACTGGCGGACCCGGGAATCAGCGGCGTGGGCCGGGTGATCGCAAACCGTGCCATCATGCTCGCCGCCCTGGCCATGGGGGACCTGGAGGATGCAGCGACCGCGGCGAGCGCAGGAGAGGCAGCGGCAATCGAGACCGGAATGCATCCGTTCGCTCAGGAGCTCATCGCCTTCCGAGCCTCGATTGAGGATCGGCGAGGTCGGCCTGAGGAAGGTCTGCAGATGGCGGTCGACGTGGCACTCGACGCCGAGGAGTCCGGCGATGCGATCACCGAGCTGTGGGCTCGCGTAGTGGCCGCGAACATCGCCGCTCGCACCGGCGACTGGGTCGATGTACGTCGACAAGTGGAGGCTGCCCGGCTCGCTTCGACAGCCGCGGCCGTCAACGGTTGGACTGTTCGGGTGTTTCGCTCGGACGCTCTGCTTGCCTCATACGCGGCGATGGCCACCGCACATCTGGCCGGATGGTCGGAGTCTGTGCCTGAGTGGTGCGACGCGATTGGTGTGGCAGCGGCTGGTGGCGGGGCACTCGAAGTCGCCGCGACAATCCGATCCGCTGCAACCCTCGCCCGCCGGATGGGAGAGACGAGAGTCGCCGACGAACTCGACGCTGCGATCCCAGCCACCCCAGAAGTCGATGTACTTCCCGAGATCTTCGAGCGCGACCCCCGGCAGCGTGCGCGGCCCCAACTCAGCATCGCGTCGGCGTTCCATGCGGCGCTGGGTGCGCTCCATCAAGCTGGCGCCCTCGGCACGCTGCGGTCGGACGGGGCACCCGCTTCTTCGCCCGAACACGCGTTGCTGCGTCGCGATGGAGACACGTGGGAGATCGCATTCGCCGGCGTGACAGCCCGAAGCCGGCACCTGAAGGGAATCGGCGACCTCGCGATGTTGCTGTCCCGACCGAACACCGAGATCCATGCGCTCGAGCTGATGGGAGTCGTCCAGGTCAGCGACTCGATCGGGCCGGCGATCGACCACCGTGCGCGGCAGAGCTATCGAGCCCAGGTTCTGGACCTTCAGGAGGAGATCGACGAGGCGCGTTCAGCCAACGACCCGGCTCGAGCCGAGCGGGCCGAGGACGAGCTGGATGCACTCGTGACGGAGCTGAGCGCCGCTCTCGGCCTTGGAGGGCGGAGCCGGGAGACCGGCTCGACAGCTGAACGAGCACGCAGTGCGGTCACCTTCCGGATCCGTGGGGCGATCAAGCGTGTCGCCGAACAACACGACGCTCTCGGCAGACACCTGAGCAACTCTGTGCGTACTGGGACGTGGTGTTCCTACGTGCCCGAGCAACCGCAGGTCTGGGAGATCGACCTGGGTTAGTGCCCCATGTCGCCTGCCTTCCATTGTGAGGGCCGGACTTTCGCCTCCTCAAGTGAATGGCGCGCACCGCGCGTGCCAAGCACGAGGAGGAGTTGCGATGACCGAAACACTGCGTGCTAGCACGGCACCCGAAGGAACCGATGCTGGTCTCACCCAGCTACTTCACGATCTGATGCCTTTCACGGCAGTTCTCGGTATTGAGGCGCTGAGCGCATCGGCCGAGTTGGTCGAGGCGCGAGCCACGTGGGACGCCGAACGGTGCACGTCTGGCCACGTTCTTCATGGTGGCTTCCTGATGGCCGTCGCGGATTCGGTGGGTGCCGCCTGTGCGGCATACAACCTCGCTCCGGGCGCAACCACAACCACGATCGAGTCGAAGACCAACTTCATGCGCCGTGTGGGCCGTGGACAGGTCCGAATCTGCTCGACTCCGCTTTTCGTCGGGACGACGACGCTCGTCGTCCAGACCGATTTGATCCGCGACGACGGACGCCTGGTCTCGCGGACCACCCAAACCCAGGCGATTGGCGGAAGGAACGCATCATGAAGGTCAACAAGAAGACACGAATTGCGGCCGGAATCGGCTTCACAACTATGCTGGTCGTCGGCGGAATGCAGGTCGCACAAGCTGCGTCCGGCCCCGAGGTTCCGACCTACACCGGCTGCCTCGGGATCTCCGGCACCGGCAACGGCAAGCTGCTCGCGATCAAGGCGGGCGCTAGTCCGACCCGCAGCTGCACGTCAACTGAGAAACAGATCCGTGTCAGCAGCGGCGACATCACCAGCGTCGCCGGCGGTGAGGCAGTCAAGGTCACGAGCACATCGCTCGGCCTGCCGGACTCCAACGGGGACGTAGCGCTCGACCTGGCGCCGTCGTACAAGCTGCCACAGAACTGCTTGAACGGTCAGCTGCCGAAGCGGACGGGTGCGACCTGGGGTTGCCAGGCACCGCTCGGTCAGGCATACGTCGGCTACACCGGCGACGCGTACCGACAGGTCGGGGATGCCCCGTCTGTGGCGGGTGACGGTATGGACCTCCCGGCCGGCAGCTACACGCTGGTTGCGAAAGTCAGCATGCACGCGGGTATCGACGCCAAGCTCCTTTACGCCCGGTGCAGGCTCGACGCGACCGGCAGTCCTGGTCTTGACGTCAGCTCGATCACAGTAGATGACACCCAGATAGAGGGGATGTTGTCGCTGGCAGGTGCGATCACCAAGTCAGCGCCGTTCCGAGTGTCGGTGGTTTGCAACGACAACGGCGTCGGGTCTGAGTTCTTGCGGCTTCGCATCGTCGCCACGCCCGTCAGTGGTATCGCCAGCACCAACCTCGGCGACTAAGCGCCGATCCAGAGAGGAGAACCATCATGTGGAACAAGACGACTCGTATCGCCACCTTCGCGCTGGTGATCTTCGCCGTCACCGCGTTCGGAGCCACCGGATCGGCCACGGCTGGAGACGCTGCTCGGAACACGATCGCCAGTCAATACGCTGGCTCGACGATTGGGACAACTATTGCCCACCCGGCAGTAGGCTCGCGCCTCGTTGATGTGTGGGTCGACCGTCTCGGCCTTGCCGTTGAATCCAAGGTCGGACTCACCGGCCTCAGTCCGGCAGTGAGCAAGGAGCTGGAACTGGACCAGTGGTTGCTCGAGAACGACCCAGACGTCCACAAGATTGAATGGGAGTTCCGAATCAGCAAGCAGACCGGCCAGGGTGGCCCGAGCCAGAAGTTGGCTAACGCGCTCGACGACGCTGGTGTTCAGTGGTCTGAAATCCTGGAATGACCACCTGTTCGAGGGCCCTTGACCAGCAGAAGTGCCGGTCAAGGGCCCTCGATGTGTCCGACACCCCTGGATGACCGGGCCAGGAATGCTGAGTCACGCAACTTGTTTTGAACAGCTCACCGATAGGCTCCGAGTGTGACCGAGGAGATGCGGGTGCGGCCGGATGAGCCGCCGCGCTGGACGTTGACCGAGCTCGCCAACGAGGTCGATTCGTCGACGAATGCCGAGGGAACTGTCACCGGAATCTCCCTGCACTCCGGTCACGTGGTGCCAGGCGACCTGTACGCCGCCCTGCCCGGCGCTTCGTCGCATGGAGCCGCATTCGCCGGTGTCGCCAAGGCCCGCGGAGCCGTTGGCGTACTCACCGATCCAGAGGGTGCTGCGCTGGTGACCGAGCTGCCCGAGATCATCGTCGACGATGCTCGCGCCGCGATAGCCAAGCTCAGCAGCTTCATCTACGGAGACCCGTCGTCGTCGTTCACGACGATCGGCGTCACCGGCACCCAGGGCAAGACGACGACGACGTACCTCGCGGAGGCCGCGCTGGGCGAGCACAAGTCTGCGGTCGTCGGGACGATCGGCACCCGTATTGGCAAGGTGCCCGCACCGTCGTCCCTGACGACGCCGGAAGCACCACAGCTGCAGGCGCTCTTTGCCGTCATGCGTGAAGAGGGCGTCGAAGTGTGCGCGATGGAGGTCTCGAGCCATGCTCTGGTGCAGGGCCGGGTGGACGGTTTCGTCTTCGACGTCGCGGTGTTCCTCAACCTCGGCCGTGACCACCTCGACTTCCACAAGGATCTCGAGGACTACTTCCTCGCCAAAGCTGCACTCTTCACACCTCAGCACTCCAAGCACGCCGTCATAAACATCGACGACGCTCACGGCAAGCGGCTCGCCGAGCTCACGCCGTTGCCGGTGACGACGTTCTCGACCGACGGCAACCAAGCTGACTGGCGAGCGGTCAACATTCGGCCTCACCGTCTGGGCACCGATCTCGAGGTTCTCGGACCCGACGGTGTCGAGGTACCTCTGTACGTACCGCTTCCAGGTGTCTTCAACGTCTCGAACGCCTTGGCTGTCATCGCTTCGCTGGCTCAGGCCGGATTTGATCCCGCGGAGCTTGCTGCCGGAATCGCCACGAGCACCGGCGTACCCGGTCGTATGGAACGCGTCGATGCAGGTCAGCCGTTCACCGCAATCGTTGACTACGCACACAAACCAGACGCGGTGACGGCCGTGCTCGAGGCGCTTCGTCCGGTGACCGCAGGCCGGCTGATCATCGTGATCGGGGCCGGAGGAGACCGCGACCACGGCAAACGTCCGCTGATGGGTGAGGCCGCCGCGAAGCACGCTGACGTCGTGATCGTCACCGACGACAACCCGCGAAGGGAGAACGCCGCCGCCATTCGCGCCGATGTCATGTCCGGAGCTGGCAATGGTCCTGGTGTGGCGATCGAGGTTCCCGGGCGTCGCGAGGCCATCGCACATGCCGTCGCGATGGCTCACCTGGGCGACACCGTCGTGATTGCAGGCAAGGGCCACGAACGTGGCCAGGAGATCCGCGGCAAGGTTCACCCCTTCGATGACCGCGAAGTGCTGACTGAGCTGATCGGGAGCACCGAGTGATCCCGATCGACCTCGACCGAGTTGCTGAGGTGACCGGCGGTTCGGTTCACGGTGACGGGAGTCTGGTCGTCAGCTCGGTGGTGATCGATTCGCGCGCGGTCGAGGCTGGGACGCTGTTCGCGGCGTTGGCCGGTGAGCGAGTCGATGGTCACGAGTTCGCGGGAGCGGCGATCAAGTCCGGTGCGGTCGCGGTGCTCGCCTCGCGGCAGCTCGATGTGCCGTGTGTCGTCGTACCCGACGTGACGGCCGCGCTGGCTGCGTTGGCACGTGAGATCCGCACCCGCACCAGTGCGTCAGTCATCGGGCTAACCGGGTCCCAGGGCAAGACCAGCGTCAAGGACCTGCTCGCGCACATTCTTGAGGCGTCGGGCCCGACCATTGCGCCGCCAGGATCCCTGAACAATGAGCTCGGTGTGCCACTCACGGTCCTCCGAGCGGATGTCGACACCAAGTTCCTCGTCATCGAGATGGGCGCCAGGGGAGTGGGCCACATTGCCGAGCTGTGCCGGATCGCGTCCCCTGATGTCGGCGTGGTTCTCAACGTCGGTAGCGCGCATGTCGGTGAGTTCGGCTCATCAGAGGTCATCGCTCAGGCGAAGGGTGAGCTGGTCGAGGCGCTGACGGCGGAAGGCGTCGCCGTTCTCAACGCTGACGATCCGTTGGTGAGCGCGATGGCAGCGCGTACGTCGGCACGCGTACTCACCTTCGGAACCGAAGGTGACGTCGCGCTCGGACCGGTGAGCCTTGACGAGGACGGTCAGCCGCACTTCACGCTGACCTTCGAGGGGACGACGGTGGATGCGCATGTCCCACAGATTGGTGAGCACCACGCGGTCAACGCTGCGGCTGCGGCCTCGGCAGCGATTGCGGTAGGCGTCGGGCTCGAGGTGATCGTCGCGCGACTCTGGTCTGCGACAGCCGCGTCACCGATGCGGATGGAGCACCACGTACGCGGCGACGGAGTCATCGTCATCAACGATGCGTACAACGCGAACCCCGAATCCATGGCGGCCGCGCTTCGAGCGGTTGCATCCCTGGGCAAGGCCCGGACCATTGCCGTGCTCGGTGAGATGCTCGAGCTCGGTGACGCCAGTCGCGACGCGCACCTCGCGATGGGGCGTCTGGCGGCCGACCTTGGGTTCGTACGCGTCATCGCTGTTGGCGCCGGAGCAGCTGCGATCGCTGAGGGCGCAGGCGAAATCGGCGAAACTGTCGAGGATGTGGACACAGCGGTCGAGGTACTCTCCGCGAGCCTGCGCGCTGACGACGTAGTCCTTGTGAAAGCATCGAGGGGCGGCCGTCTCGAGCGCGTCGCACATGCTCTGCTGGCCCACTGACGGTCCCTCGGCACCAAGCCGCGACCGCTCCGAAATGGTGAAAGGGATCACGACGGATGAAGGCAATCCTGATCGCCGGGGCGCTCTCCTTGTTGCTGACACTGCTCGGCACGCGGCTCGCGATCAAAGTGCTCGTCCGTAAGGGCTATGGACAGCTGATCCGTGACGACGGCCCGACCTCGCACCACACCAAGCGCGGCACCCCAACCATGGGCGGCTTGGTCATCATCATTGCGTCGGTCTTCGGCTACTTCATCGCCAAGCTCGCCACCGACACGCGACCCAGCGCCTCGGCCCTGCTGCTGCTCTTCCTGTTCTGCGGTCTTGGCCTGATCGGCTTCATCGACGACTTCATCAAGGTCTCCAAACAGCGCAACCTTGGTCTGAGGAGCAAGGCGAAGTTCATCGGCCAGATCGTGATCGGCTTGATCTTCGCGAGTCTGGCGATCGGCTGGGAGGACGACACCGGCCGCACGCCGATCACGCACGCCATCTCGTTCACCCGCGACCTCAAGGGGTGGGAGCTCCCGACGGCGCTGCTGGTGATCTGGGTCCTGCTGATGATCGCGGGCGCCAGCAACGGCGTGAACCTCACCGATGGTCTCGATGGGCTCGCCACGGGAGCTGCCGTGATGATCTTCGGCGCCTTCGTCGTCATCAACATCTGGCAGAGCAACCAGAACTGCTCGAAGGTTCCCGGCCTCAAGTGTTACGAGGTTCGAGATCCGCTGGATCTCGCAGTTGTCGCGGCAGCACTCACCGGCGCGTGCTTCGGCTTCCTGTGGTGGAACGCGTCCCCAGCCAAGATCTTCATGGGCGACACCGGTTCGCTGTCGCTTGGCGGCGCGATGGCCGGCTTCGCCCTGATGACCCGTACTGAGCTCCTGCTCGTCGTCATCGGCGGACTCTTCGTGGCGATCACCGCGTCGGTGATCCTGCAGGTCGGGTACTTCAAGCTCTCCGGTGGCAAACGGATCTTCCGAATGGCTCCGCTACAACACCACTTCGAGTTGCTCGGCTGGGACGAGATCACCATTGTCGTGCGCTTCTGGATCATCAGTGGTCTGTGTGTCGCGACGGGTCTCGGCATCTTCTACGGCGAGTGGGTCAGCGGAGTATGACGTCAGATCTCGACTCGCTCGGTCGGGATTCCTCGTGGGAGGGCGTACGCGCTCTGGTCACCGGATTCGGCGTGAGCGGTTTTGCCGCTGCCGACACGTTGACGCACCTCGGCGCGGCGGTGGTCGCAGTCGACGAGTCGGAGGACGAGTCGTTGCAGGAGAAGGCCAAGCTGCTCAGGATCCTTGGCGCGGACGTACGACTCGGCACTGGCTCGACGGATCTAACCGCTGAAGGATTCGACCTGGTCGTGACCTCACCAGGGTGGCCACCGTCCAACCCGGTTCTCATGGATGCCGCCTCTCGTTCGATCCCCGTCTGGGGTGAAGTCGAACTGGCCTGGCGCCTACGTGGCGACAACCCGGTGCCGTGGCTCGCGGTGACGGGCACCAACGGCAAGACGACGACCGTTCAGATGCTGGCCGAGATCTTGCGTGCCGATGGGCTCAACGCGATCGCCGTGGGCAACGTAGGCACGCCCGTGCTCGAAGCCGTGATGAACCCCGAACCGTTCGATGTGCTCGCGGTCGAGCTCTCCAGCTATCAGCTGCACTGGAGCTCGTCGATCTCCGCAGAGGCGAGTGTCGTGCTCAACATCGCGCCGGATCACCTCGACTGGCATGGCGACCTCGAGTCGTACACCGCGGACAAGGCACGGATCTACAACAACGCCCAGCTCGCCTGCGTCTACAACGTCGAGGACCCCACGACAGAGCGCCTTGTCGAAGAGGCAGAAGTCGTCGAAGGATGCCGGGCGATCGGGTTCACCCTCGGACTACCCGCACCCGGAATGGTCGGTCTCGTCGACGACGTCCTCGCCGACCGCGCGTTCGTGATCGGCCGCATCTCCAGCGCTGTCGAGCTCGGCACGCTCAACGACCTCGCCTCGCCCTCTGGAGTTCCCGCGGCACCCCACACCGTCGCCAACGCGCTGGCTGCGGCAGCGCTGGCTCGCGCGCACGGGGTCGCTCCGCGAGCCGTACGCGATGGGCTGCGTACGTTCGTGCCCGACGCGCATCGGGTCGCCGACCTGGGGGAGGTCAACGGCGTCCGATACATCGACGATTCGAAGGCAACCAACCCTCACGCGGCCTCGGCTTCGTTGCGGAGCTTCGATCACAACGTGTGGATCGCCGGGGGACTGGCCAAGGGGGCCGGCTTCGACGAGCTCGTCGAAGCGGCCAAGGATCAGCTCCGAGCGGTCGTTCTGATCGGCACGGACCGCGAAATCATCGCTGACGCGCTCCGGCGACACGCGCCAGATGTCCCCGTGGTCGAGGTCGAAACCGGTGACACTGATCTCATGGATCGCGTCGTCGAGGTCGCCGCATCGCTCGCCCACGAGGGTGACACGGTGCTGTTGGCTCCTGGTTGCGCATCCTGGGACCAGTTCCGCAACTACTCGGCCCGTGGCGATGCCTTCGCCTCAGCTGTCGAGAGGCTGCGCGACCGGTCCTGACGCGTCTTCCCCCGCGACAGATTTGGATCCAGCATGAGCACGACAACACCCCGGCGCACATCGCCCTGGGACCGCCCATTGGGGTCCTACCAGTTGGTGCTTGGTTCTTCTGCTCTGTTGTTGGGCCTCGGCCTGATCATGGTGCTCAGCGCCAGCTCGATCTACGCCCGCTTCAACTACGACGGCAACTCCTTCGCGATCATCGAACGCCAGCTGATCTTCGCCGTCGTCGGTCTTGTCGGTGCCTACGTCGCGGCTCATGTACCCCTGCGCGTCCTGCGCAAGCTGATCCTGCCGTTCCTGATCGTCTCGGTTCTAATGATCCTGGCGACCTTCATCCCGGGCGTCGGAATCGAGGTCAACGGCAACCGCAACTGGCTCCCGCTCGCTGGTGGCTTCCGACTCCAGCCGTCGGAGTTCGCCAAGCTCGCGCTCATCCTGTGGATGGCCGACCTGTACGCGAAGCGCCGCAAGCAGCTTGGCAACCCCCGCCTGGTCCTCACGCCCATGGTGCCGGTCGCCGGATTCGTGGCACTTCTGGTCGTCTTCCAGCACGACCTGGGTACGGCGCTGGTGCTGTTCGCGTTGATCATCGGCATGCTCTGGGTCGCCGGGCTGCCGGGCAAGCAGATGGGCGCCATGCTGGCCGGCCTGTTTGTCATCCTCGTCATCGCGATCGCCAACTCACCCGAGCGCGTCGGTCGACTGCTCAACTTCACTGATCCCGAGTCAGATCCTGACTTCCGAGGTTTCCAGGCAATCCACGGCATGATGGCTCTCGCTCGTGGCGGCTTCTGGGGAGTAGGTCTTGGTGGCAGCCGCCAGAAATGGGGCTCACTTCCCGAGGCGCACACCGACTTCATCCTCGCCGTCATCGGCGAGGAGCTTGGCCTGCTCGGCACCCTCGTCGTACTCGCACTGTTCGCCTTCCTTGCGGTCGCAGGCATCCGGATCGCCACCCGAACCCGTGATCCGTTCGTCCACTTCGCCGCTGCCGGAATCACGATCTGGATCTCGATCCAGGCGGTCATCAACATCGGCATGGTGCTCGGTCTGTTGCCGGTGATCGGCATCCCGCTGCCGCTCATCTCGTACGGAGGCTCGAGCCTGCTCGTGACCCTGCTCGCCATGGGCATTCTGATTAACTGTGCAAAGACCGAACCAGGGGCCAAGCGGGCCCTTGCAGCTGGCCGCGCCAACCGCGGACGGTCCCGAGTTCTGCAGAGGAGCTAATCGAGTGCGCGTGCTGTTAGCTGGCGGAGGCACAGCCGGCCACACGTCGCCGCTCCTGGCCACCGCAGCTGTCCTGAGTGAGGGCGGTGCCGAGATCGTGTGCCTTGGTACGCCTCGCGGACTGGAGGTCACGTTGATCCCACAGGCGGGCTACCAGCTCGAGCTGGTGCCGCCCGTGCCGCTGCCTCGCAAGCCCGGCAAGGATCTTGTTCTGGTGCCAGTCAAGCTACGCAAAGCCGTCAAGGCAACCAGTGAGGTGATCGACCGCGTACGACCGGATGTCATCGTCGGTTTCGGCGGCTACGTCTCCGTACCGGCTTACCTCGTCGCCCGACGTCGCGGGATCCCACTCGTCGTTCACGAGGGCAATGCAGTTCCCGGTGTGGCCAACAAGCTCGGCGCTCGGTTCACCGACCACGTCGCGACGAGCTTCCCCGACACCGACCTGCCGCATGCGACATACATCGGCCTGCCGATACGTCGGGAGATCTCGGGTCTCGACCGCGCCGCACGTCGCGGCGAAGCCCGCAAGTACTTCGGTCTCGACGCCGATCGGCCGACCCTGCTCGTCACAGGAGGTTCGCAGGGCGCACGACGCATCAATCAAGCTGTTTCGGCCGCGTCGCGCGATCTTGCCGACTCGGGCGTCCAGGTGTTGCACGCAGCCGGTCGCCCTGAGGAGGTCACCCTCAACCTGCGCGACGGTGACCCGCCGTATGTCGTCACCAAGTTCATCGACCGGATGGACCTGGCCTATTCAGCGGCAGACCTCATCGTCTGCCGGGCCGGCGCCAACACCGTGACAGAAGTTGCCGCTGTGGGACTTCCGGCGGCGTTCGTGCCACTGCCACACGGCAACGGCGAACAGGCTCACAATGCCCACCCTGTCGTACAGGCGGGCGGTGCGCTGATGATCGACGATGCTGCGCTGACGCCGGCATGGATCGACAACGTCGTCATACCTCTCGTCTCGCACACAGGCCGCCTGGCAGCCATGTCGGAAGCTGCGTCGGGGATCGTTCCGCGTGACGCCGATGAGCGTCTCGCAGCCATGATC
>NZ_JAKFEL010000202.1:0-2349 GCF_036675695.1 Aeromicrobium sp.
GCTGTCGGCGCCGGTCAGATTGTCGCCGTCATGGGTCTCAAGGACACCACGACCGGTGAGACGCTGGCCGATCCCAACAAGCAGATCGTCCTCGAGTCGATGACGTTCCCCGCTCCCGTGATCCAGGTCGCGATTGAGCCCAAGACCAAGAGCGACCAGGAGAAGCTCGGCACCGCCATCCAGCGCCTCGCCGAGGAAGACCCGACGTTCCAGGTCCACACCGACGAAGAGACCGGTCAGACGATCATCGCCGGAATGGGCGAGCTTCACCTCGACATCCTCGTCGACCGCATGAAGCGCGAGTTCAACGTTGAAGCCAACGTCGGCAAGCCGCAGGTCGCCTACCGCGAGACGATCAAGCGCAAGGTCGAGAACGTCAGCTACACCCACAAGAAGCAGACGGGTGGCTCGGGCCAGTTCGCCAAGGTCATCATCAGCATCGAGCCGACCGGCGTCTCCGTCGGTGGCGAGGGTGGCTACGAGTTCGTCAACAACGTCTCGGGTGGCCGCGTGCCTCGCGAGTACATCCCATCGGTTGGTGCCGGTGCCGAAGACGCCATGCAGTTCGGCGTCCTTGCTGGCTACCAGATGGTCGACGTCAAGGTGACCCTCGAGGACGGCGCGTACCACGACGTCGACTCCTCGGAGCTCGCGTTCAAGCTCGCCGGATCGATGGCGTTCAAGGAAGCAGCACGCAAGGCCGATCCAGTGATCCTCGAGCCCGTTTTCGCGGTCGAGGTCACCACGCCCGAGGACTACATGGGCGACGTGATCGGCGACCTCAACTCTCGCCGTGGCCAGGTAAACGCCATGGAAGAGGGCATGGGAGGCGTCAAGATCGTCAAGGCGATCGTCCCCCTGTCCGAGATGTTCGGGTACGTCGGCGACCTGAGGTCCAAGACTTCAGGCCGTGCGTCATACTCGATGCAGTTCGACTCCTACGCGGAGGTCCCCAAGGCCGTCGCTGAAGAGATCATCAAAAAGGCCCGCGGCGAGTAGCCACCGGACCATCTATAAGATGGCCTGAGGTTCTCGCAAGTTTGAGGCCAACGGCGTTCAACCAGCAACCAATTCTAAGAAGGAGCCCCAAGTGGCTAAGGCGAAGTTCGAGCGGACCAAGCCGCACATGAACATCGGCACCATCGGTCACATCGACCACGGTAAGACGACTCTTACTGCGGCGATCACCAAGGTGCTGCACGACAAGTACCCGGACCTCAATGAGGCCTCGGCATTTGATCAGATCGACAAGGCGCCCGAAGAGAAGCAGCGCGGCATCACGATCTCGATCTCGCACGTGGAGTACCAGACGGAGAACCGTCACTACGCCCACGTCGACTGCCCGGGACACGCGGACTACGTCAAGAACATGATCACGGGTGCGGCTCAGATGGACGGCGCGATCCTCGTGGTCGCCGCCACCGACGGCCCCATGCCCCAGACGCGTGAGCACGTGCTGCTTGCTCGCCAGGTCGGCGTGCCCGCGATGGTCGTTGCGCTCAACAAGTGCGACATGGTTGACGACGAAGAGATCCTTGAGCTCGTTGAGCTTGAGGTTCGTGAGCTCCTGAGCGATCAGGAGTTCGACGGCGACAACGTTCCCGTCGTCAAGGTTGCCGCTCACCCGGCTCTCCAGGGCGATGCCAAGTGGGGCGAGTCGATTCTCGAGCTCATGCAGGCTGTGGATGACTACATCCCCATGCCGCAGCGTGACACCGACAAGCCGTTCCTCATGGCCATCGAAGATGTCTTCACGATCACCGGTCGCGGCACCGTCGTCACCGGCAAGATCGAGCGCGGCATCATCAAGGTCAACGAGACGGTCGACATCGTCGGTATCCGCGAAGAGAAGCAGACCACGACGGTCACCGGTATCGAAATGTTCCGCAAGTTCCTCGACTCGGGTGAGGCTGGCGAAAACGTCGGTCTGCTCCTTCGTGGCACGAAGCGCGAAGATGTCGAGCGCGGCCAGGTTGTCATCGCTCCCGGCACCACGACTCCCCACACGGAGTTCGAGGGCCAGGCGTACATCCTGTCGAAGGAGGAGGGTGGCCGTCACACGCCGTTCTTCAACAACTACCGTCCGCAGTTCTACGTGCGCACCACGGACGTCACCGGCGTCGTCACGCTGCCTGAAGGCACCGAGATGGTCATGCCCGGCGACAACACCGAGATGAGTGTTCAGCTGATCCAGCCGATCGCTCTCGAAGAGGGCCAGCGGTTCGCCATCCGTGAGGGTGGACGTACGGTTGGCGCTGGTCGCGTCACCAAGATCACCAAGTGAGCCTGTTCCACTAAGGCTTTCTGACAAGCCCCGTCTGCTTCGGCAGGCGGGGCTTTGTCGTTCCC
>NZ_JAKFEL010000156.1:0-15740 GCF_036675695.1 Aeromicrobium sp.
GCTTGCGGACGGCCTCCAAACCCTCGAGGACGAGGAGATTTCGGGCGTCGTACGTGCTGTCGATGATGGGTGCCTTTCGGGTTCGTGGCCTTCTCCAAGACTAACGATCGCGACCTTGCGACACGCCCGTGACACGCTGCCGACAGCGCGCCTGCGTCCATTTGGACCCGGCAAGGAGTATGTATGGCATAGGTCACCAACGACCACGAGGAATACCGCCACATGGTTGGATGTTGACTAGACCATAAGACCCAAGGCTCAGAGAGAAGGTCACCGTGAACACACTGACAGCCCCCATGCTGAGCTCGCTTGACCGCTGCGACCGTTGTGGTGCTCAGGCCTACGTACGCGTGACCTTGGGTGGCGGTGGTGAGTTGATGTTCTGTGCACACCACGCACGCCAGCACGAGGAAAAGCTTCGTGAGATGTCCGCCGAGATTCATGACGAGAGCGAGCGGCTCGCGCCCTCACCCGTACTGGTCGACGAGATCTGATCTCGACTACTCAGACGTGAGAAGAGCCCGCCAGGCAACTGGCGGGCTCTTCGCTTTCGCCATGACTGGCGAGAATGATCAGTCGAGGTAGTCGCGCACTAGGGATGCATGAACGCTATGCGACCTCGCGCGACGCGCTTACCACCTGCAAGCGCTGTGGGTTGAAATATCGCCGACTGACCAACCAAGCGGGCCGCCGCAAAGGACACCTGGAGACCAATCGTGAGCAACGCTATCGCCCCGCCGGACTACTCCGCGGTCATGTCCCGCATCCTGAACCGACCCGATCCCTACTGCCCGTGGAGTGACCTGCGTCGGCGACACGGGATCGACCTTCGCTGGCACAGCGCGGACGACAACATGGGATTCGACTTCGCGCCGCAGGCCGTCACGGCGTTTGACCAGCTGGCGATCTCGATCAGCGTGGGGTTGTCGCAGGTCGTCATGCGACTGTCGCTGGCTCACGAGTTGGTTCACCTTGATCGCGGTCCTGTCACATCGGACAGGACCGACGCCGAGGAAAACAAGGTGGACCGCATGGCAGTTCAACGCCTTGTCGACCCCGTAATCTATGACGCTCTCAGCCTCGGGGGCCGACAGATTCCACCTCACGAACGCGTCCGCCTGCTGCAGGCCAGCGCCGAGTGCCTACGGATCTATGAAGGGTGGCGAGCGGGCGTCAGTTTCAAGACCGCTCTGTCGCGCTACGAGCAGTACGGCCCTCACCGTTGGCCTGAGTGGCCAGCACCTTGGATCGCCACGAAGTCGCAGGAGTGGCCGATGGCTGCCCGATTCGCTCAAGCTGCGCCGCGCCATGTGGCACGCAGCTTGTCGGCCAGCGGACGTACGATCGACGCATGAAGTACTACCTGTTCGACGTGGGGGTCGGGGTCCCCGACTACGCCCGCATCTACACGGACAGCGACAACTATCGGCCGGCCGATTGGTTTGACGACGAGACTAGTTCATGGATCGCCGACGAGACCGGCAACCTCGACGTCGACATCGCTAGCGACGGAACCTGGGTCGCAGTTCCTGAAGCCCAGGTCCTCCGCGAGATCGCGGCGCTAGTCGCCCTCTGACGGCTCGTCTGGCGCGGTCTCCGCCGCCGACTCGATGAAGTCCCACACCCAGGCGATGAACGTCTCGGAGTCCCAGAAGCGGATGCCGAGGTCGTTGCAGGCGGTAGTGAGCGCGCTCTTGCGCGGAAGGCGATCGACAGAGTCGCTGGTCGCGACAACGACGTCAAGCGGCGGATCGCTCTGCTGGCTCAGTTCCCACGCCATCGCGGCGACGTACGGATCGGCCTCCTCGTGGTCGACATCGGAGTTGGCGTCGACGAGCTGCCTCACAGACTCGACCTTGAAGATCTCGGCCATGGTCTCGTCGGTCGGCTGTGTGACCGCAACGTGGCGCTTGGCGCCGCCGCACCAGGCTCCCGGCGCGTCCGGGTGCTGGGCGTTCTTCATCTCCTTGTGCACCTGAGTCGGAAAGACCAGGCGCCCCTGCTTCACCAGTTCGGTCATGGCGGTCAGGACCTCCCACTGGTCGTCGACCTTGACCATCGTCTTGATGTTGATCAGCGTGCTTGTGTCGAGGACGCAAACCAGCTGCGGCGGATCCTCGAGCTCAGAAGGATCGGACACCCGGAACCTCCGCGGCGATCGACCGCGCGTCTGCGACGGTGATCCGAAGGACCGAGAGCGCGTCCGATTCCGGCAGGCTGTCGAGGATGGTCGTCAACGCGTTCTCGCCGTACTCCAGAATCCGCTTCTTGTGGCGCGGAGGGCTGAAACCCTTCGAGCTGTTGCCTTGAGGCTTGGGCTTGAACAGTGCCTGGACAGATCCGTAGAGACCGGGCTCGGCGTAGCCAAGCCCTTCGAGACGGATAGCGGCGGCGCGGCCGGAGACGCCGAACCAGCGCATCATGCGACGCACCGTCTCGATTCCACCCTCGCCCGCGTCCACGCCGACCTCCTCGAGCCACTGCAGAACCAAGTCCTGGGGCATGAGGCCTGCAGCCGCGAACGCTTCACACCAGCGTTCTGTGTCGTTGTCGATGGCCAGCTTGCCCGCTGGCTCGAGGCAGGCGGTTGCTTCGCGAAGCAGCAGGTGGCCCAGCTCGTGCCAGATCGTGAAGCATCGCGCCGCCGGCGAGACGGAGCTGACGTTCATGACGATCATCGGCGCTTTGGCGTCCCAGCCGGCAAAGCCTCGAACCTCGTCGGCGCCGAGCTGCAGCGCAAACACCAACACGCCGCGGTTCTCCAGCGCGGCACGCCAGTAGTGCAGGGCGTCGTAGTCGTTCTTGAACGATCCGGGCGCTGGGGCCTTGAGCCACTCTCGAGCCGCCTTCGCGGCAGTCGCGGGGTTGGTGGAGGTGCTCGCGGCAGGGATGTCTAGGTCGTCTTCGCCGGCGGCTGCCGAGGCGATCGCTTGCTGGACGCGCTTCGCCCTGCGGGCCTCGACGAGAGCTCGTGAGCCGACCGTACGATCGCCGCCTCCGGGAGGGTGGCGGAATCCGGTCGGTAGCGCTGAGTCGACTGGTGGCTGCGGAAGAAAGAAGAACGCGCGCGGCCGGTTCAGCGCCTTCGCGAGCGCCGTGGCTTGCCCAACCGTGGGTTGGGTTTCGCCCTTGGTCCAGGCCGCGAGCTGGTCCGGGGACACCTTGGCAGCTGAGGCGATGTCGAGGAGTGAGCGGCCGTCCTCAAGGAGCGCCCAAGACAGGACTGAGGGCGTGATCGGCGACGCGGTACCAGCCATGTGCCTGCGCCCCCTTCCTCGTCGTTGCTCCAGAGGATACGCGGCTGCACCGTCTGTCTGACCGGATTGACGACAGCTAAGGGACGAGCTCACTCTCGGCTTGCGCGCGTTCCTCCGGCGTGAGCATGCAGCAGTCCCTGATTGCGCTGCCGGATCCGCAGGGGCATTCCACATCGAGGTCGGCGCAGCAGTCGACGAAAACCTTGCCGGACTCGCAGAAGGGACACGGGGCGAGTTGCGCCCGTGGGTGGAGCGTTCCTTCGACCATCTTCAGGAAGTCTTCGTCCGGCGGATCGAAGTCAAACAGCCGGTGTGTGGCTTGCGCTGAGTAATTGAGCTGCGTGAAGTACAGGCTTCCCCCGATGAAGACCCGCGACGGAGCCGGGGTGAGCGCGCGATCTTCCCACGCTGTCAGGGCGAGGTGCACCCAGTCTTGCGGTGACTGCGGCGTGGGCATCTCTGCAGCCTCACGCCAACTGGCGAGCGCTTCTGCGCTAACGGCAGGCTCCAAGATGCCGAACTCGAACTCAGAGGGTCGGAGCGAATGTGGCGTGGGGATCATGAACGGCCCTTCGATCCTCCACGGTTCGAAGTCGGTCTTTGCGTCGAGACCGCACGAAACGAACTCGCTGGCTTCCGGCGACCAGCCGATGATGAACAAGGCTGCCTCGGCCTTGTCGGTGAAGTCTTCGGCTTCCCAGATTCGCCGAAGAATGGCCGGGGCGACGGACAGAAGTCCGTCGAAGTCGTCGGCGTGCTTCGAAATGTTCGACAGGTGAGCACCGGCCGCGCAGCCGAACCACACATCACCCTGGGTCGCTAGGACGGCGCGCAGGTGATGCAGATGGTGGACTTTCGTCACCTCTCCGAGATGCCTGGCACCGTGCGAATAGGCCAGGCTGTCGGTGATGATCTCGGCGTTGTCCCCGCAGGCGTGGAACGCGATCAGCGTCATAGGACCGCCGGCTTCCTAGCGATGCACGGCACAAGACCGCCCGCCGCCAGCGCGTAGTGCGAGGCGTTGCGGATGCCGCCTACGCCGTACGCCCTGAAGAGGTTGCCGGCGGCAGAGTGCACCGTAATGCCTCCTGGAGTACCCCCGTCGATATTGATTTTGAGGGTCTTGCCGTGCATGCCGTCGATGTACTGCTGGATCTCCTTGAGCTTGCCGGTGGCGTGGTCCCTGACGAAGATCGTGGTCCCCACCTTCTGCGGGATCTCCATGTACTTGTCGGCCAGAGCCTGCGCTTCGGCCTTGGTCGCGCCCATCTCCCTGGCGACTTGGATGAACTCGGCACGTGCGCGTTTCTGGGCGCCAGCTGCGTTCTGGGTCGCTGGGTCGAGGTTGTTCCACGCTCCGGCCAGCTGGTTGAGGGCGGCCCGATTCGCCCGGCCGGCTTCGGTGGTTTTGTCGAGCGTCTTCCCGTTCTCCGCCGCAGCAGCGCGCGCGTCGTCGATCGCGGCCTCGTACGCCAGTTCAGCATTCGCTGCGACCAGAGCCGCGTTCTTGGCCTCGTTCTTGACGCGGATGTTATCGAGGAGTTTGAAGGTCTGGTCCCTAGTCGCCTCGCTTGCGGTCGCCATGGCGTTAGTCAGGCCAGCCTGAGCGAACGCCGCCTCTTTCGAGGCTTCCCCGTTCGCGTCCAGCAGGGCGTTGACCTTGTCGACCTCAGCCCAGAGCTTGGGATCGCCGCCGCCTTGCTCCGCGAAGGCCGCAGCGGTGACGCTGATGTCGTGACGGTCTTGGCCACTCAGGCCCGGAGTCGCGGCCGCTGACTGGAGTGCTTGGATCTTCTCGGCGGCGTCACCGTTAGCGGCGGCGAAGTCCTTCACCAGGCCGATACCGCCACCGATCGCCGCGCCCCACGGTCCCGCGACGGAGCCGATCATGGCGTACATGGCGGTGTTGGCCAGGCCGAGCTTGTCGTCGAGGTCGGACATAACGAACGCTCAGTGGGGTCGGGCCCCCAGAATCGCCCTGTGGCGATCGTGAGAGCCCAGTCCAAGGCAACAAAACTCTTGAAGCTTTGGTCGCGGCCGCGCAATAGCCCGTAGGTGTGACGTGGCAGGACGCCTGGGATCAGGAAGCCTTGTTCGGGAAGGTTCTTCAGCGCTTCGCGATCGAGATAGAGAGTGTCGAAGTCGACGCCCCGTTCAGACTCAGCTGCGATGACGAGATCGGCCGCACGGTGTGCCTTCTTATCGACGACAAGCTGCGCTGTCCTCAGTTCGAGCGCAGCTGGATCTGTCTCGGCAGGGTTCGGAAGTCCGGAGATCATACGGACCACCGTCCGGTCGTCTTGTTGTAGACGCGGTGGTCGAAGTAGTCACGCTCGACCTTGGCGACGCGGTCCCAGATCGTCCGCTCGCATCCCGCCCCGGTGCTGCGAGGAGGTGGCTCGTGGCGGAGGCATCGGTAGCAGTCAGAGCAAACGCGGCCGCTGCCCTGGCATTCACCGCAGATTTCACAATGAACGCAATCAGGGAATGCATAGTGGCCTGTGGGCTGTCCCTTCCAACCTTCTCGCTTTGCTGCATGCCGAGCGCCGTTGCATAGCTCGCAGTGCTTCCACGTCTCAGGGGTGGGCGTGCCGTGCGCAAAGCAGTAGGGGTCTGCGACAAGCCCGCGAAGAGTCTCCTCGAATTCCCAGCAGGCCTGGGTGGCGTCAGCGCATGGCACGCAGTGATGGCCAAGCCCGAAGTGCATTGAGGTCGCGCAGAGCGGGCAACCGCAGTTTCGACACATTGCCTGGCCGGCTGCCTCGAGGCGCATGGCGTGCTCGGGAGGGCAGGGCTGCTTCCAGCCGAGGCGTTCGTGTAGCCACGACCTGCTGACGACCATGGGCTGATCGCCGTCGACGAGCGGACCGTTCAAATGCTCATCCAACGTCGGCCGCGGGAGTAAAGTGGTGCCATTCTTGATCGCCGTCGAGGATGCTGACGCCGCCTTTGCCGGGCGGCGTCTCTCGTTTGTCTCAGCCACCGTGGCCCCCGAGATTTTTCAGCTCGGCTTCGGCCGCTTCAGCAGCCTGGATCTGCTCCCGTGCGCGACGCCTCGACTGAGCCGACCTGAAAGCGAGGCGTTTGAAGTGGGCCTTCCGGAGGCTTTCGGCGCGAACGGGATCGCCGCCCGCTTCGTCCAGGAACCTCTGCTCGAGGGCTCTACGAGCGGGTTCGGTGCGCGCAGTGCGGTTGATGGTGTTCGCCCACGACGTGTGCGCGGCGATGCTGGCACCCAGCTGACGTTCGTTCTGCATGACGCTCTCCAAATGGAAAATGCCGAGTGGGGACGAAGGACCTGATCTTCAGGTTCAACATCGCTGCTCGGCATCGCGCCTCACGCGGGGAGGCGTCGCGCCTCAACCCTGCGACTACGCGCTCGTCGTGATGGGCATCGCGCCACAACCTCGAGTCACGTAATACTCGGTCTTAAGTTCTAACCTGATCATGTCACGCTGTACGGATAGACACCAGCACTACGCACAGTGCCGGCGTGTCACAGTTCCCCGAGGTTCAGCCGCTTGGATTCCTCGGCGGCCCGGTTCGACGCCTGGGCCTTGGTGTATCTCAGGAGCATGTCTGGCCGGGTCCATCCGGCAACGGCCATGAGGCCACCCTCGGACCCGCCTGCAGCGAGCCAACGGTGTGCCGCGGTGTGCCTTAGCCGGTGTGGGTGGAACCCGTCGACGCCAGCCTTGGCTGCACGCATGGCAAGAGTCTTGTGTAGGGCGTCGTAGGTGAAGGACTTGCCGCGATCGCCCAGCCAGAGCTGCGGACTGCTGGCGAGTCGGTGCGTGCGTCGAACGCGGATGTAGCGGTCTATTGCCTTGGCGATCTCGGGTCCGATCGGGACACTGCGCCCCTTGCCGCCCTTACCCTTCCGAATGATGACGGTGCCTTCGGGGAGGTCCACGTCGTCCATCTGGATCGCTGCCGTCTCTCCCGCTCTGGATCCGGTTTCGAACATCAGCCGAATAATGGCCTCGTCGCGGCGATCGCGAAACTCATTGCCGGCGCATGCCTTCAGGAGCGCTTTCAGCTCGGCGTCGGTCAGCGGCTCGACAACCACTTGGTCGATCTTGGGCGGCTTCATGCCCACCAGTGGATCGGAGGTGGTTTCGCCTTCCTCGAGCAGCCATGCCGAGAAGCGACGCACCGCAAGCTGCCGCGATCTGGCTGTCGCCGCGGCGGCTCCCCCGGACAGCAAGGCGTCTACGAATCCGCGGACCTGTGCCCTGGACAGATTGGCCTCTAGCCCGTTGGCCGTGGCCCATTTGAGGTAGGCGCGCACTCCGTCGCCGTATGCCTTAAGGGTCTGTGGGCTTTTGCGTTCAGCTCGCAAGGACAGTTCCCAAGATCCCAGAAGCAGCGCGAGGTCGCCCGGCGTCACTCCTTGCTCCTACGCCGCGCGTTGAACACGATGACCACGCCGAACAGCAACCAACCGCACAAGAGGATCGGAGTCCTCCACGACGTCGTACCGGCTGCTATGTCCGCAACCTGGAGGCCGACGAGAAGCGCAACTAGCGTCAGCAGCAGTCCATCCTTGAAGTTCAACACACCTCAAGCGTAGCAATATCTGGACTAAGAGCGCTGTGCGATGTTAGCGTGTCACCCACAAGTTCAATAAACTGCCGCGATTCCGGCAGAATCCCGAAGTGTGTGGGTACGAGATCAGTCGAGATAGTCGCGCAGGACCTGTGAACGTGACGGGTGGCGCAGCTTGCTCATCGTCTTGGACTCGATCTGACGGATACGCTCGCGCGTCACGCCGTAGACCTTGCCGATCTCGTCGAGGGTTTTGGGCTGACCGTCAGTCAGGCCGAAGCGCATCGAGACAACACCGGACTCGCGCTCCGAGAGCGTGTCGAGAACTGCGTGCAGCTGCTCCTGCAGGAGCGTGAACGACACGGCGTCAGCCGGGACGATCGCTTCGGAGTCCTCGATCAGGTCGCCGAACTCCGAGTCGCCGTCCTCGCCGAGAGGCGTGTGGAGACTGATGGGCTCGCGACCGTACTTCTGGACCTCGACAACCTTCTCGGGTGTCATGTCGAGCTCAATGGCGAGCTCTTCGGGTGTGGGTTCGCGACCCAAGTCCTGCAGCATCTGGCGCTGGACACGGGCGAGCTTGTTGATGACCTCGACCATGTGGACGGGGATACGGATCGTACGAGCCTGGTCAGCCATGGCGCGGGTGATGGCCTGGCGGATCCACCATGTCGCGTACGTCGAGAACTTGAAGCCCTTGGTGTAGTCGAACTTCTCGACTGCACGGATGAGGCCGAGGTTGCCTTCCTGGATCAAGTCGAGGAAGAGCATCCCGCGGCCGGTGTAGCGCTTGGCCAGCGAGACGACGAGGCGCAGGTTGGCCTCGAGAAGGTGGTTCTTGGCGCGACGACCGTCGACCGTGATCCACTCGAGCTCTTCGAGCATCTTGGCCGAGATGCGGCCACCCTTGGCGAGCTTCTCCTCGGCGAACAGGCCGGCTTCGATGCGCTTGGCGAGCTCGACCTCCTGGCCTGCGGTCAGCAGCGAGACCTTGCCGATCTGCTTGAGGTAGTCCTTGACCGGGTCGGCGGTCGCGCCGGCCACCATGACCTGTTGAACAGGCTCGTCGGACTCGTCAGCAGCCGAGATCGTGTAGGACGACTTCTCGTCCTCCTTGAGCGTCGGGTCTGTAGCCAGGTCCTTCTCGAACTCCTCGTCGGGAATGTCGGGGAGGACCTTCTTGCCGTCGGCATCGACCTCAAGTGCGTTAGTGAGGTCGACAGCAGCCGGAATGTGCGACTCATCGGTGGTGTCCGGCTTGGTAGCGGCCGCCTTCTTGGCGGGAGCTGCCTTCTTGGCTGCTGGCGCTGCCTTCTTGGCGGGAGCGGTGGTCTTTTTGGCAGTGCTGGATGCGGTCTTCGTCACGGTCGTTTCTGTTTTCGCAGTGGTCTTGGGCGTGGACTGGGGTGCTGCCTTCTTGGCGGGGGCCTTCTTGGCAGCAGGTGCGGCCTTTGTGGCCGCTGCCTTCTTGGCCGGAGCCGCCTTGGCCGGCGTCTTCTTGGCAGCAGGCTTTGCGGGTGCAGACTTGGCGGCCGGCGTGGCCTGCTTCGCGGGTGTTGCCTTCTTCGTCTCAGATTCTTCCTTGCTGCCACTCAGGCGTTTGGTGACCGCTCTGAGGCGGGACCCAGCTGCGGGATTCACCGGCACGTCAGCCTCACAAATCGGTAGAAGGGCGCAACAATGAGGCCTGTGGTCAACCTCTTGCTCAAGTGTGACACGTACGGCCAAGGGTTCGCGACTCAGGGCATTCTCAGCCGCGTGTCGCCCAGCTGTGCACCGGTTCGCCCGCGTGCATGAGCTCCTCATAGGCCTGCGTCGTCGCCCGCATTGCCGTCGTACGATCGGTCGCCCTGCGCTTCTGGTACTCGAACTCCTGGATCAGCCAGGTCGAGCCGTTGCGCCCCGTCGTGCACCTGCTCTCGATGATTCCGAGCAGTCGATCGCGTACGGCCTGGTCGACACCAAGCAGTTCCAATCCTTCATGCGCTTGGGGCAGCAAGTGGCGCAGGACGAGGTCACGTGCGGGAACCTGGCCGACCAAAGGCCAGTAGAGCTCCGTCTCGATCCCGAACCGGGCAGCTTCGTGGAAGTTGTCCTCGGCTTTGCGGAACGACAGTCGAGACCAAACAGGACGCTCACTGGTCCCAAGGATCTTCACCAGGCCGTAGAACAACGCCGCATTCGCCATGGTGTCGACGACCGTGGGCCCCGCGGGCAGGAGACGATTCTCGATGCGCAGGTGGGGCCGACCGTCGGCGATGTCGTAGATCGGCCGATTCCAGCGATAGATCGTGCCGTTGTGGAGACGGAGCTCCGACAAGCTGGGGATGCGGCCCGCTTCCAGCTCCTCGACCGGATCTTCGTCGTCGACGATCGGCAGCAGCGCCGGGAAGTAGCGCACGTTCTCCTCGAACAAGTCGAACACCGACGTGATCCAGCGCTCGCCGAAGAAGACTCGCGGTCGTACGCCTTGAGCCTTCAGCTCTTCGCTGCGGGTGTCGGTCGCCTGCTCGAACAGTGCGATGCGGGTCTCGTGCCAGAGCTGTTGACCCAGCAGGAACGGCGAGTTGGCCCCGATGGCAACCTGGGCGCCGGCAATGGCCTGGGCGGCGTTCCACATCGGCGCGAAATCCTCGGGGTCGACCTGTAGGTGCAGCTGTGTGCTGGTGCACGCGGCCTCGGGGATGATCGTGTCGGCTGTCGTGCTCAAACGGTCGACACCCTCGATCACGATCTCGATGTCCTCGCCCCGCGCGGCCAGGATCTGGTCTGACAACAAGTGGTAGCGCGGATTGGCCGACAGCGAGTGCTGACTCAGGTGCCCGTCCTGGAGCGTCGGGAGAATCCCGATCATCACCAGATGAGCGCCGACCTCCGACGACTTGACCTGCGCAGCGTTCAGGTCGTCACGCAGCGTCGACTCGAGCGACTCCAGACCACTGCCTTCGACGAGGGTCGGCGGCACGTTGATCTCGATGTTGAACAGGCCGAGCTCGGTCTGAAAGGCGTCATCGGCGATCGCTTCCAGCGTCTCGACGTTCTTCATAGCAGGGTCGCCACCGTCATCGACCAGGTTGAACTCGATCTCGACGCCGACGTGAGTGTGCTCGACAGAGAAGTCACGTTCGCTGAGCATGCGGGCGAACACATCAAGACAGCGCCGGACCTTGGCGCGATAGAGCGTACGGTCCTCGCGGCTGAACTCTCGCGCCTCGACGTCCTGTCCCATGCGTCCACACTAGGTGCGCATGGAGAAGTCGGCTCAGAATTCGCCCCAGTGGGCCGGTGACACTCCCCCTTCGAGCAACGCGAGAACACCGCGCGCCATGCCGTACGAGGGGTCGGCTTCGAGCGCGCGCTCAACTGCGATCAGGGCCTGCGCGCCATCTCCAGAGAGCCAGCCAGCAAAGGCGGCCAGACTCAGCACCGCCGGCTCGAACGGCGGCACCACAGTGCCGGACACATGGGTGAGGAACGACAACATCTCTCGCGCACTGTCGCGAGAGATCCACCGCCACACCTCATCTCGAACTTCGTGCTTGGAAACCCAGACCGCCAGCCGTACGGCGTCTTCGTCGCTGACCAGCTCGCCCGACATTCCCCGCTGCAGGATCGGGCGCACCTGATCCATGGCCACCTGAACCTGGTCATCCGTGTCAGCGCCGTCGATCTCGCCGACCACGCTCTCCGTGAGCAGCATGATCTCGTGGCGTCGTGAGCCTTCGACTGGCTTGAAACGGGCCGCCAGTGCTTGACGGTCGGGCAGGATCTGCTGCCCGGCCGCGACTGCCTTGACGATCGACAGATGGTGGTCGGAGGTGTCGTACGGGATCCCCTCGACCGGAAATCCCGGCATGTCGACCCAATAGCGCGATCCGTCGGCCCGTACTGCGACCACGAGCTCAATCTCCTGCAGGTGCGACCTGATCGCCGCGAGCAACGAGCCAGCAACGTCTTGCTGGTCAGTCACGGCAACCAGGATCGCGCCCTCTGCGCCCTGGCGACGCAGGTGCTCTGCGGTGAGCTCAGCCAGCTCGTCGAGGTGGTGCACGGGCGGGATGTCGACACGCAGTCGGAACCCCAATCGACGCCTCGGCCCCCGGGTGGCGACCGCGACCAAGGATTCGCTCGGCCGAAAACCGAACAACGTCGGGAGAGCGTTGAGGAGGTCAGGGATGTCATGGGCGGTGAAGATCGTGGGCGCGTCGGTCATGCGGCAACGTTCGTACGGCGCGCCCTGACCCGCTTCCTGGATCGCAAGTCCTGTGGAGCAGCACCAAGCCACGCCGGATCTGTGCACAGACCTGTCACTGCTGCACGACAGACTGTGACCATGCGGTCAACGGCGTCGATCATGCATCTCGATCTCGATGCGTTCTTCGCATCGGTCGAGCAGCGAGACAAGCCTTCGCTACGGGGCAAGCCCGTCATCGTCGGTGGCATCGGGCCTCGAGGGGTCGTTGCCACAGCGTCGTACGAGGCGCGCGTTCACGGTGTTCGATCCGCCATGCGTACGGCCGAGGCGCGAGCCAGATGCCCGCACGCCGCCTTCCTCGGCGGTCGCTTCGACGCCTACAGGGAGGCGAGCCTGCTGGTGATGACCCGGTTGCGCGAAGCGTCCCCACTCGTCGAGCCACTCTCACTCGACGAAGCATTCGTCGACCTCGCCGCGGGCCCTGACTTCGAACCAGACGCAGTTGAGCAGATCGTGGCCGACATCCGCCGCGACATTGCCGATCTCACCGGCGGGCTCACTGCTTCCGTCGGCGTCGCCTCCTCCAAGCTCATGGCAAAGATCGCCAGCGAGATCAACAAGCCGAACGGCGTGTTCGTCGTCGCTCCCGGCACCGAAGCCGCCGTGCTGGGCCCGATGCAGGCGACGGCGATCCCGGGCGTCGGGCCGGCGACCGCCGAGAAGCTGCGGCGTATCGGCATTTCGACAGTCGAGGATCTCCGCTCCCCCAGCGAGGACGAACTCGTACGACTGCTCGGCCAGTCGTCCGGTCGCTCGCTGTTTCGTCTGGCTCGCGCGGATGACGAGCGAGCAGTCGAGCCCGACCGCGAGACCAAATCGGTCAGCGTCGAGGACACCTTCGAGAACGACATCTCCGACCGCGCCCAGCTCGAGGTCATCGTCGACCGAATGGCCCGGTCAGTGTCTGGCAGGCTCCGCAAGAACGGCCTGTCCGGCCGAACCGTGACGCTGAAGCTGCGGCACCACGACTTCGAGACCCACACGCGATCGTCGACACTGGCCAATCCCACCGACAATGCCCGCATCCTGGGCGCGACCGCTCGAGCCCTTCTCGAAGCCGAGGACGTGACCAATGGACTGCGCCTTCTCGGAGTCGGTGTCAGCGGGCTCGCTGATTGGGTCCAGGAGGACCTGTTCGCTTCCGAGGAAGATGACATCGAAGAGGACGAAGCGGCTGAGGCCGCCGAAGCCGCGCGACCGGCACGCTGGTATCCCGGCATGGACGTGCACCATGCCGATCACGGCGACGGCTGGGTATGGGGATCCGGTCTGGGTCGCGTCACCGTACGGTTCGAGACCCGCCACACTGCACCCGGTCCGATCCACACCTTCATGGTCGATGACCCGGCTCTGGGTGCGGGCCACACCGGTACGTTTGCGCCATGAGCGCGCCGATCCCCCAAGCCGAGGTCCGTCCGATCGTCCGCAGCCACCACGGAGACGATTTCGTCGACGACTACGAGTGGCTGCGCGACAAAGAGGATCCGGCCACGCTGGCATATCTCGAGGCCGAGAACGCCTACACCGACGAACAGACAGCACACCTCGAACCCCTACGTCAGCAGATCTTCGACGAGATCAAAGCCCGCACCCTCGAGACTGATCTGTCAGTGCCTGTTCGACGCGGCAACTGGTGGTACTACGCGCGCACCGTCGAGGGTCAGCAGTACTCGATCCGGTGCCGCTGCCCGATCGATGACGCCGACGACTGGAACCCGCCATCGCTCGACGCGGAGACCGCGATCGCCGGCGAGCAGGTGCTGCTCGACTCCAATGTCGAGGCCGAAGGCCATGAGTTCTTCTCGCTCGGCGCGTTCAGCGTGACCGACGACGGCAACCTCCTCGCCTGGTCAGTCGACCTCCAGGGCGACGAGCGCTACACGATCAAGGTCAAGGATCTTCGCACCGGCGATGTTCTCCCCGACGAGATCACGGCCACGAGCGGCGGCGCCACCTGGTCGATCGGTGCCACACACCTCTTCTATACGACGGTCGACGAGGCGTGGCGACCCCACAAGGTGTGGCGCCACACGCTCGGCTCGACAGACGACGACGTACTGGTTTTCGAGGAGCCGGACGAGCGCTACTTCGTCGGAGTAGGTCGTACGCAATCTGACAAGTACCTCGTCATCGGACTCTCGTCCAAGATCACCAGCGAAGTACGGGTACTCGAGGCCGACAATCCCGAGGGCGAGTTCCGGGTCGTTCTCCCCCGACGCGATGGCATCGAGTACTCCCTCGAGCACGCTGTCATCTCGGGCGAAGACGTCTTCCTGGTGCTCCACAACGAAGACGCCATCAACTTCGAGCTGATCTCTGTCCCGGCCGACGACCCAACCACTCGTACGGTTCTGGTCCCCGGCAGCGAGACCGTACGACTCGAGGACGTCGACGTGTTTGAAGGGCAGCTCGTGCTGTCCTATCGCCGCGATGCCCTGACCCGTATCGGGATCATGCTGATCGACCCGACCATCCCCAGCGGCATCGGCCCGCTGCAGGAGATCCTGTTTGACGAGGAGTTGTTCACCTGTGGAGTAGGCGCCAATGCCGAATGGGTGCAACCGCTGATCCGCGTCGGCGTCGGCTCTTTCATCACGCCGGCGTCCGTTTACGACTATGTGGTCGCGACCGGCGAGCTGATCCTGCGCAAACAGGCGCCGGTGCTCGGTGGCTACGATCCGGCCGACTATGAGCAACACCGCAGCTGGGCTGTCGCCGATGACGGCGTACGGGTGCCCGTTTCTGTCGTGTGCCGCAAGGACACACCGCGCGACGGCACCGCTCCTGCGCTGATCTATGGATATGGCTCCTACGAAGCCAGCATGGATCCGGGTATGTCGATCGCCCGACTCTCACTGCTGGATCGCGGCTTCGTGTTCGCGATCGCACACGTGCGAGGCGGAGGCGAGCTCGGCCGCCATTGGTACGACGACGGCAAGATGCTCAACAAGCGCAATACGTTCACCGACTTCATCGCGAGCGCCCGCCATCTGGTCGACGAGGGTTGGACCTCACCCGATCGGCTCATCGCCGAGGGTGGCAGCGCAGGTGGCCTCCTGATGGGTGCCATCGCCAACCTCGCACCCGACGCCTTCGCCGGAATCGTCGCGAGTGTCCCGTTCGTCGACAACCTCACGACCATCCTCGATCCGAGCCTGCCGCTGACGGTCATCGAGTGGGACGAGTGGGGCAACCCGCTCGAAGACCCCGAGGTCTACGCGTACATGAAGTCGTACGCGCCCTACGAGAACGTCGGAGAGCATCCCTATCCCGCCATCCTTGCCGTGACGAGCCTGCACGACACTCGCGTGCTCTACGTCGAACCAGCCAAATGGGTCGCCCGGCTGAGGGCCACTGCGACCGGCGACGCCCCGATCCTGCTCAAGACCGAGATGCACGCCGGACATGGCGGCGTCAGCGGCCGATATGCGTCGTGGAAGGAGCGAGCCTGGGAGCTCGCCTGGATCATCGACGTAGCACGCCGCTCCTAAGAGTCCACTGAGAGCGGAATTCTTGGGAGCTCACGCCCGTTCACATCAGTACAGACTCTGATGGGAGCGTTCATGAACACCAAGACTGAAGGCAAGGACAGCGTCGGCATGTACCTCGCCGAAATCGCTCGCACTCCCTTGCTCGACGCCGCACGAGAAGTCGAGCTCAGCAAGACCGTCGAGGCCGGG
>NZ_JAKFEL010000110.1:0-68484 GCF_036675695.1 Aeromicrobium sp.
GCACGACGCAGAAGACCGCGAGCAGGACGTCGAAGTACGACGATCCGCGCGACGCATAGTGGATCTCGGTCTCAGGTTTTGGTGAGGTTGCCTGTGAACTCATGGGCACATCCTGCCAGTCACCCCCGTTCTGGGAGAATCAAGATATGAGCCTGCCCACGCGCACTGACGTACTCGTCGTCGGTGCCGGACCTGCAGGCGCGGCGGCTGCAGCGTGGACCGCGCGGCTCGGCATGGAGACGGTGCTGGCTGACGCGGCGACCTTCCCGCGCGACAAGACTTGCGGCGATGGACTCACGCCTCGCGCGATCGCCGAGATGGAGCGGCTCGGTCTCGGCGAGTGGGTACGCAGCCACGGCACCAACCGCGGACTGCGTGCTGCTGGCTTCGGCCAAGAGCTGCTGCTCCCCTGGCCAGGCGGCTCATTGCCTGACTACGGCTCGGCCGTTCCTCGTACTGAGCTCGACGACAAGATTTTCCGCGTCGCGATCGAGGCTGGCGCCAACCCGCTCGAAGGTGCTCGCGCGGTCGACGCCGAGCGCGACGCCAGCGGCAAGGTCGTGTCGGTGACCTTCCACCTCGGGAAGGCCAAGACTCCGCACACCATCGCGTGCGATCGACTGATCGTCGCCGACGGCGTACGTTCACCGCTCGGGCGTGTACTCGGCCGTGAGTGGCACCGGGAGACCGCGTACGGAGTCGCTGGCCGCTCGTACGTGAAGTCCGGTCGCAGTGACGACCCCTGGATCTCCTCGCACCTCGAGCTGCGCGGTGAGGACAACGAGCTGCTTCCCGGTTACGGCTGGATCTTCCCGTTGTCCGATGGCGAGGTCAACCTTGGCGTGGGCGCTCTTGCGACCTCGAAGAGGCCCGCTGACCTGCAGATACGTCCGTTGATGGAGTACTACGCGACCCTCCGTCGTGAGGAATGGGACCTCAGCGGTGAGCTTCGTATGCCGACCAGCGCGCTGCTGCCGATGGGCGGCGCTGTGTCAGGAGTGGCCGGACCCAACTGGATCCTGATCGGTGATGCCGCCGGGTGCGTCAACCCGCTCAACGGCGAGGGCATCGACTACGGCATGGAGACCGGACGTGTGGGCGCCGAGCTCATGGCCGCTCAGATCGATCTCCAGGACGCCTGGCCCGCGCTGCTCACGCACCATTACGGCGAGGCGTTCTCGATCGCCCGCCGTCTCGCCGGCCTGATCACCGTGCCGCGCCTCCTGCCGACCGCTGGCCCGCTCGGCATGCGTTCGCACACGCTGATGACGTTCGCCCTGCGGGTGATGGGCAACTTCGTCACCGACGAAGACCACGACTTCACCGCACGCTTGTGGCGCTGGGCCGGTCGCCAATCCGTACGCCTCGACGACCGACCACCTTTCACCTCATGACACGACCCCGGTATGACCTCGAGCTGCTGCTCGACGTCGCCATCGAGGAGTTCACCAAGCGCGGCTACGACGGCACCAGCATCGAGCACCTCTCGGCCGCCACGGGCCTGTCCAAGTCATCGCTCTATCACCACGTCGAAGGCAAGGAGCACATCCTGCGCCTCGGTCTCGAGCGTGCGGTCACTCCCCTGCTCAGCCTCCTCGACGAGCCGCAGGCACGCGAGGGCAAGGCGATCGACCGGCTGACGTACGTGCTGCGTCGCCAGATCGCGATCCTCGCCGAACAACTTGCCGCGGTGACCTTGCTGCTGCGCGTACGCGGCAACACCGAGACCGAGCGCTGGGCGCTCGAGCAACGACGTACGTTCGATGCCTTCGTGGCCGATCTCGTACGCGCTGGCGTGGCCGAAGGAGATCTCCGCGGAGATCTCGACCCCGCCGTTGTCGCCCGACTGCTCTCGGGCACGGTCAACTCGCTCACTGAGTGGTACCGCCCCGGTCACGGCTCCCTCAGCGCCGACGCTCTCGCCGACACGATGCTTTCGTCGAGCCTCGCCGGCCTCCGCGCGTAAGACACGCGAGTACTTCACCTCACGAGGTTTCGATACGTCGGCCGCGGGCGGCCTCCTACTCAACCACCGAAGTGGCGACGTTTCTCGGTGGTTGAGTAGCCTTGGGGGTCCCCCCAGCGAGCGCGGCGAGCGAGGGGGCGGGACGAGAGCGTATCGAAACCTGGTGAGCCGACGAGCTTGCTGTACTTGATCTGGCCCTCCATCGGGGCGATGATGGAAACCGAACGATCATTCGGTTTCTGGAGGCGGTTCCGTGCAGGACACAGCAGAGCTCGGCGATCCTGAGTTCCTCGCACTGCTCGACCACGAAGGCCGCATCGAGCCGCGTGACGCGATGCCCGACGCGTACCGCAAGACCCTGATCCGCCAGATCGCCCAGCACGCGCACTCGGAGATCATCGGCATGCAGCCGGAGGGCAACTGGATCACCCGCGCCCCGAGCCTGCACCGCAAGGCGATCCTGCTCGCCAAGGTGCAGGACGAAGCCGGTCACGGCCTCTACCTCTACGCCGCAGCCGAGACCCTCGGCATCGACCGTTCCGAGCTCCTCGATGCTCTGCACGAGGGCCGCCAGAAGTATTCCTCGATCTTCAACTACCCCACCAAGAGCTGGGCTGACATCGGAGCGATCGGTTGGCTGGTCGATGGTGCCGCGATCGTCAACCAGGTGCCGCTGTGCCGCTGCTCGTACGGGCCGTATGCGCGCGCGATGATCCGGATCTGCAAGGAGGAGTCGTTCCACCAGCGCCAGGGCTTCGATCTGCTCCTCACGCTCAGCAACGGCACTCCCGCACAGCACGCGATGGCGCAGGACGCCGTCGATCGCTGGTGGTGGCCGAGCCTGATGATGTTCGGCCCGCCCGACGCCGAGTCGCCCAACTCCGCGCGCTCCACTCGCTGGGGCATCAAGCGGTTCAGCAACGACGAGCTGCGTCAGCGGTTCGTCGACATCGCTGTGCCGCAGGCCGAGGCGCTCGGACTCACACTTCCCGACCCTGACCTGCGCTGGAACGCCGTGACCGAGCACTGGGGCTTCGGCGAGATCGACTTCTCCGAGCTGTACGACGTCATCGCCGGCAAGGGCTACTGCAACGACGAGCGCATGGAGCGCCGCACCACAGCGCACAACGACGGCGAATGGGTACGCGAGGCCGCCATGGCGTACGCCGCCAAGAAGGCCGAGGCAGCAGCATGACCGCCTTGCCCCTCTGGGAAGTCTTCGTACGCCCCAAGCGCGGCGTCTCGCACGTACACGCCGGCAGCCTGCACGCGTCTGACGCCGAGAGCGCTCTGCGCAATGCTCGCGACGTCTACACCCGCCGCGGCGAAGGCGTGTCGATCTGGGTCGTTCCTGCCTCCGAGGTCACCGCCAGCAGCCCGGACGAGAAGGAAGCTTGGTTCGACCCCGCTGCCGACAAGATCTATCGCCACCCCACGTTCTATGACGTGCCCGATGGGGTTGAGCACCTGTGAACCTCACCCTCGAGCTCGCCGATGATGCGTTGATCCTGTCGCACCGCTGCAGCGAGTGGCTGACTCGTTCGCCCGAGATCGAACTCGACATCGCCTTCGGCAACATCGGTCTGGACCTGCTTGGTCAGGCTCGCAGCCTGTACGCGCTGGTTGGCGACGAGGACCGGCTTGCCTATCACCGCGATGCTCCCGAGTGGCGCAACTGCACACTCGTCGAGCTCCCCAACGGCGACTTCGCGTTCTCGATGATGCGACTGCTGGCCTTCGCGTCGTACGAGTGCGCGTTGTTCCGTACCGATCCTGACACCGACGAGCTGCGGGCGATCTTCGCCAAGGCGGCCAAGGAGGCGGCCTACCACCTCGAGCACGCCGAGGCCTGGGTCCTTCGACTCGGCGATGGCACCGACGTCTCGCACGGTCGTATGCAGGATGCCGCAGACGCCGTGTGGCCGTTGCTGACCGAGCTCTGCTCGTCGGCGCCCGAGGTCGAAGCCGCCGTACGCACGCAGCTCGCTGCGATCCTGACCGCTGCAACACTCACCGTGCCAACCGCGGCTGCCCCCACGCAGCGTGGCGAACACACCCCGCACCTGGCGGAGCTGCTCGGCGAGATGCAGTCGCTGGCCCGCGAGCATGAGGGCGCCACATGGTGACCCTCGCCGACGCACGCACGCGGATCGAAGCCGTCGTCGATCCCGAGCTGCCGTTCGTGACCATCGCCGAGCTCGGAATCCTGCGCGACATCGCAGTCGACGGCGATCACGTCAACGTCACGATCACGCCGACCTACTCCGGCTGCCCGGCGATGTCGGCGATCGAAGAAGACATCCGCGCTGCGATGGACGGCATCGACGTCAGCGTCGAGACAGTCCTGTCCCCCGCCTGGACCACCGATTGGATGACAACGGCGGGCAAGACCAAGCTCCACGCCGCCGGCATCGCCCCGCCCACGCATCACGCTGGCGCGATCCCGCTGACCCTGTCCGTGCGTTGCCCGCAGTGCGGATCGACGCGTACGAGCGAGATCTCGCGCTTTGGGTCCACCAGCTGCAAGGCGCTGTGGCGCTGCGACGACTGCCTCGAACCGTTCGACTCGTTCAAGGTGCTCTGATGTTCCACGCCCTGCGCGTCGCCGCGATCGACGACCTCACCTCGGACTCTGTCGCCATCACCCTCGACGTTCCGGACGACCTCCAGGACGAGTTCGCCTTCGAGCCCGGGCAGCACGTGATCATCGGGCTCGATGCCAAAGAGAATGTGGCTAGCGAGCGACGTACGTACTCGCTCTGCACCGCTCCCGGCTCCGGCCGCTGGCAGATCGGCGTCAAACGCCTACCCGGCGGCGCCTTCTCCGAGACCCGCCTGGCCACCCTGCAACCGGGCGACACGATCGACGTCATGGCGCCGATCGGCTCGTTCGGCCCTCGCGCGCACGCCGAACATCTCGGACTCATCGCCGCCGGCAGCGGCGTCACCCCGATCCTGTCGATCGCGCGAGCGGCGCTTGCAGCCGACAGTGCTGTCACGCTTTTGTACGCGAGCCGCAACGAGCAGACGGTGATGTTCCTCGATGACCTCGCCGACCTCAAGGACAGCCACCCCGACCGCTTCCACCTGATCCACGTGTTCAGTCGTCAGCAGACCGAGTCGGAACTGCTCTCAGGCCGGCTCGATGGCGACCGCCTCAAACGGATCCTCGGCCCGCTGGTCGACCCGGAAACCATCGATGACTGGTACCTCTGCGGTCCGTTCGACATGGTCACCGAGCTCTCATCGACGCTCGAGGCTGCCGGAGCGAGCAGCGTGCACCGCGAGCTGTTTCACGTCGACGACGCTCCCCCACCTCCGCGCCCGGCGGAAGCGTTCGTCGATGGCGGGCCCGCCGTCACGGCAACACTCGATGGCCGCACCAGCACCTACACGCTGACGCCGGAGGACGACTCGGTCCTGGCCGGGCTGTTGCGCGTACGGCCTGAGGCGCCCTTTGCCTGCCGCGGCGGCGTCTGCGGCACCTGCCGGGCCAAGGTTCTGGACGGAGCCGTCGAGATGCGACACAACTACGCGCTGGAGCCCGACGAGCTCGAAGCTGGCTATGTGCTCACTTGCCAGAGCTGGCCAACTACGCCAGACGTGACACTGTCGTACGAATAGCCGCGCATGCGGAAGGCCCGGCCGAAGCCGGGCCTTCCGTCAATGCTGAGTGGTCACGCCGCAGGCGGAGTGTCCTTCTTGTTGAGGTCAGGCATCTTCTCGCCCGAAGCCTTGAACAGAGCGACGGATGCCACTGAAAGGACGACCGCCGAAATTACTGTGACAAATCCGGACCAACCGGGGTCAAGGTCGACACCAAACTTCGACGCCGTAAACAAACGAAGTACTAACAGCAGAGTTCCAAGGACGGCCGCCGCCGCTCCTACGAGGTTCCATGGCACCCCATCGGGCAGAGTCGCCGGCGCCAGCAACCTTACGACTACGACAGCGATGGCCACCACGATCAACAGCATTGCCAGAAAGCCGATCCCGCCCCACGCACTCTCGCCGTACACTGTGTCGCCCGAAAAACCAGGGACTCCTTCGACTGACAGAGATACAAACCGACTGATGAACGAGAAGACCAGTGTGACTCCACCAGAAATCAGCGCCGCCTGTTCAAATTTGCCCAAAGACTTGAAGTCCATGTGAATCCTTCTCCCAACGATGAAGTTCTGACACTTCGAATCTAGTCCTCCAAAGCGGCTGCGGACAGTCATTTCATGCGGTATTTACGTGGCGCGTCGCTGATACCGCATGTTGATACGTGCACGGAGTAGGACAGAATCTCGGGCATGGACGCAGATGTGATCGTTGTCGGGGCCGGCCTTGCCGGATTGGTTGCCACCGCGGAGCTCGTCGAAGCCGGTCGCAAGGTGATTCTGGTCGACCAGGAAGGCGAGCAGGGCATCGGCGGACAGGCATTTTGGTCGTTCGGTGGGCTGTTCTTCGTCGACTCCCCACAGCAGCGCCGTATGGGCATCAAGGACTCCGTCGAGCTCGCCATGCAGGACTGGATGGGCAGCGCCCAGTTCGACCGCGACGAGGACAAATGGCCCCGCCAGTGGGCCGAGGCGTACGTCAACTTCGCTGCCGGCGAAAAGCGTTCCTGGCTCAAGGAGCGCGGCCACAGCGTGTTTCCCGTTGTCGGCTGGGCCGAGCGCGGCGGCGGTCTCGCCGGTGGGCACGGCAACTCCGTCCCCCGCTTCCACATCACCTGGGGCACCGGCCCCGGCATCGTCGAGCCGTTCGAGAAGATCGTGCGTGAGGGCCACGCAAAGGGACTTGTCCAGTTCGCGTTCCGCCACCAGGTCGACGAGCTGATCGTCAGCGGCGGAGCCGTCACAGGAGTTCGGGGTCAGGTGCTCGAGCCGGACGATGCTGAGCGCGCAGCGCCGACATCCCGAACGTCAATCGGCGAGTTCACGATGACCGCCCAGGCCGTGATCGTCACGTCCGGCGGTATCGGCGGCAACCACGAGCTCGTACGCAAGAACTGGCCCGACCGACTCGGCACCCCGCCGATGCACATGATCTCCGGCGTACCCGCGCACGTCGACGGCCGCATGCTCGGCATCGCCGAGAAGGCCGGCGCGAGCCACATCAACCGCGACCGTATGTGGCACTACGTCGAAGGCATCAAGAACTGGGACCCGATCTGGCCCATGCACGGCATTCGCATCCTGCCCGGGCCGTCGTCCATCTGGCTCGACGGCGCTGGCCAGCGCCTACCGATCCCCGGTCTGCCCGGCTTCGACACCCTTGGCACCCTAAAGCTGCTGCGCCAGAGTGGTCACGACCACTCGTGGTTCGTGCTCAGCCAGGCGATCATCGAGAAGGAGTTCGCCCTGTCCGGTCAGGAGCAGAACCCCGACCTGACTGGCAAGAGCGTCAAGACGCTGCTCAAGGAGCGGCTCTCCAAGGGCGCGACGAGCCCCGTCGAGGCGTTCAAGGAGAAGGGCGAGGACTTCATCGTCGCCGACACGATCGAAGAGCTCGTCGCTGGCATGAACACGTTGACGCCCGACTCCCCCGTCGACGTCGACGACGTACGCCGCCAGGTCACCGAACGTGACCGCGAGCTCGACAACGACTTCACGAAGGACCTGCAGATCGCCGCAATGCGTCAGGCCCGGGCCTACCGCGGCGACAAGCTGATCCGGGTCGCGACCCCGCACAAGATCCTCGATCCCAAGAAGGGGCCGCTGATCGCCGTACGCCTGCACGTACTCACTCGCAAGTCGCTCGGCGGACTCGAGACCAACCTCGACTCTGCCGTGATCGGCACGGATGGCTCACCTGTCGACGGCCTGTACGCCGCAGGCGAAGTTGCCGGCTTCGGTGGGGGTGGTGTGCACGGCTACAACTCGCTGGAGGGCACGTTCCTCGGCGGTTGTATCTTCAGCGGCCGCGCAGCAGGTCGAGCCGCCGCCAAGCAAACCGCCTAGGAAATCGCGGCGGTGAACTGCTCGGCGGGCACGGCACGGCTGTAGCGGAAGCCCTGCGCCTGGTCGCACCCTTTGGCGCGCAGGTAGATCTCCTGCTCCGCGGTCTCGACACCCTCAGCCACCACGGTCATGCCGAGTGTGTGCGCCATGACGATGATCGTGTCGACAATCGCTGCGTCGGCCGAGTTGTCCACCAGATCAGCGATGAACGAGCGGTCGATCTTGATCTTGTCGATCGGAAATCGGGTCAGATAGGCGAGGCTCGAGAAGCCCGTACCGAAGTCATCGATGGCGATCGCGACCCCAAGCGCGCGGACAGTGTTCAACACTTCGACCACCGTGCGCGGATCCTCCATGAAGATGCCCTCGGTGATCTCCAGCTCAAGCTGGTTGCCCGACAGGCCCGACTCCCACAGTGCCCGTTCGAGCACCGCGAGCCATTCCTTGTCCCTGAGCTGACGCGGCGACACATTGACGGCCAGCCGCATCGGACGGCCGAGTGACTTGGAGATCCGCATGGTGTCTGCGCACGCCGTACGCAGGATGTGCTCGCCCAGGCGAATGATCAGTCCGTTGTCCTCGGCGACGGGAATGAAGCGATCCGGCGGGATGTCCATACCGTCGGCGTCCTCCCATCGGGCCAACGCCTCCAGTCCCACGACCTCACCGGTCGCGAGGTGTATTTCGGGCTGATATGCCACGGTGATCTCACCGCGATCCAGAGCGTGGCGAAGAGAGGCCGCGAGCACGAGCTTGTCATTGGTCTCGTCGAGCATGGAGTCGTGGAACCACTGGAATGAGTTACGGGCCGCCGTCTTCGCGTGATACATCGCGGTGTCCGCGTGCTTGAGCAACGTTGTGGAGTCCGCACCATTCTGAGGGAACAGCGAGCCACCCAGGCTCCCGGTGACGATGAGCTCATGGCCGTTGCAAATCAGCGGTTCGGGGATCAGCTCAAGCAAGGCTGTGATCCGTTCTGACAGCTCGTCTGCTGAATGCACATCGGTGAAGACGAGCACGAACTCATCGCCTCCGAATCGGGACACGAGGTCGCTTGCTCTGACCTCGCTGCGCAAGCGAGCCGCCATTTGCAACAGGAGCTCGTCGCCGATGTGGTGTCCCAGGGAATCGTTGACCCGCTTGAAGTGGTCCAAATCGAGCATGATGACGGCAAGGCCGGTGTTCAGGCGTGCCGCACGTTCGAGCTCGGCGTCGAGCCGAGTGAACAGCATCGTGCGGTTGGGCAGATCGGTCAGGAAGTCGTAGTGCGCCATGTGCCGAATGAACGCCTCGGCTTCCCTGCGCTGCGTGATGTCATACGCGACTGCGAGGTATCCCGTGACTTGCTCGACTTCGTCGACAATCAGCGAGATCGCCTCATTGACGGGTACGTCGACCCCGTCCTTGCGGTGGTACTCGACCTCGCGCTCGTCAACTCCGTCGGTATGAGCTGCACGCGAGAGCATCTGATCCAGCCGGCCATCGCGAATGTTGTCGATGCGCGAGCCAACAAGCTCGTTGCGTTCTGCGCGAAGCAGGCGTTCGGCTGCCGGGTTGGCCGTGACGATGACGCCGTCAGGGTCGGTCGCAATGATGCTGAACGGCAGGCTGTCGAGAATCGACCGCCGCAGGCGATCAGCACGTTCGGCACTCTCGGTGGCTTGTACGACGAGCCGCTCGGTGATGTCGATGACCGAGGCCAGGACGTGTTGTTCATCCAGCACCTGGATGGGGTTGAGGCCGATCTCGACAGGGATCTCGCTGCCGTCCTTGCGTCGGCCGAACAACTCACGACCGGCACCCATCTCTCGCCGGTCCGGTTGCCGGAAGTAACCCATGCGATAGCCATCGTGCTTGGCCTTGAAGCGAGTGGGGATGAGGTCTTCGATGTTCATGCTGAGCAACTCGTCGCGTGAGTAGCCGAACGATCTCTCGGTCTGCGTGTTGACCAGCACGATGTGTCCGAGAGAGTTGACCATGATCATGGCGTTGGGGGCTGCCTCGACGACGTGCAACAGGCGCTCTTCTGCGCGCTTGCGCTCGGTGATGTCGATGATCGACGCCAGCACCTGCGGCCGGCCGTCAATGATCACCGGATTGAGCCCGATCTCGATCGGGAACTCTCGCCCATGCCTGTGCAGGCCGAAGAGGTCACGCCCCGCGCCCATCGCGCGCGTGTCGGGGTGCTCAAAGAACCCTTCACGAAATCCCTTGTGCCGCGGACGGAACCGCTCAGGGATCAGCCGATCGACGGTCATGGAGAGCAGTTCTTCGCGGCTGTAGCCAAACTGTTGCTCGGTCTGCGTGTTGACGAGCGTGATCCGGCCCAACTCGTTGACCATGACCATCGCATTGGGCGTTGCCTCAATGATCTGTCGCAGCACACGACTTTCGTCGTCGCCGCCCGGCAAATGCGTTTCTCCCATGCAAACCCTCCCTCGGGCCGAACATAACGTCTTGCAGGGCCATTCGCGGCCGATCAGCCGCTAGATTCAGGCCATGACCGCTCTAGCATTAGTCGCCGCCAGCATCGCTGCTCTGCTGCATCTCCTGTTCTTCAAGCTGGAGTCGATCGACTGGAAGAAACCAAAGACGTGGAAGACATTCGGCCTCGAGTCTCAGGCTGACGCCGACACCACGGCTTCGCTCGCGTACAACCAGGGCTTTTACAACCTGTTCCTGGCAATCGGTGCGGCGACGGGCGTCAAGCTCATCGCGTTCTCCGACAGCTATGACACCGTCGCCTGGACGCTCATCGTGTTCGCGTGCGGCAGCATGTTCGCCGCCTCCCTGGTGCTGCTGTCGACCGGCAAGTCGTATGCCCGCGCCGCCGCAATCCAGGGCGTACCAGCACTCGTTGCGGTCGTCGCAGCCCTCGTTGCTGCGAACTAGGCGCTGCTACGGCTGTCAGAGACCCTGCATAGGGTTGACCCGTGCTCCGAATCGCCACCGTCAACGTCAACGGCATCCGTGCCGCCTACAACAAGAACCGCGGACAGACGAGCGGGATGGCCGAATGGTTGGTCGAACGCGACGCCGACATCGTGACGTTGCAGGAAGTACGCGCACCGGACGAGATCGTTCGCGAGCTCACTGCTGGGGCCGGCTACCACGTGGTGCACACCGAAGCGGCTGCCAAGGGGCGTGCCGGTGTCGCGGTGCTGAGCCGCGCCGAGCCGACCGCCGTGCGCACCGGCAACGGTGATGACTTCTTCGACGACTCGGGCCGCTGGATCGAGTCCGACATCCCACTTTCGGACGGATCCACGCTCACCGCGATCTCGGCCTACGCGCACTCGGGCGAGGCCGGAACCCCCCGCCAGCTGGAGAAATACCGCTTCTTCGACCAGATGCACACCCGTCTGGAAGCCATCAATGACTCCGGCAACCACGGTCTGCTGACGGGTGATCTCAACGTGGCCCACACCGAACGCGACATCCGCAACTGGAAGGGCAACCTCAAGAAGGCTGGCTTCCTGCCCGAAGAGCGCGCCTACTTCGACCGGTTCGCAGACGAGCTCGGCTGGGTCGATGTGCACCGCCACCTCGCCGGCGACGTTGACGGGCCCTACACCTGGTGGTCCATGCGAGGCCAAGCATTCGACACTGACACCGGTTGGCGCATCGACTACCAAATCGCGACGCCCAAGCTCGCCGCCACCGCGCGTACGGCGACTGTCGACCGGGCTGTCAGCTGGGCCGAGCGCTGGTCTGACCACGCTCCCCTCGTCATCGACTACGACATCTAGGCATGTCCGACTCCCTCGATCGTCGCCTCGGCCTGGTTGGTTCGGTCGCGATCGGTATGAGCGCCATGATCGGCGCTGGGTTGTTCGTCGTATTCCCTCCCGCAGTCGACGCAGCTGGAGACGGTCTCCTTCTCGCGCTCGGCCTCGCCGCGATCATCGCCGTCTGCAACGCCTTCTCTTCCGCGCAGCTCGCAAGCCTCTACCCCGTCGCCGGCGGCACGTATGTCTACGGGCGGGAACGGCTGGGCCCGTTCTGGGGCTACCTAGCCGGCTGGGCGTTTGTCGCGGGCAAGCTCGCGTCCTGCGCTGCGATGGCCTTCGCCGTCGGCACCTACGTCTGGCCCGAGCATGCCCGCACGCTCGCAGTCGCCACGGTCGTCACCGTCATCGCGATCAATCTTCTCGGCGTCGAGAAGTCAGCGTCCGCGGCGGTGGTGATCGTGAGCGTTGTGGTCGCTGTCGTGACACTGGCAGTCGTGCTGCTGTTTGCCGGACCACGCGCGCCGGACACATCGGCTGGCCAAGCCAGCGCCAGCGGAGTGCTGCACGCGGCTGCGCTCCTGTTCTTCGCGTTCGCGGGCTATGCCCGTCTCGCGACACTCGGCGAGGAGGTACGCGACCCCGCTCGTACGATCCCTCGCGCAATCGCCACGTCGCTCGTCCTGGTCGTGTCGCTCTACGCAGTTGTCGCGCTCGCTCTCAACCACGCGCTGGGTGCCAAGGATCTCGCTGACTCTGCGCGGCCATTCGTTGACGCCCTCGATGCCGTCGGGCGAAGCAACGTCGCACCCGTCATCCAGGTAGTGGCTGCTGTGGCAGCCGGCGGTGCACTGTTGTCTCTCGCGCTGGGGGTCTCCCGGACGATGTTCGCGATGGCTCGAGACGGTCACCTGCCACGGGCAGTGACGCTGCTCAGCGGCTCCTCGCGCGTACCCCGCGCCGCAGAGCTCTGCGCCGGCGCCTTGATCATCGCTCTGGTGTTGCTCGGCGATCTCGGTATGAGCATCGCGTTCTCGTCGTTCTGTGTGCTGCTCTACTACGCCATTGCCAACGCCGCGGCCTGGACATTGCCCACCGCCTGGCCGCAACGCGCCATCGCCGCGATCGGCTTCGTCGGATGCATCGTTCTGGCGTTCAGCCTCACAATGCCGACCATCGGTGCGGGCTGCACCGTGGTCGGCATCGGAGCGGTCATCTACTTCGCGCGTGTCGCCCGCTGAGGAACCCCCCGATCCCCTCAACGGGCCACCCACCCAAGGGAGCCGCGCACCCCCTGATGCGCGGCCCCCGACCGTGGTGAAGGTCAGTTGAACCTGACCTTCATGCTGGTGCCATCCTCCGAGAGGACCCGAACCTTGACGCCAGCTGCGGGCAGCTTGACGCCGTGGTTGGGGAGCTGCGCAAACCAGTACTTCTTGGTGTCGTCGAACAGCGGCTTGGCAGCCTGACCCCGGATGTAGCTCGGAACGCCGTTGGTGTGCAGCGTCATCGAGTCAGCCTTGTGCAGCGAGAACGGCGCGTCGTACATCTGGATTCGCGCCCGCCACGGTGCGCCCGTTGCCTTGTTGATGATTGGCGTCGGGTTGGCATCGATGGGCAGGTTGCGGCCCGTTCCTGCGTGCTGGTTGGTGTTGTTGTCGCCGACTGAGGTGTCCCAGTAGGAGATCAACAGACCGTGACCGTACTTGTAGTGCTCGACCCAGTCCGGCTTCGTGTTGTTGAAGCCGAAGTTGTAGGGACCAGTCTTCAAGTAGCGGTCATATGAGACGTACGAACGGTGACCCATGACGTAGTAGTTGTCGAACAGCGACGTCGTTGTGGCTCCAACGATCGAGAACCCATCGAGCTCCCACGCCGTTCCGCCGTCCTCAGCACCGTCCTCCAACAGGGTTTCGGCACCAGCCGACACTTTGATGTCATCGGCATACAGGCCGGGAAGCGCCAGACCACCGTCGGTCTTGTAGTAGAGGCGTAGCTTGATGGCCTGGCCGTCATACGCGCCAAGCGGCACGTTGAGGTCAGCCCACGTCTCCTGCTCACCGTCGATCGCCGGACGCCCTGAGGTGTCGACACCAATGGGCGCGCCGTTGATCGTGCCGTCCAGCGAGGTCCAGTTGTCTCCGCCATCGGTGGAGGCCTGAACGTACGCGTAGTCATAGTCTTCTTCGATCGAGTAGCGGACCTTGGCGGTCAGCAATCCACCGGTCTTGCCGGTGAGGTCGACGTCAGTCGTCTGCGAGTTGGCGAGATCGTCGCCGCTGCCGGAGAAGAACTGCTTCGTTCCGGAGGCCGGCGCACCGTTGTCGGTGGTGACCTCCTTCTTGGGCAGTACGACGACCGCACCCTGAGCCTTGGCAGTGTTGTACTCCTGCGGGCCCATCACGATCGTCTTCTCCTGGTGCGTGCTCAGCGTCTCGTAGTCGAGCCAGCCGAGCTGCAGCTTCTCCCACGCGCCGAGGTCGCCGGCTCGCGTACCGAGAGGTTCACCCGCCGCATTGAGTCGACTCTGCGCCATCAACGTCCAATACTCATTGGAGTTGTCGCCGCCACCTGATGTGTCGTACGCGTCCGGGAGGCCGAGGTCGTGTCCGTACTCGTGGACGAAGACCGACAGGCCGCCGTTTTCGGGCTGGACCGTGTAGTCGCCGACCCAGAGGCCGGTTTCGCCAACCTCGGTGCCGCCGAGCGGGTTCTGAGCCGGGCCGGTGAATCCGGCGTCGGTCAGGAATGCGTACCAGCGGTGCGACCAGATGGCGTCCTCGCCCTGCTGCGGGTCACCATCAGCCTCGTCGCCACCTGCGTGGACGATCTGGAAGTGGTCGAGGTAGCCGTCCGGCTCGTTGAAGTCGCCGTCACCGTCGAAGTCGTAGCGGTCGTACTTGTCGTACTCCGCCATCGCCGTCTTGATCTCGGCGTCGGTCTTTCCGGCAGCGTGCTGCTGCTCGACCCATGAAGCGAGCGCATCTCGGATGAGGTCCCAGGTCGTGGCGTCCTCGCGGCCGTAGCGGGCCTCGTTGTAGGGCACCTTGACCCAGTCAGAGACCTGGCCGTCGACGGAGTAGCGACCCGACGACTGCGTCTTGTAGTAGGTCGAGAGCGACTCGGCGCCAGCGGACTTCTTGAAGTAGAGGTCCTGGAAGTGCTGCTGGTTGAAGTCGGACTGCCAGACCGTCGTGTTGTCCTTGCTGCGGTCAGGCTCGGGGATCTTGTTGTGAAGCGGACCTTCGAAGGTCGTCGGACCGGGGGTGTCGGGGTCTGTGTCGACATCCGGGAAGTCAGGATGACGTTCGTTGCCGAACTCGACGAGGATCACGAAGACCTTGTCGGCGCGTTCCTGCGACAGCTCGACGTACTGATCGCGCGTCTTGCCCGCCTTCCGGCTCTCGTAGGTCGAAGCCTTCTGGTTGGCCCGGCGAGCGGCTTCGGCGGGACTGACACCCTTGCCGACCTTGACGACGGTGCTTCCGTCCTTCTCGACGGCCTTCAGGTCGCCATTGAGAACACCTGTGAGAGCGGTCTCTCGCAGCGCTCGGCGCTTGTCCTCCAGAGGGTTGGGCAACTCGTCTTTCTTGTCAGCGCGATCGCTGCCGGAGACGGGTGGTGAGGACTGGGCTGTACTCGGAGCCGCATAAGCGAGACCAAGCGAGGCCGCGAGTCCTAGGCCGACAAGGCCTGAGGTCACACGCTTCACTATTTTCCCCCTACTTACTGATAAAGGTCGGACGGTCGTCCGGCCGGTTAGTGAGCACACCCTTGTGGGGAGTGCGTCGGCACAACGTGCTCAACTTAGGCAACTTTCAGGAAGATCGGCAGTCTTGACTTAGGTATGAACTAGTTATAAAGAACTAGTTCGACACCCCTCCCCTTCCCTCAAATGACTAGTTCTTACGAGTCAGGAATTCCCGACCACTGCGTGCGTATTTTGGCCCGCAAGGGAGGGAGACCCTATGAAGATTCGCAATGTTTTGTCCTGCTTGGCCTTGTCTGTTGGCCTCCTCGTAGCGCTGCCGGGAACTGCAAATGCAGCTGCCTCGGACGACTACGAGGCGCAGGTGATCACCTCAACCAACAATTACCGGGTCAAGTACGACCGGGTGCCGCTCAAGACCGCATCATGTGTCGACTATTACGCCGAGCGCCATGCAAAGTGGATGGCGGTCAACCAGACCATGAAGCACCAGAGCATGAGCAGGATCCTGTCTGCCTGCAAGCTCAGCCGCGTGGGCGAGAACATCGCCTACGGCTATTCGAGCGGTCAGAGTGTGGTGTACGCCTGGATGAGGTCAACGGGTCACCGAGCCAACATCCTCAAGTCCAGCTATCGACAGATAGGTGTGGGTGCGTACCAGGACTCCAGGGGTCGTTGGTGGGTCTCACAGGTATTCGGTAGGCGGGCCTAGCACTGTTACGGGCTCATGAAACCTTGGCTCAGATAACGGAAAACACTTGCTTTTGGCCCGGGGCGGTGCCCTAGGGTTGATCGCAGTTGCACGACGTTGGCCGTACGAGATGAGTTCCTTTCGGGGTGTTTGTTCTTCTCAAGGTTGGATGTACGTCGCGACAGCCACTCGCGAAAGTCGGGGGTGGCAACTCGCCAAGAGGAGTACGACATGGCAACAGGAACCGTCAAGTGGTTCAACGCTGACAAGGGCTTCGGATTCATTGCGCCCGACGACGGCAGCGAAGACGTATTCGCGCACTTCAGCGCGATTCAGTCGAGTGGCTACCGCTCGCTGAACGAGAACCAGAAGGTCGAATTCGACGTCGAGCAGGGCCAGAAGGGTCTGCAGGCAGCGAACATCCGGCCCCTCTAAGCAAGCCGACAGGCTCGCGTGAGGTCGGGGCCGGCTTGCCGTCCCCTCTGAATCTCAGAGAACGTAGAAAACCCCCGGAGCGTGCTCCGGGGGTTTTCGCATTCGGGGAAGCCGGTTCAGATGTGCCCGCCCTCGTCCCAGGCGTGCCGACCAAACTCCGCTGCCGTGGCGATGTAGCTCACGTCGCTGTCGGGGTGACCGCCAAGCGTCGTCAAGCGGTGCGCGGGGAATCGCTTTGCTGCCTCGCGGACCTGTGCGGGGTCGATGTCGAACGAAGAGTCATCCATAAAGCCGAGGTTATCCTCATGTTCGAGACGGCAAAACCCTTACTGATCGGTAGTTTTGGTTGATTTGCCGGTAATGACCGTCAGTCGCCCGAGCCGTTCGACTTACCGGGTTTCGATACGCTCGTTCCTCGCTACTCAACCACCTGGTGGTTGAGTAGCGAGGCCGCCCGCGGCCGACGTATCGAAACCTCGTGAGCCGAAAGGCTTGCTAGAGCGTCACACGGAGGATGCGGTCATCATCTGAGGCAGGCCGACCTCGGCTGTCGGTGTTGCTGGTCGTGACCCACAGCGACTTGTCGGGCGCGACGACGACATCGCGGATGCGTCCGTACTTCCCCGTGAACAGCGCCTTGGGCTTGCCGGCCGACTCGCCGTCGAGCGGGATCATCCAGAGGCGTTCACCCCTCAGCGCTGCCATGAATGCAGTGGAGCGGGTGATCGCGAGTCCGGCGGGAGATGCCTCATCAGTGCTCCAGGTGACCTTGGGAGACACAAAGCCCGGGTCGTCTGACTCCCCCTCGAACCGCGGCCACCCGTAGTTCTTGCCCTTCTCGATCAGGTTGAGCTCGTCTCGCGAGTCCTGGCCGAACTCCGACGCCCACAGGCGTCCGTCGGCGTCGAATGCCAGACCTTCGATGTTGCGGTGCCCGTACGACCACACCTCGTTGTCGAACGGGTTGCCGTTTGCCGCACGTCCATCCTTGTCGAGCCGGAGGATCGAACCGTTCGGGCCGTTGCGGTCCTGTGCGTCCTCGGGAACTGCGCCGTCGCCGATGGCCAGGAAGAGGTGCCCACTGCCGTCGAACACCAGTCGCCCGCCGTGGTGATTGGCCGCCGAGCGCACGCCGGTGAGGAGCGGCTCGGGGCGGCTGATCCGGTTGCCGTTCACGCTGAGCCGCACGAGGCGGTCGTCAGAGCTGGTGCTCATGTACGCGTACAGCACCGACTCGTCGTCTGGATCGAGCGCGATGCCCATCAGGCCGCCCTCGCTGGTGGCGGAATCGGCGCCTTGGACGGGTCCGAGGTCGGTGACCTCGCCGTCAGGATCGATGCGCACAATGGATCCAGCGTCGCGCTGCGACACGTACGCCGCACCACTGGCGAGGAACGCAATGCCCCACGGAACGTTGAGCCCGGTCGCGATCGTGGACGCCACCTTGGGGTTCACCGCTCCGTCCGGGGTGGTCGCTGATGGCGTTGGTGTGGTCTGTGTTGGCGTCGTTGGCTTGTCGTCGCTGCTGCAGCCGATCAGGGACGCGGCGCCAACCGCTGCAATGCCGGTGAGGAACGTGCGCCGTTCGATCATGGGCTCGATCATGCCCGGTCGGGACAACTAGTCACAACGAACTAGAATGAGTCAATGCCTGCAACACTCTCGGATCGCTATCGCCTGGACGCTCTCATCGGCGACGGCGGCATGGGCGAAGTGTGGAAGGCACACGATCCGGTGCTCGATCGCGTCGTCGCCGTGAAGGTCATCCGGCCGCATCTTGCCGGCGACACCAGGATCCGCGAGCGACTCCGTACGGAAGCGCAGCTTGCTGGGTCTCTGCGCCATCCCGGCATCGTGGATGTCTTCGACTACGGCGAGCACATCGACGGCGACGGCCGTACGACGCCGTACCTCGTGATGCCGCTCGTTGATGGCGTCACGCTGTCGGAAGTCCTCGCGTCACGGGGTTCCTTGCCGCTCGGCGAGACCATGTCGATCGTCGCTGAGATGGCGAGCGCACTCCAGACCGCCCACGGGGCTGGCATCGTGCACCGTGACCTCAAGCCCGCCAACGTGATGCTCACCGCGTCCGGCCGGGTGATGATCCTCGACTTCGGCATCGCCCGATCGACGGGTGGCGAGTCGCTGACCCAGACCGGCGCCATGGTCGGCACCGCCGACTACCTCAGCCCGGAGCAGGCTGCGGGCCACCCGGCGACGTACGCCTCCGACCTGTACGCGCTCGGCATCGTCGCGTACACCTGCCTCACCGGCGCTCCCCCGTTCCGTCGTGAGACTGATGTCGGTACGGCGCTCGCGCACCTGCATGAGCCAGTTCCGCCCCTGCCTTCCGAACTGGCGATGGCTGATCCGCTGATCCGGTCGCTGCTGTCGAAGGAGCCGACGCATCGACCCTCCGCCGGTGACGTGGCCGCGATTGCGGCGACGATGGCGACACGTCTGCCCACCACCAGCAAGAACAGCACCGAGCACACTCGTACCGACCTGACCCCGCTGCCTCGAGACGACCGTGACACGACGGCGACCATTGACATCGTTGATGCCAAGCGCCGTCGCCCGCGCAGGGCGCTGTGGATCGCTGCAGCCATGCTCGCGCTGGTCGGCGTGCTCGCTGGCGGATTCGCGTATGCAAACCGCCCCGTCAAGATCGCGGTGCCGAATGTCGTCGGCATGTCCAGTGTCGAGGCCGCTTCCACCCTCGGCCGTGCCGACCTCACGCTCGAGACCCGCGAGGCCAACGTCGCAGGTCACAAGGCAGGCGAGGTCATCAAGCAGTCGGTCAAACCCGGCACCGAAGTTGGCGAGGACGCTCTCGTCGAGCTCACGGTTGCCACCGGCCTGTTTGCCCTGCCCAAGGATCTCGTCGGCAAGCCGTACGACGAGGCCGCAGCTGCTCTGGAGGATCTCGGACTCAAGGTCAACAAGGCGCAGAAGCTCTCGCAAGAAGAGTCCGACACCGTCCTGTCGGTCGACCCCTCGGCTCTGGCGAAGGCTGGCGACACGATCACGCTGACGGTGTCCTACTCGTTCTTCGACTTCGACTTCAACGGCGATGACGACGACCGAGACCGCGACCGCGACCGGGACAAGAAGAACGACGACGACGACGACTAGTCACCCAGGTTGGTGGTTGAGTGACATGCGGGAATGTTCGTTTGGCCGGGTTTGTTGAATTGGTTGTAGTCAACGAAAGGCAGTCATGAGCACCATCAACCTGACCAAGGACAGCATCGACGAGGCCGTCTCCGCCGACGGGATCACGTTGGTCGACTGGTGGGCTTCCTGGTGTGGCCCGTGCATGAAGTTCGGCCCCGTCTACGAAGCCGCGAGCGAGCAGCACCCCGATGTCGTGTTCGCCAAGATCGACACCGAGGCCGAAGGTGAGCTCTCAGGCGCAGCTGGCATCTCCTCGATCCCGACGCTGATGGCATTCCGCGACGGCATTCTGGTGTTCTCACAGCCCGGCGCACTCCCGGCTGCGGGCCTCGAGCAGGTCATTCAGGCGGTCAAGGGGCTCGACATGGACGACGTACGTCGCCAGGTCGCCGAAGCCGAAGCGGCTGAGGCAGCCCAGGCGGAGGTCTGACTACTTCAGGGCGTCGAGCACTGCGCCGGTGAAGCTGTTGGGTGAGATCACGGTCTGATCCGTCGGCATGGTTCCCATGCGTACGGCCACGACGCCCTTGGACGGCACGACCGAGATGATCTGCTTGCCGAAGCCGAGCGCCCAATAGGCGTCATCGGGCGCCCGCGGGGCAAGCTGGCCGACGTACGCGTTCTCATCGTTGGTCGAGCCCGTCGCGGTCAACGCGCCGAGTACCGTCCCGGACCGGTTGACCCACCACAGCAACCCATACGCGGCGTTGAGCTCGGTGGACGACTTGCCGGTCGCCTCGCCGAGGTAGGTCTCAGAGACGATCCGCTTGCCGTTCCACTCGCCCCCGCGCATCGTCATGAGGCCGAATCGCGCAAGGTCGAGGCAGGTCGACGAGATGCCCGCGTACGTCGACGTGTGCAGCGATCGATCAGGGATCCACGTGGTGTTGGACATGCCGAGCGGACCGAACAGGTGTGTTGCCGCATACGCAGCCGGCTCCTGCCCGGTCGCCGCCCTCAGCACCGCAGCGAGGGTTTGGATCGCTGAGTTGTTGTAGTGCCAGACGTTGCCGGGTTCGGCGTCTTGCTTGAGCCCGACGGCGAAGGCAGTCTTGTCGACGGCGCGGGCTGCCATACCGATGTAGTCGGTCTCGAAGTCCCAGTGACGACCTGAGTCGTTGGACAGCAGGTTGCGGATCGTGACGTCTTCGGACGGCGTGCCGATCCATTCGGGGATGTACTTCGATGCCTTGTCGTCGAGCGACAACTTGCCCTGGTCTTGGGCGATGCCGACGAGAACTGACGTGAACGACTTGGTCACCGAGAACACCGGCTTCTTGGTGTCGGCCTTGGATCCGCGCCAGTACTTCTCATGCACGAGCTTGCCGTCGCGGGTCACGACCTCACAGTTCGAGCGGTTGCCGGCGAGCAGCCGGTCGAGCTTCCTCAGCCCCGAGCGCTCGAATCCAGCCCCATCAGGATCGATGGTGTCCCACTGCTCTCCCGGATCCACGGTCGCCGTCGGAACCGGCTTGGGTGCCGGCGCGTCACCCGAGCAGCCACTGAACAGTGCCATCGCGGCGATGACCGCCACAGCGGCGCGGAACGTCATAGTTCATTGTCGCTTGAGGGGCGGTCACGGCGGCCCGCTCAACAGGAGAAGTCTGCCAATCCGGCATACCGTTGGTCGGTGCCCACTATCCTCAGCGATCGCTACCGCCTTGACGCCGTCATCGGCACCGGCGGCATGGGCGCGGTGTGGCGAGCTCACGACCAGCTGCTCAATCGCGAGGTCGCCGTCAAGGTCATTCGAGACCATCTCGCCGACGATGAGTCGATCCGCGAACGCCTCCGCACCGAGGCTCACCTGGCTGGCTCGTTGCACCACCAGAACATCGTCGACGTCTACGACTATGGCGAGCATCCCGACGGGCACGGCCGAACGACGCCCTACCTGGTGATGCCGCTGGTCGACGGCGTCTCGCTGTCCGCGATGCTCAAGTCACGGGTGGCACTGCCGGTCGGCGAGACAATGTCGATCATCGGCGAGATGGCGAGTGCGCTTGCCGCGGCCCACGAGGCCGGCATCGTCCACCGCGACCTCAAGCCAGGCAACGTCCTGCTCACGCCGTCGGGCCGGGTGATGATCCTCGACTTCGGCATCGCCCGATCGACGGGTGGCGAGTCGCTGACCGCAACGGGCGCGCTCATCGGAACTGCCGACTACCTCAGCCCAGAACAGGCGTCCGGACGTCAGGCCACATACGAATCGGACCTGTACGCGCTCGGGGTCGTTGCCTACACCTGTCTCACCGGCGCTCCCCCGTTCCATCGCGAGACCGACGTCGCCACGGCCCTCGCGCACATCCAGGCTCCGATTCCCGAGCTGCCGCAGGAGATCTTGGCCTCGGGCATCGGTCCGCTCATCGAGAGCTTGCTCGCCAAAGAACCCGGTCATCGACCGTCCGCGAGCGAGGTTGCGGCGATTGCAGGCGAAATGGCGACCACGGTGCCGACCGAAGTGGACAGGGCCACTGATCCCGATGCGACACAACCGGACGGGGTCGCAGCGACTGCAGGCATGGCCGCGGCCGTTGCCTCGACCCAGACGGACCCGATACCGGTGGCCGCGGCGGGAGGGGCGGGAGTGGCCGCCGCGACCGTTGCAACCGAAGAGGTGCTCCCAGAGCGCCATCGCTCGAGGCGCACCGTCCTGATCAGCTCCGCCTTGCTCGCGATCGCCGCAGTCGTGTTCGCACTGATGAATCCGTTTGGAGCGAACACGGTCGAGGTACCGGACGTACGCAAGATGACGAGCGTTGAAGCGGCGTCAACACTGGCGGGCAAGGGACTGAAGGTGACGACGCATGACGTTGACGCTGCGGGCTACAAGACCGGCGTGGTCGTGACTCAGTCACCCGATCCTGGGTCTGACGTGGACGAGAACAGCGTGGTGGACCTCGGCATCGCCACCGGACTCGTCAAGATCCCCAAGAACCTGGTCGGCAAGTCATATGAGGATGCCGCGAAGATCTTGGACAAGCTCGGACTCGAGCCGCAGCGCAACGACCAGCCATCCGGTGAACCCGTGGGCACGGTCACCGCTGTGGATCCCTCCACGCGTGCGGAGCCGGGCACCAATGTCGTTCTCACCGTCTCAACTGGGTCTGGCAGCACAGGTTCGGGCAAGGACGAGGACAAGGACAAGAAGAAGGACGACGACAACAACAACGACCCAGCCCCTGAACCGACGGCACCAGCAACCACCGAACCGACCGAGCCGCCCGTCGAGGAAGAACCGGTGTCGGAGGGGTGACCTACGCGTTCACTGTGGTGGTCTCGCCGGGATCAAGCCAGGTGATCGCGGTCTCCGCGGTGGCGAGCACGTCTTCGGCGTCGCCTCGGCCCTGCTGGAAATGTGACCATCCCTCGTAGTGCACGGGGATAACCGTGGCTGGCTTGATGAGGTCGATCAGTTCGACGCCTTCCGTGGCGTCCATCGTGTAGCGGAACCAGCCAGACAGATAGCGGAACCGCACCGAGCCCAGATGCAACAGCATCGTGCCGACCTTGAGGCGCTTCGCGACGTCGCGAAGCCCGCCGTACAGCACTGTGTCGCCAGTGACCCAGAGCTCGCCATGCTCCTGGCCTTCCCACCTGAGTGAGAAGCCGACGACCGGGCCGGTGATCGGGTCGCTGCCAACCGGGCCGTGACGGCATGGGGTCGCGGTGATCGTGATGCTCAGCTTGCCGGGCGCCTCAAGGGTTGTCGTCTCCCACGCGGCGAGTCCCACGGTGTTGCCGCCGAGCTTCTTGGCGCCCTTCTTGGTCGTGTAGGTCGTGCCCCACGTCGGCAGCAGCGCCTCGGCGCTCGGGTCGAGGTTGTCGCCGTGATGGTGGTGGCTGACGAGGACGGCGTCGATCGGGCCAAGATCCTTGGCCAGGACCGACGGTCCGACCAGCTTGCGCGACATCGTGCCCCAACCGAAGAAGTAGCGCTTGCCGGGCGGGTCGAAGGTCGGGTCGGTCAGGATGCGCCATCCGCCGACCTCGATGAGCGCAGTCGGGCCGCCGATGTGCGTGATCGTGACGTCAGTCATTCCGGAGAACCTACGCGAGAATCATGGCGTTTGCAGTGATTTCGCGACCTGTTCAACCACCGGTGGTTCGGCCGGAGCAGCCGGCGCCGGATTCCTGCGTTCGGACGATATGACGAGGGCGACAGCCGCGACGACGATCGCACCACCGGCCACGATCGGCCAGGTGATCTTCTCGTCGAGGATCAGCCAACCGAGGAACACCGCGATGACCGGATTGACGTATGCGTAGGTCGCGACAAGCGAGATCGGTGCGTTGGCGACGAGCCACACGTATGCGGTGAAGGCGACGACCGAGCCGAAGATGACCAGGTAGGACAAGGCCCACCACGTCTTGGCCGGGTAGTCGAAGGTCATCGTCTCCCCCACCGACAGACCGAGCGCGACCATCATCGCGCCGCCGAAGATCATCTCCCAGACTGCGACAACGAAGGGGTTGGCCGGCAGCCAGAGCCGTGGCTGGACGTACGAGCCGAGCGCCCAGCAGGACGCGGCGAACAGCACGATCAGGGCTGGGCCCAGAGCGAAGTCGCCCGCTCCGCGTCCGAACAACACGAGCAGAGCAAGTCCGGCGAAACCGAGCAGCACGCCCGCGATGGTCTGGGTGTTGGGCAGATCGCGTTCGATCGCACGGAAGATCACGATGATCAGGGGCGCCACGGCGATTAGTAGTGCCGTGAATCCGGAGGTTGCACCCTTGTCCTCGGCGACCGACACGAGTCCGTTGCCGAGCAACGGTAGGCACAATCCAAGGAAGGCCGTACCGGCGATCTGCCGCCGGGTCAGCGCGAGAAACTTGAATCCTCGGCGTATGGCGAAGAAGGCACCGAGCAGTAGGCCGGCCGTCGCGAACCGCAGGCCCATCGAGGTCATCGGTGGTGCGTCTTCGACGACAACGCGAATGCCGAGGTAGGTCGAGCCCCATACGACGTAGACGATTGCGAGAGCGACAGCGACCAACCCGGTACGTGGAGCGGCCACGGCGTCACAGTCCTCTCGTTGACTGACGCAAGCCTAGGGTCCGGGTCGGACAGGTGTCGTGCGGGATTTCGGCCACCTCAGCACGAGATTCGGCCACGTGCGTCAGGAGATGCGCAAGGCCTTCAGGACCAGGTCGGCGAACGCCGAGAACGACAGCTGTTCCGGGGTGTTGGGGCGCGATCCCATACGTACGGCGACGAGACCCTCGGACGGGATCACCATGACGTACTCGCTGCCGTATCCGAGCGCCCAGAACGTGTCCTCCGGTGCCTTGGGTGCGAGCTGCCCCTTGTAGGGCGGCTTGTCGCTCGGGAACCCGGCGGCGCGGTCGATCGTGACGATGCGGCCGGGCTTGTTGACCCACCAGAGCAGTCCGTATGCGGCGTTGAGCTGCGACGATGACTCGTTGGTGGCTTCGGCGACGAACGAGTCTGAGACGAGCTGCTCGCCCTTCCAGGCACCGCTTCGCATCATCAGGTAGCCGATGCGGGCGAGATCGCGACAGGACGAGTCGATGCCTGAGTACGTCGTGGTGTTGCCGGCGTTGTCGTGCGCCCAGGTGGTGTCGCGCATGCCGATCGGATCGAGAAGCCGCTTCTTGGCGTACGCGGCGACATCCTGTCCGGTGGCCTTCTCCAGCACTGCCTCTAGGGTCTGCACGGCCGAGTTGTTGTAGTCCCACTTGGTGCCGGGTCGGCTGTCCTGGCCGAGTCCGATCGAGAAGGCCGTCTTGTCCGGTGCTCGGCGGATCATCTGGCTGTAGTCGGTGTTGTAGTCCCAGTGCCGGCCCGAGGTGTTGGAGAGCAGGTCTCGGATCGTGACGTTCCGCGCGGCGGTGCGTCGCCATTCGGGAATGTACTTCGATGCCTTGTCATCGAGCGCCAGCTTGCCCTCGTCGGCGGCGATGCCCACAAGGATCGCAGTGACGGACTTGGTGATCGAGTACGCAGGCCGCGTCGAGCCTTCGCCCGTGCTGTGCAAAAGACGCCCGTCCTTGACGACCGCAAAGCATGTGGTGCGAGCAGCGGCGAGCTCACGATCGACCCTCGCGAAGTCACCCTGTTCGGCAACAGCCCAGTCCTTGCCCGGGTAGATGAACGTCGGCGTGGGAGTCTGCGTCTGCGTAGTCGGCTCAGCAACCGGCTTCTCAGGCTCACTCGAGCAAGCCGCCAGCAAGACAAGAGCAACCACAGCAGCGACAGCACGCATGGGCCGACCGTATCTCGCTGGTTGAGTAGGAGGCCGCCCGCGGCCGACGTATCGAAACCACGCAACACAACAGGCTCGCTCAAGCATCTCGACTCACCAGGTTTCGATACGCCCTCGTCCCCAGGGCTACTCAACCACCGAGATGCCACCGTCTCGCTGGTTGAGTAGGAGGCCGCCCGCGGCCGACGTATCGAAACCAAGCAACACAACCGGCTCGCTCAAGCATCTCGACTCACCAGGTTTCGATACGCCCTCGTCCCCCAGGGCTACTCAACCTCCGAGATGTCCGCCGCCTGCCCAGCGGTTGCGGGCCTCTGACCTTCGGGCAACACTGGCGACAACCCAGTGCCCCCCACATACAGGAGTCGACCGTGGATCCCATCGATCCGGCATACGGAACATCGACGTTGATGATCATCGCGGCACTTGCGGTGGCTCTCTTGCTGTTCCTCATCATCAAGGTCCGCCTGCACGCATTCATCTCGCTCGTCCTCGTCAGTGTCGTGACGGCCGTCGCCGCGGGAATCCCACTCGTAGACGTCCCGGCCGCATTGACATCCGGGTTCGGCAGCACGCTCGCGTCTGTGGCTCTGTTGGTTGGTTTCGGAGTCATGATCGGACGCTTGTTGGAGGTGACCGGCGGCGCCCAAGTCCTCGCCGACACCCTGGTCGGACGGTTCGGAGAGAAACGTGCACCGTTCGCGCTCGGCGTGGCCGCACTGATCTTCGGTTTCCCGATCTTCTTCGACGCCGGACTGGTGGTGTTCCTGCCGATCATCCTGACGGTGGCTCGGCGATTCGGCGGCTCGGTGCTCTATTACGCACTCCCTGCGGCCGGCGCGTTTGCTGCCATGCACGCCCTCGTCCCGCCCCATCCCGGACCGGTCGCAGCCGGCACGGTCCTCGGTGGTGACATCGGCATCATTCTGCTTGTCAACCTGCCCATTGCACTTCTGGCCTGGTACGTCGGTGTCTTCCTTGTGTCGCGTTTTCTCGGCTCGAAGTTCGATGTCCCCGTGCCCGACATGCTGTTCGGCGAGGTCAACGGAGGCTCGAACGGTTCGGACACCGCGACCAAGACGATTGCCCCCAGCTTTGCCACCGTGATCAGCCTGTTGGCGATTCCGCTCGTTCTGATCTCGTTCAACACGGTCCTCACCACGCTGATCGCGGGCGGATCGATCGACGAGGGCAACTCAGTCGTCGATTTCCTCATCCTGCTCGGCAACACACCGATCGCGCTGCTCATCACGCTGCTGGCGGCAATCGCGGTGCTTGGCACGCGCGACCGTACTCTCAACGAGACGACGGAACTGCTCGACAAGTCGCTCGGACCGATCTGCTCGATCATCCTCATCACTGGTGCAGGCGGCATGTTCGGCGGTGTCCTGCGCGCCAGCGGCATCGGCGAGGCGCTGACCTCATCGCTGTCCGATCTGGGCATACCGCTGCTGCTCCAGGCGTTCCTGATCGCCACCGCGCTACGCGTCGCACAGGGCTCGGCCACGGTGGCGCTGACCACGGCGGCCGGTCTGATCGCATCTCAGGCTGACGGACTCGGCGACCTGCGTATCGCCCTGCTGGTCACCGCGATCGCTGCCGGCGCGACGGCGCTCTCCCATGTCAACGACTCGGGTTTTTGGCTCGTCAGCCGTTTCTTCGGCATGGATGAGAAGACGACGCTGAAGACGTGGACCGTGATGGAGACGACCCTCGGGCTCTCGGCATTCGCAATCGCCGCGGTGCTCTGGCCGATCGCCGGTTGACGGTGGGCTCTACAGCGAATGAGTCTGGCGCAGCGGCCGCCCGACAGATCGTCGTGATGGGTGTCTCGGGCACCGGCAAGAGCGTGATCGGCACGGCACTCGCCGAACGACTTGGCTTCGTGTTCATTGAGGGAGACTCCTTCCACCCGGAGTCGAACATCCAGAAGATGTCGGCGGGTACGCCGCTGAACGACGAGGATCGGCAACCGTGGCTCGAGCTGTTGGCAGCCAAGCTCGCCGCCAACCGCTCCGCAGGAAACGGGTCCGTACTTGCGTGCTCGGCCCTCAAGCGCGCCTACCGCGACACCCTGCGTCGAGGTGCGAGCGATGCGTACTTCCTGCACCTCGACCTGCCGTTCGACGTCCTGCGCGAACGGATGGAGAAGCGAGAGCACTTCATGCCGTCCTCGTTGCTTCAGTCGCAGTTCGACACCCTCGAACCGCTCGAGAGCGATGAGCGTGGGCACGTCCTCGACTTTGACGCTCCGATCCCCGAGGTCATCGAAGCGGCAGCCACCGCAGTGCTCGAAAGCTGATCTGGCCAGCTCGCCACCATCTCCGCTGGTTGAGTAGGAGGCCGCCCGCGGCCGACGTATCGAAACCCCGTGAGATGAAGACCTGCCCGTTTTGGATGGTTTGGGCGCGTGTTGGACAATGGAGGGATGCCCACATCGACTGATCTGCGCCTAATGCTGCGCTATCCGGTCGATTTCGAGGTCGCCGAAGATCCGGCAGAGTCGCGCTTCGTCTTTCATGGTCCAGACGGCGAACATCGCGCCACTGCGAGCGAGTCGATCGGACCGCTGAGCCAGGGCATTCGTGCCATGTCGGCGCACGCTTCGGTACGCGCGTGGGCGACGCCCGCGATCCTCGCGCTACGCATCATGGCCAAGGGCAATCTCGGCTCCCCCGAGGCCTCCGAGCTCACCCAGCTCCAGCAAGCCGCCACCGCGATCCCGAGCGGCGGCGCGAAGGTCAAGGCATTCCTCCAGGCTCTCGCCGTCGATGCTCCAGCGGCTGCGTCGACCCCGCAGCGGCAGGCGTACGTCTCCCCGCGCGCAGCGCAGCCTCGAGAGCGCGAGCGCCTGTTCTCGTACATCTTCGAAGTCACGTTCTTGTACGAGCCCGAAGAGCAGCTGATCGCCGAGATCGAGCTTCGCATCAAGCCTCGGGACAGCTCATTCGGCGCTGCGCGTGCCAGGGACGTATGGGCACAGGACAACCACCACCTCGGCCCCGGCGTACGCCAGTCGACCCGCACGATGCTCACCCGCACCGGCGACACCTGGCCGCCCGCGGCACGTCTGCTCGCGGACATCTCGAAGGGCACGGTCCGCGTCACCGCCGACGAGCTCGCGCTGCTCGGCGACGGTCGTACGGTTTCGCATCTGATGGCGGCGCACATCGACGTACGGTGGCCGCCCGATCTCGTACGCACCTTTGAGACCAAGGCTGTCGTCGGACGCCAGGAGGCTCCCGGTTCGGAGCGAGCCAAGGCGTTCGCCGCCGATCAGCTGTTCGACTTCAAGTGGCAGGTCGCGCTCGGCGACAAGACGCTGACCCAGACCGAGCTCGACCAGCTCGCGACGTCGCAGACCGGACTGCTCAAGCTGCGCGATCAGTGGGTGTTCGTCGACCCACGCCGCCTGCAGCGCGTCCTCGAGCGCGGCACCCGCACCATCACCCCCGGCGAAGCACTGCGCGCTGCCGTCTCGGGCACACTCGTGGTCGACGGGCTCAGCACCGAGGTCGACACGGTCGGGTGGCTCGAAGACCTGCGTCGCAAGCTCGCCACTCAGGACCGCGACATCATGCCCGCCGTGCAGCCGCACGAACTGGACGGCACGCTGCGCGAGTACCAGCTCCAAGGCCTGCAGTGGATGACGCAGCTGGTCGACCTCGGACTCGGCGGGATCCTCGCCGACGACATGGGTCTCGGCAAGACCGTCATGCTGATCGCCCTGCATCTGCAGCGCGCGCGTACGACGACAGCTCCGACGCTGGTCGTCGCCCCCGCCTCCGTGCTCGGCAACTGGGAACGCGAGATCAAGCGCTTCGCACCAGGCGTCAACGTACGGCGCTATCACGGTGCCAGCCGCCGCCTCGACGGCGTGAAGGACGGCTTCGTGGTGACGACGTACGCGACGATGCGTGCGGACGCCGACTTCCTGCGCTTCCATCAGCCCGGCTGGGGTCTGGTCGTCGCCGATGAGGCGCAGAACGTCAAGAATCCGCGCGCCCGTACGGCACAGGCGCTGCGTACGATCCCCGCCGAGGCGCGGCTCGCGCTGACCGGTACGCCGGTCGAGAACAATCTCTCCGAGCTCTGGGCGATCCTCGACTGGACTACGCCGGGACTGCTGGGCACATACGAGCAGTTCCGCGTGCAGTGGTCGCGGCCGATCGAGGCTCGACGCGACAAAGCCAAGGCCGCGGGTCTGTCGCAGCTGATCCGCCCGTTCGTGCTGCGTCGCCGCAAGTCAGACCCCGGCATCGCGCCCGAGCTGCCGCCCAAGATCGAGACGGATCACACGGTCAACCTCACGCGTGAGCAGGTCGGCCTGTACGAAGCGGTCGTCCGCAACACACTCGCCGAGATCGAGGCGGCGGTCGGCATTCAGCGCCGTGGTCTCGTGGTCAAGCTGCTCACCCAGCTCAAGCAGATCTGCAACCACCCGGCGCACTTCCTTCGCCAGTCGGACGGTCGCCTGCCCGCTCGTTCAGGCAAGCTCACCGTCTTCGATGAGCTGGTCGAGGAGATCGTCGCCGAGGATGGCGCGGTGCTGGTGTTCACCCAGTACGCCCAGATGGGCCGGCTCCTGTCGCGGCACCTGGACGAGAAGAAGATCAAGAGCCAGTTCCTGCACGGCGGCACCACGATCAAGGCGCGCGAGAAGATGGTGCACAAGTTCCAGGGTGGCGAGGTGCCGGTCTTCGTGCTGTCGCTCAAGGCCGCCGGTGTCGGTCTCAACCTCACGAAGGCCGATCACGTGATCCACTTCGACCGCTGGTGGAACCCGGCCGTCGAGGACCAGGCCACGGATCGCGCTCACCGCATCGGCCAGACCAAGAACGTGCAGGTCCACCGCCTGATCAGCGAAGGCACGATCGAGGAGTCGATCGACGAGCTCATCCGGTCCAAGCGGTCGCTGGCTGACGCCGTGGTCAACGGCGGCGAGGGCGCGTTGACGGAGCTGTCAGATGCCGAGCTCGCCAAGCTCGTGAAGCTGCGCCACTAGAGCAGGCAGCTCTTGAGCTGCGTGACCGTGTAGAAGTAGCCGTTGGGTTCGGACGGCGTGCACGATGCGCGGAACTTCACCGGCACCTCGTTGTGGCGAATCGTCACCAGCGTGGGGCTGCCCGACTTCTTGTAGGCCACCCACTCGATGCTTCCGGCCGGCAGGCCAGCGATGCGGCCACGCCACGGATTGTTGGCCCGGGTGTAGTAGCTGCTCGCTGACGCGTGAAGGTCGCTGCCGGGAATCCTGATCAGCGCCGCGAACGGGACGGTCGTCTCGCCATGTCCGAGTCTGAACACGGCAGCCGTCGATCCGCCCTTGATCCGCGCATCCAGGCGCGAGAAGAAGTTGCTCAGCAGCGGCTTGGCCGCTCTGTACGAGTTGGTCTGCCCGGCGACGCCGGGACCATACTCATAGAACTTCTCAGCGTCCTTCACGTATCCGAGAATCCGCGCGTCCTCCACCGGTACGTAGTCCTCGAAGTTCACGGAGGTGTGACCGGCCATGGCAGGGCCTGTGGAGTAGAGCACGTAGATGTCGAGTGCCGCGGACACCGGCGCAGAGAGGCTGTCGACGTACGACTGGGTGTACAACGTGCGGAGCACGTTCCTGGCCCCCACGCCCACGCCTGCGGACTTCTTGATCTTGGAGATGGCTGTGCGTCCGGCGGAGGTTGAGCCATTGGGGAGCTCAAGGAGTGACTCGCTGGTGGTCGTCGTCGCGTAGGTCAGACCGTCGACCACCGAGTCGATGCCGTACCGCATCGATGTGGCGCTCTGCTTGGTACGTGTGTACGTAGACGTCACCCGCGCAATCCGGTCACTCGGCGCAAGGGTCGTGAAGAAGTCCTCGTAGTTTTCGGCGGTGCGCTTGCCAATGCCCTGCCATTCGGCTTTGCCGAGATCGGTGAGCCTGCCGTAGCCGACACTGCGTTCGGCCGCTTGGAACGCTGCAAGGTCGTTGTCGAATGATTCGCCGACAGCTGTGACCTTGCCCTTCGACTTGGCGGCCTTCCAGATGTTCAGTGCGCGAGTCTCGGCGGAGGTGCTGGTCATGGAGCGGGAACCGTGACGGGCAACCGTTTCGATGAAGAGCATCTTGTATCCGGCTGGCGGGGTCAGCACCGGTGGCGTGGCGGCGGGATCGACGTACGGCGTCTGGTTGGCGTACGGCGACTCAAGCTCGACGGCTTGCGCGGGACCGACCAGGGCAGCAGCCAGCACGGCAAATGCTGCGCCGAGCTTGACGGCCTTCGACATGTGTCTCCCAGACGGTAGGTGCGCTCTGGGCAGTCTACGGCGGGGGCGGATCAGGCTGGCTGGAATTGCTCGCTCAGGTAGGCGTGGAGCTCCGTGCGTTGCTGAGCAGTCAGCGGTCCACGCCGTTTGAGCAGCTTGGCCGCACCGCGAAGAGTCGTCGCGGGCACACCACCGACGACCAGCGGCCCCACCGGGAGGTCTGCGCCGATGAAGCAGAACGCACCCGACACAGGCACGGTTGGCATCGGCCCGACAGCCATCGCCACGCGTACGGCGTCGATGTGCCGGCGCATCGAGTCGGCGAGCGCCGGGCGTACACGGCCATTGACGACGAACGCGTCGCGTCCGCGATTGGCGCGCACCTTGCGACCCCAATAGTCCTTGGGATCGAGCACGAACACGCCCGAAGGGGCAACCACGATGATGTCGACCTGTCCGTGAACCTTGCCAGAGCCAACGCGGCGGTTGAACAGGAACTGCACGGAGTCGCCCAGCGTGCTGGTGAGCACCTTCGTGGCTTCACGTTCGCCGGTGTCGCTGTACACAAACGGTGCCGTCGACACGAACTCGTGTTCCAACGAAATTTCGGGCGTGCGTGAGTCGCTCGCGTCCATTCGGGGCTCCCTCCCGGCGTGCTCTGTCGAGAATTCTCGGGGAGGTTGAGCCCTGTGTCCAATCGAAACGTCGGCGCAGGCAGCGCTTGAGCTCAGCTCAGGCCGGTGGGAACTCCGCACCCAGGTACTGATGGAGCGTCGAACGATCCTCTGCGGTGAGCGGACCAGCACGTTTGAGCATCTTCACCACGCCACGTGGTGTCGTTGCCAGCACGTTGTCGACGAGCATTCGCCCCCACGGCAGATCGGCCTCGATGAAGCAATAGGCCGCTGAAACCTCAGCTGCAGGGATCGGACCCTCCGACACCGCTATGGCCACGGCGTCGATGTGACGTCTCATTCCGAGTGAGAGAGCGGGCCGCAACCGGCCGTCCACGACGAATTCATCCCCGGCACGGTTCGCTCGAATCTGTTTTCCTGCGTACGCCTTGGGATCGATGACGAAAACGCCGCCGGGCGCGATCGCGATGATGTCGATGCCCCTACGCTCAGGACCGATGCCGAGGCGCCGGTTGTAGAGGAACCGCACAGAGTCTCCGAGATCCCGATCGAATCTCTCGGCCACGGCTCGCTCCGCTGCGGCACGCTTCGCGAACGCCGTCGTCGTGTGCGGGACCTCGGTTCGTCCGATCAGCCATCGCCCGATCCACGGGTGTGCCGCGGTGATCCGTGCCCGGCGCTCGACAACACGCTGCTCGTGCGCAGCCAAACGCCGTTCGTACTCACGCTGGAACGATCCTCCAGGCGTGCCTGAATCCAAGGCATCCATTCGGGTCTCCCTCCCGCAAAGCCTGATCCGAGTCTGCGGGAGATTGGTCGTCAGCGTCGCGGAATGAGAAAATCAGCGCAGGCAGCGCTTGAGTTCGGCGACTTCGTAGAAGTAGGGCTCAGTCGACTTGCAGCCTTTGCGGAACTTCACCGGCTGCTCGTTGTAGCGCATCGTCACGAGTACGTCTTTGGCCCTGTTGCGGTAGGCGACCCATTCGATGTTGCTGCCGAGCCCGCCAGTGACGCGGCCGCGCCAGGGGTTGTTGTTGTACGTATAGACGTCACGCTTCGTGGCTTGCTTCTCGCTGCCGGGCAGTCCGATCAGAGCAGCGAACGGCATCGTCGTCTCACCGTGCGCAGGCCTGAAAACGGCGGCCGTGGATCCGCCCGCGACGCGCTTGTCGAGCTCGGCGAAGAAGTCATCGAGCACCGGCGCGGACGCGCGGTAGGAGTTGTCCTCTCCCACGACGCCTGGCCCAAACGAGTAGAAGTTCTGCGCGTCTGTCGCATACGCGAGCACCTTGGCAAGTCTCAGCGGCACGTACTTCTCGAACGTCACGCTGGTGTCGCCTTGCATGCCCGGCGCGGTCGAATACAGCTTGTAGATGTCGAGCGCCTTGCGGGTGGGGTCGTCGAGGGAGTCGACGAATGCCGGGGTGTAGAGCTCGCGGAGCAGCGCCTTCGAGGCGTCGACGACGGTCTTGCCGGTGATGATCTCATTGATCGCGCTGTAGCCGGCGGGCGTTGCGCCGCGGGTGATCAGCAGACTCTTGTCGTCGATGCGCTCAGCGAGCTTGAGGTCCGGAACGACCCGCTTGAGGCTGACGATCATTGCGTCGGCACTCTGACTGGTGCGCTGGAATGCGGTGACCTTGTATGCGATCTGGTCGCCCGCGGCAGCGGCCTGCTTGAGGTAGTCGCCGTAGTTGTCTGCCGTACGCCGCCCGATGCCGGCCCATTCGAGCTTGCCGATCGCGCCCATCCGCCCGTAGCCGATTGCGCGCTCGGCCTCCTGAAACGTCTCGAGGTCCTTGGCGAATGTCTCCCCGGTCGGTGTCAGCGCGTTCTGCTTTTCGGCGTCATCCCAGACCTTTCGGGCTCGCTGCTCCGCCAGCGAGCTGGTCAGGGAGCGGGAGCCGTGCCGTGCCACGTTCTGGATGAAGATCGGCTCGTAGCCCTTCGGCGGCGCCTTGATCGGCGACGCAGCCGCGTTGCCGTACGGCGTCTCCTTGTTGTAGCGCTCATCGACCGGCCCCGCGGCTTGCGACGAGAGGAAGGTGCTCAGAATCGCCGTGAGCGCCGCAATGAAGTTCATCATGTCGACCTTCACTGTATGTATGCCCGCCGACTCCAAGCGGTACGCCCGCGCCTCCACACGGTGAACGGCGCGCAAACACTCAGGTCTGCGGCACTAGCCCTCGCGGTAGACCTTGGCCTTCGTCGCCACGACGAGTCCGACGGCGTCCGACATCGAGGAGTTGTGCTCCAGCAGGCCCCGGAAGATCGTGTCGACTCGCTTGGCTGCCGCCAGACGAGGCAGCAGGAGCAAGTCGAACGCGGCGCTCTCGAGCCAGCTGACCTCGGCCGTGTAGCCGACCACAGCTCTGGCGCCTGTCGCGTCGGCCAGCTGCATGAGCGTGTGGTCCCTGGCCGTACCAACCATGCGCCCGAGATAGAGGATGCGGCCCGCGAGCTTGCCGTCCAGCAGCGGAGCCAGCTCATTGAGCGAAAGAGCAGATCCGCCGAGGTCGATCTTGAGCTCGCCGTCCGTCTCGGAGCCGTGACACGCGAGATAGACGACCGGGAACCTGGCTCGCGAAAAGCGACGCAGCTTCGCCAGATGGTGCTCGAGCTCGTATTGCGTCGTCACATCGCGGTGATAGAACTGCGCCTCATTCAGTCGCTCCAGCAGCTCGAGCACCGGCAGCACCGATTCTCTGCTGCGAACGGAGTCGTCCCAATCACCCTCGAGACAGAAGATCGATGTCATCCGGTCGTCCCCTCGCGCCTGGGTCGCGGACTGCGACACCGCTGAGCCTATCGAGATATCGCGTTCTAGCTCGCGCTCGTCGTGGGAGGGTGTCTGCCATGCAGACTCCCAAGGGTGCCGGATTCATCGCCGCTGTCGCGATCCTCACGCTCACAGTCATCCAGCTCGCGGTCGGAGCATTCGCCGGCCTGGACCAGTTCGAGGGCAAAGGTTTCGGCTACCGGCTCATCGCCTACCCGTTCCTGATGCTGATAGTGCCGTTCATCTGGTGGCGCGTGAGTCGTCGCAAAGATCCGGACGCCGAGCTGCCGTGGGGCGCGTTCGCGCTGATCATGTCGCCGTTCCTGGTCGACGTCAGCGGCAACACCGTCAATCTGTACGACTCGGTCGATTGGTGGGACAACGCCAACCACTTCTTCAACTGGATGTTGCTCCTGTGGGGCTGCGGGCTCCTCCTGCGCCTCCTCTGGACTGGGCCGGCGTGGAGCCTCGTCCTCACCATCACCGGACTCGGCGCGATCTTGGCTGTCGGTTGGGAGCTCGGCGAGTGGTACACCTTCATCCGCCGCGGCACCGAGCTCGACGGAGCATACGAGGACACCCTCAGCGACGAGCTGCTCGGCACGCTGGGCGCGCTGTTGGCAGGCCTGATCGTAGGTCGGAAGGCCAGGACCTAGCGAGAGTCCGAACCCGTACCCGCCGACCGGCCAGCCTCAAGGCGAGCAACCGGCACCCGGTAGGGCGAGCACGACACGTAGTCGAGCCCGACCGAGTCGAAGAAGTGGATCGAGTCCGGGTCTCCCCCGTGCTCACCGCACACGCCGAGGTGCAGGTCAGGGCGCACTTTACGTCCCTTGCTGACCGCCATCGCCACCAATGCGCCGACGCCGTCGACGTCCAGCGACTCGAACGGCGACACCGGGAAGATGCCCTTGTCGAGGTAGGTCGAGAAGAACGAAGCCTCCACGTCATCGCGCGAAAAGCCCCACGTCATCTGCGTCAGGTCATTAGTGCCGAAGGAGAAGAACTCCGCCGACTCGGCGATCTTGTCGGCGACCATCACCGCGCGTGGCAGCTCGATCATGGTGCCGATCTTGAACGCCAGCTTGGCATTGGTCTCCTTCTGGACCTCACCCGCAACGGAGATGACCTCGGCCTTCATCAGCTCGAACTCCTGTGAGGCGGCGACCAGCGGGATCATGATCTCCGGTTGTGGGTCGCCCCCTTCGTGAATGCGCGCTGCGGTGGCTTCGAGGATCGCCCGCGCCTGCATCTTGAACAGACCGGGGATGACGATGCCGAGCCGTACGCCGCGCAGCCCGAGCATCGGGTTCTCCTCGTGGAGGCGCTTCACGGCGTCGAGCAGCTTGTGAGTGCGCGGCTCATCCGTGCCGTGCTCCTCCTCGTGCGCGACTCGTACGGCCAGCTCGGTGTAGTCGGGGAGGAACTCGTGCAGCGGCGGGTCGATCAGCCGGATCGTGACTGGCAACCCGTCCATCGCCTCGAGAATGCCGACGAAGTCTTCGCGCTGCAGCGGCAACAGCGCGTCGAGCGCCTCGTGCTGCTGCTCGGGCGTCTCGGCCAAGATCAGGTGCTCGACGAGCTCGCGACGGTCGCCGAGGAACATGTGCTCGGTGCGGCACAGCCCGATGCCCTGGGCGCCGAACCTGCGGGCCCGCGCAGCGTCCTCGGGAGTGTCGGCGTTGGCTCGTACGGCCAGCCGGCGCTCGCCGTCGGCGTGCTCCATGAGCGCGGTCACGGCTCGTACGAGCTCGTCACCTGCCGCTGTCTCGTCGCCCTCGAAGTAGCGCACCACGACTGAGTCCATCACCTCGACGGCACCTTCGAAGATCTCGCCGGTCGTGCCGTCGATCGAGATCAGGTCGCCCTCACCGATGACGGTGCCGTCGGCGGCGGTGAACTTGCGGGCCTCGAAGTCGATCTCGAGCTCGTCGGCGCCGCACACGCACGTACGTCCCATGCCGCGTGCGACCACCGCAGCGTGCGAGGTCTTGCCGCCTCGGCTCGTCAGGATGCCGGTGGCGGCGACCATGCCAGAGAGATCGTCAGGGGTCGTCGTGCGGCGTACGAGGATGACGTCTTCACCCTTGGCCGCCCACTCGACAGCGGTCGGTGAGTCGAATACGGCCTTGCCGACGGCTGCGCCCGGCGAGGCGTTCATACCCTCGCCGATGAGGTGCCGCTCGGCCTTGTCGTCGAAGCGCGGGAACATCAGCTGAGCCAGCTGCGCTCCTGTGACCCGGTTGACGGCTTCGTCGAGGTCGATCAGGCCCTCCTCGGCAAACGAGTGGGCGATGCGGAACGCGGCCTCGGCCGTACGCTTGCCGACGCGGGTCTGCAGCATCCAGAGCTTGCCGTGCTCGACGGTGAACTCGATGTCACACAGGTCCTTGTAGTGCTTCTCGAGGCGATCCATGATGTCGATGAGCTCGTCGTACGCGGCCTTGTCGATCTGCTCGAGGTCGGCGAGCGGGACGGTGTTGCGGATGCCGGCGACGACGTCCTCACCCTGGGCGTTGACGAGGTAGTCGCCATAGACGCCCTGCGCGCCGGTCGCCGGGTCGCGGGTGAACGCGACGCCTGTACCGGAGTCGTCTCCCCCGTTGCCGTAGACCATGGTGCAGATGTTGACGGCGGTACCGAGGTCGTCGGGGATCTGCTCCTGGCGGCGATAGAGCCTGGCGCGGTCGGTGTTCCACGAGTCGAAGACCGCCAGCACTGCCATGTCCAGCTGTTCGCGGGGGTCCTGCGGGAAGTCGCCGCCGGCGTGCTCACGGATCACGTCCTTGTAGGACTCGACGAGCCCCCGCAGGTCGTCAGCGGTCAGGTCAAGGTCGGCCTTGGTGCCGCGCTGGGTCTTGAGCGCGTCGAGAACCTCGGCGAACTCGCTCGACTCGATGCCGAGCACGGTACTTCCGAACATCTGCAGCAGCCGCCTGTAGGAGTCGTACGCAAACCGCTCGTCGCCGCCGGCCACCTTGGCCAAGCCCTTGACCGACTCGTCGTTGAGGCCGACGTTGAGGACGGTCTCCATCATCCCGGGCATGGAGAACTTCGCGCCAGACCGTACCGACACCAGCAGCGGGTCGTCTGGATCGCCGAGAGTCTTGCCTCTTTCCTTCTCCAGCCTGGCGAGGTGTTCGCCGACCTCGTCGGCCAGACCAGCGGGCTCCTTGCCCTCGGCGAGGAACGCTCGGCACGCGTCGGTGCTGATGATGAACCCGGGCGGCACCGGCATACCCAGCCCGGTCATCTCCGCAAGGTTCGCTCCCTTGCCGCCCAAGAGATCCTTCTGGTCCATCCCGCCTTCGCTGAAGTCATACACATACTTGGCCATGCCGCGAGCATGACTCAATGACGGGCTATCGCAACAGGGGCGAAGGGCCCGCAGTCTTGCTGCTCAACCGCTGTCAGAGTGACCACGCGGCGAGCTTTGCCATGCCGGCGTCCACATGCGTCTGCAGTCGGCCGACCGCATCGTCCAGGTCAGCCGAACCCGGGTGGTCCGGCGCTATACGTGCAGGGTTGAGCGGCACACCATCCGCCCAAGCCTTGATGTCCGGCTCAGAACCGAACGACTTCGCGGCTCGGGCCCCAAGGACAGTCATCCTCGCCCAACTCTCCATGGTGTCGGGCAGCGGCGTCGGTGGGCACAGCCTGTTCTTCTCCACGTCGTCGTCGCGGGTTGCCTCGACATATCCGGCTAGCGCTGCGCCGAAGCACGGGAACCCGGCGCGGATCGGCTGAACTGTGATCGCAGATGGCCCCCAGATCGGAACGTTCGGCGGGTACTTGAGGCCTGCCGCCGCACAATGCACGACGACGGCATCCTTCGCGATCGGTACTGATCCGTGTTCGAGGGTGATCTGCCCGGGCTCAACCCCGCGTATGTGCCCCAACCGGACAACCTGCTCGACCGTGCGCAGATGGTCGAGCTCCCACGCGGCGAGTGTGGGTGCCTTGGCCATCGTTGGCATGACCGAACGGTCGATGCGGAGCATGATCCCGGCATCCTCGAGACGCACGAAGAGGTCCTCCAACGATGCCGATCCCTCTGCCGCCTGCACGGTGTCGGCAACCATGCCGAGGAACACCGCGGGATTGGGCTGCACGACGGCGCGATTGAGCATCCACGGGTCGCGCGGTCTGACCCAGCAGATCTTGTCGGGCGGCTCGCCGTTGGTGATGAGCCACACGATGGCGTCGGTCGCCGACTTGCCGGAGCCCACCACGACGTACTGACTCGGGGTGTCGGTCATCGCAGCCAGATCGTTGATCGGAATCACCTGGACACCGTCGGCGACTTCGAACGGTGGCGGCGTGTTCGCCGGTATGTCGGGGGCCAGGTAGCGCGCGTCGACGATGCGGCAGCGCTGTGGGACCTCGAACCGCTCCCCCGAGCTCTGCGAGACGAATGTGCGGTCCCCGACGTAGTCGCACCCGGCGAAGAACTCGACCTTGCCCGAGCCGATCATCCGATCCGCCAGGACGTGGTCGTAGTAGGCGCAGATCTCCGACACAGACGCCCGCTCGTGCAGGCCCGCCTCAGGACCGCTCTCCTGCAGCCGTCCACCGCCCAGCAAGGTCGACGCAACACCGTAGAACGCGGAGGCCTGGTGCAGCCGGACGAACGGATAGGCGTCGCGCCAGTGCCCACCGACGGCCTCCCGGCGGTCGACCATGGCCACGCGTACGTCGGCGTGATCGATCAGCGCATCGGTGAATGCCATGCCGGCGGCCCCGGCTCCCACGACCAAGTAGTCGGCTTCCACAGTCCGCGCCATGTCTCACCAAAGCACGGTGTCCCGCGGACGTCCATGGAAACGCAATCCGGCCGCACACCGTGATGGTGTGCGGCCGGAGATGCGTACTGGTGGATCAGTGGAACGTGTCGTTCGCGTTCTTGTTGGTGACCGCGAAGTCAAAGTTGTCCTTGTCCACGTCGTCACGGTTCGCCTGGCTGTGCTCGATGACGTCCTTCACGGCGAACTTGTCCTTGCCCTGACCGCCGGTCAGGTGGTCGTAGACCGGGTTGGTCTCGTGCGACTCGAGGGTGTCATCGCCGGCCTCGCCGTTGAGGTTGTCCTTGCCCTCACCTCCGTTGAGGTAGTCGTTGCCGTCGCCGCCGCGCAGCTCGTCGGAGCCGTCGTTCGCTCCGCCGAAGCTGACGAGAGTGTCGTTGCCCTCTTCGCCGCGGATGGTGTCGCCGCCGGAGCCACCGTCGATGTAGTCGTTCTCGGTGCCGCCCATGATGAAGTCGTCGCCGGCTTCGCCATAGACAACGTCCTTGCCGCTGCCGGAGTAGATGTCGTCGTTGCCGTTGCCGCCGAAGACGGTGTCCGCGCCTTCACCGGGGTAGACCACGTCGTCGCCGCTGGAGGCGAAGATCGTGTCGTTGCCGGAGGTGCCGTAAATCTTGTCGTCACAGGCAGTGCCGTACGTGGTCTTGCCGGCCTTGGCGATGATGATGTTGCCGTCGGTGCAGGCAGCCTGGGCTGCGGTGCCAGTGACGGTCACGCCGACAACGGAGATGGCGCCGGCGAGAGCCAGTTTGGCGATGATGCGAGTGGTGTTCTTCATGATGATGTCCTTAGCTGAGTTGGTAGCTCCGGACATTTGCCGGGCTCACGTGTAAGAGCACCGGCCAACCAAAACCTTTCAACAATTTCCACGTTAGTTTCGAATCAGTGGCACCAGGGGTACGGCGAGCGGTCCGGCTACACCACGGTCGCACTCTATGACTCGGTCAATTCGGGCGTGGTCGAGAGCCAATCAATGCCGGCGACGCTGCGTGATCGCGACAAGTCCACATCTTCGGCAACCATGAGCAGTAGCATCAGTGACTGCCACCCAATCGAGAGCCTGTCTATGACTGACGTTCAAGCCGACACTGACGCAGCAGCCGAAGAACGAGCCGAACTCGAGTGGTCGATTGCCGAGTTACTCTCGACGCTTTCCGAGGCAGCCGAGGTCCCGTCAGAGTTCGAAGCGCCGCCGAGCGCGTTCGGACCTGACGAGGTCGACTTCCAATCCAATGCATGGATGGCAATGGTCGAATCGGTTCAGGGTTGGCTTCGACTACCCGAAACCCTATCGATGTCGTCGCCTCAAGAATTTGCTGAACTGCTAGTCGGCGGACTTGGGATGGGCAACGTCGATGACGGACTTGATGTAGTCGACGGCAACGTCCGCCTTAGCGACGACGGACTGGACAAGCTTCGCGAACGAGCCGAACGAGCTCGACAACTTCAGCAATCATTCTTGGAAGACCTCGAAACTGACGGCAGCAGCGTGGCCGCCGCCACGACGCAATGGGCCGAGTCCTGGGAAGAGACTCCGGAAGAAGAGGAGGAGGGAAGCGGGTCAGTCACGGCGAAGGCACACATTTGGGCAATTCAAGAGTTCAGTGGACGCGCCGAGCGCGGACGACTGGATCTCAGCCCGTCCTACCAGCGCGATGACGTATGGCCGACAAGCGATTCACAAATCTTGATCGAATCGATACTTCGCGGAATCCCGCTCCCGTCAGTCATCATCCTCAAGCCGAAAGACCAGTTCACTGCCCCGTTTGAGGTCGTCGACGGCAAACAGCGGCTGACAGCGATCTTGCGATTTATCGGGCGGCACCCACGCGCCCTCGAAGTTGTAAAGGATGCCGATGCCTTGCACCCAGACCATTCGCTATTGCAGACATTCCACGCCGACTACCCAGCGTTCAAGCGGCTGTGGAAGAACCTGGTCGGCGAACCCCTGAACGCATCCAAGGAGAAAGAGTACTACTTTCCCTTCCGGCTCCGCAGTCACTCAAAGCCGCTTCAAGGCGCACTCGCCGGACTGCAGGGGAAGTACTACACGCAGATTCGGCTGATCCCGATCGAGATCGCTGAGGATCGAATTGAAGTGCAAGAGATCTTTGAATCTGGAGCAGCTGAGTACAAGATCCCGGTGCTCGAGTACTCGAGAGCGACGCGGCGACAAATTCATGAGGTCTTCAACCTCTACAACCGACAGGGTAAGCACCTCAACGCGGAGGAGATCCGCAACGCCCTATTCCACAACGTGGATCTAATGCGCGGTCTCATGGTTACCGGAGGGGATAGCGGCCCGGTAGAAGTAGTCGCTCCATTCCTACTTCCAAAATGGGACGAACTAAGCAGCGTCCAATCGATGCTTGACTACTACTCCTTCGGTCGCAGCCGCTACCGACGCACCAAGGTCCTCTCCTGGATCGCATCGATTCTCTTTGTGGATTCAACCGGGCGGTTGCTCTCGACCGCGAAGCAGATCGACTCACTGCTTGAACGAATCGAGACCGCAGGCAAGTCACCTGCCGACCCTCTCGCGGATCCGAACACTCTTCTAGATGCACTTTGTTTGATGCAGCGAGGCATGACCGCGCACTCCGCGATAGACGAAGCATGGGCACCTGTTTTCAAGGACACCAAGCAAGGAGCCAAATGGCAGGAACTGCAGTTGGTCGCGAGCCTAATTGGAGTAACAATCGCTGCGTCGATTCTTGGCGACAAGACGATAGACGCCCTCGAGGATGCCGCCCCCGAACTGCGCATGAAGACGGCACTCAAGAACGGTCGGGACGATGTTGGTTGGAGACGTCCAAAGAAGACACAGACAGCAACGCAATGGGAGTACATCGCGACCGTCGCTATGCGAATTGTCGAAGAACTCGGCGTCGACCCCCTTGAGGCCGATACTGCGATGAAGTCACGGTTCGGCTTCTCCGGAGTCGCGTCTCTGAGGGCGGTGTATGACAGTGTCTCAAGCGAGTGAGACTCCTCCGGCAATCACGGAGGAAGTCTCACTGCGTCCAATCACCCAGCCGGCCGCTCCATCGCATTCATGGTGGGCGGACTATGAGGACAAACTCGCCGATTCCTTGATATCAGAGACGTCACAGAGGATTCTCCGCGCCGATTGCGGCTACATCGTGGAGCACGGGGTCTTTGGTTCTGGGGATCCCGGCTCGGAAACTTGGCCAGCTGACGGGCTACGCCGGGGTCTTGTGATGGGTTCCGTCCAATCGGGAAAAACTGCATCAATGCTCGGAGTCGCGGCTCTCGGCCTCGATGCTGGCGTGGATGCAATAGTTCTGCTCGCTGGCACCCAGACAGCACTCTGGGATCAAACGTACGACCGATTTCGCGCCCAGTTGGACTACCAAGGCTCGGAGTTCGAGCGAGAACGACGCCGCGTACTCCTCCCTAACCCTCAACACCGGACGAACGGCGAATACACCGACACACCGCTGTCGCGGATGTACGCATTCAGTGAGCAGAAGGCTCGAAGGTCGATAAGTCGCCGGGTTCCGATCGTCGCAATCGTGATGAAGAACGTCCATCACCTACGAGCCTTCTCTGAGACAGTGCAGGCACAGCTCATGCCGGCCATCGTCGATCTAGATCGCCCCTATCATCTGTTGGTTCTGGACGATGAGGCCGATGACGGTTCGATACTTGATGCAAGGGTCGAAAGTGGGCTCGACCCAAGAACGTCAGACCTTAAACAGATCCCCCGGGCAATAGTCGATATGTGGGAGCGCCGACCACACAAGGGGGCCACCGCCGCCCCCAACCTCGCCGTGACATACATCGGCTACACGGCCACGCCCCAAGCAAACTTTCTTCAGTCAGATCACAATCCGCTTGCACCGAGAGAGTTCGTCGTTTCACTTCGAACTCCCTACGACAGCGGCAACGAAGCCCCACGAACAACAACGTTCCACGAACCGACGGGAATCAAGGCCTACTACACCGGAGGCGAAATCTACTATCGCCGCTTGGCCGCCCCTTCGCTTTGCGTCAGCACTTCTGGCGCAATTGAAGAAGATATCGCCTCGGCGGTAAGGGCGTTCTTGATGGCGGGCGCGATTCGCCTCTGGCGCGAGGGGACCCGACTACTCCCGTCACAGGCGCGGGCCACAAGTTTCGATTCGCCCAACGCGGCTCGCTCTCACTCCCCTCGGCCACATTCGATGCTCTTCCACCCATCTGCTTCGGTCCAGGATCATTTCGAAGCAGCCGCCGCAATTCTCATGTGGGCCGCTGACCTGGATTTGGCATCCGCGACCTCGCGACTGGCTGCCGGCCAGCGTGACCTGCCGGTCCAAGAACTCACAGAAATGATCGAGTCGGATGAGGCACCGTGGCGGGCATGGATTCTCAACTACCAAGAGTCCGCAGAAGCCGTTCAGTTCTCGTTTGATCTGTCCTCCAGTCCAGTCGTGCCGACTGATGCAGATTGGGCGGAGATCAAACAACTCCTGCTCGCTGAGGTCCTTCCTGCCACGAGGATCGCAATTGTCAACAGTGACCCCGCCGCTGACGATCGTCCGGAGTTCGACCCATACGAAGACCGGGACGGATGGCAGGCACCGACGGACCTCTCAACAATATTCGTGTCCGGAAACGTAATGTCACGAGGATTAACGCTAGAAGGTCTCACCACCACCCTGTTTCTTCGGCACTCGCATACGCCCTTCGCCGACACCCAGGCGCAAATGCAACGCTGGTTCGGCTACCGCGGCGAACACCTCGAACTCAATCGTGTATTCCTTCCGGCTGAGCAACTGAATCTCTTCCGTGCCTATCACGAGAATGATGAAGCACTACGTCGCCAAGTGATCGCAGCCATGAACACAACGCCCGGATCGGCACCGAACTCAACAGTTCTTTCAGGACTGAGTTTCCATTCAACGGGCAAGCTAGCGGATGTTCAGAACATTCCTCTTTGCCCCTCTGCAGCTCCATTCATTCGAATTCTGAATGACGGAGCGGACGAGGACCCAAACACACAACTCGTCTCGGAAACACTTCGGCAGTTCGGCTCCGACGCAGTTACAGTCAACGGGCGGACTCGGGGCCGGATTCTGAAGGAACCCTTCACATTGCTCGAGGCGGCTTCTCTACTCGATCAGTTGCGGTACGACCGGTACCACCCGGGACCTGACACCTGGCAGGCAGATCGTTGGCGCGCACTGGAGAGCCATCTTGGTCTTGATGAGTCGTCAGACACTGAGCATCTTCTCCCCCTCTATCGACCACCCCACATCGACGATCGTGGTTCGACCGAAGCGCGTACTGACTGTCCATATGCAATCAGCGCCTACCTGAGGGTGTGGCACGCCTGTCTCACGCGAAGAGCACGAGGCCTATTTGGTACTGACGACGCGGATATCCCATGGTCGATGGTCGATCTGGCCGAGAAGAGTCGTACCCAGCCTGCGTTCTACATCGGCGTCCGGTACGGGTCAGGTCCGACCATCTCTCGAGGTGCCCTCGCGAAACTTCCCTTTGAGATGCAGTCAATGAGGCGTGATATTCAAGGCGGAGAACTAACGGGAGCCTGGGGTTCTCGAAACCCGGGGCAAGGGGACGGGGGCTACTTTGGCGACCAGTTCTTCGACTATCACGCACGCGGCGCTCAACCACCGCCATCGGCAGCTGGCGACAACGAGTGGCGTCCTGCAGGAGCGCCAGGTCTAATTCTCTTCCACTTGATCGACCGTGGAACCGATCATGCGCCTGCAACTGCCGTTGGCGTGGTTTTGCCGATCGGCGGGCCAGATCAGTTTGCTGCCTGGTCGCGAAAGGCTCGCTCGTGACATCTACCTACGAGCACCAACTGAGGTTGATTGGCGACCTCGTCTGGCCAGAATCCCCAGACGGTCGAGTAGTGACATGGTGCGACGGTAGCGGGCCCGTTGGTGTTGCCCGGAGCCCAGCGGGGCGCATTGAGATATTCCTCCAGGGTCCTCCGTTGGAGGCCAAGTCCAGGTCGCTACGAGGCAAACTCGAATACCAGACCTGGTACCGCGGCGACGGCGACGAAGGGTTCCCCGCAACAAGAATCCTCCTGCCCCCCGCAGGGCATTTTGACCAGGTCGCGGCATTCATTTGCATTGAGCTGATTCGAAACGGTGCCTCAAACGATCTGAAGAAAGCGTTCGCTCGAACTGAAGCGCTCATCGACCTAGCGATCGAAAGACTTCGAATGGCGGACGAGGCCATAGTTGGCCTGTGCGGCGAGATGTTGTTGTTGCGCGCTTTGGTGACGGCCGCTGACCCAGCCCAGACCACGAATGTCGTCGAATCATGGAAGGGGTTTCGAGAGACCGCGCGTGACTTCCAGCTTGGACAAGTCGGGCTAGAGGTCAAAACAACGACTGGTCTCGCGTCATCACATCCGATCCAGGGCGTGCACCAGGTCGAAGTCGGACATGGCGTTGACGGCGTCGCCGAATCTGACTTCTTCTTAGTTAGTATCGGCATTCACAGGCTGAACCCTCATGAGGATGGCGACTCGACGTCTCTTGCCGCCCTGGTCGATGACATCCTGAATTCTCTGCGCACGTCGACGGCCCCGAATTCACGAGCCGTTGAAGACAGTTTCTTGCGAGCGCTAACTCAGTATGGTTCGCCGGTTGATCTCGGATACGACCACGCGGTGACAGCAGGCGACAGTGTTCTTGCGCGTCCATTCCGGCAAACCTTTGTACGCTGCTATGACATGAGCGATGTAAACATTCAGGTTATCGATAGCGACCAGGTTCGCTCGAAGCCTAATGTCGAACTCCCCTCGCTGAGTTACCGAATCAACCTTCCCGAACAGGTGAGCGGAGATGTCAATCCCGTGGCAGGACTGAACGTCGCCGCCGATCACGTGCTGCGACGCGCCAACTGGAGCCACACGCACTGAGTCATGCAGTTTGGCCAGTACCCGAGCTCTCCCAACTCAACGCAGCAAGCGCGGACAATTCCCGTGGTTGAACATCAATCTGGTTGTGGGATCCGAGGACAGGGCGGCGATGCTTCTACGGCACGCACGAGCTCCGCTCCACCAGTCGCTTCGCGGATCTCGTCAGCATCGCGAAGTACGTGTTTGCGGAATGCGTAGTACGCGGCTCCCACGTTGATGGCATTGCCGAGCTGTCGGTACGAACGTGTGTCCGATTGATGATCGAATGTGAACCAGTCAGGAAACCCCTGTAGTTGTGCCGTCTCTTTGGGGGTCATTCGGCGACCTAGAGGGCCTAGTAGAGGGGTCTGCGCCATCGCGACAAGGGCAGGCGTGTACGTCATACGCTTGACACGGATGCCCGACGGGCGAAGATGCAGCAGGCACTTAGTCAGATCCCTAGGCGAATCCTGAGCTTGCCATTCAAACTTCTGCCTGCTCTTGGGAAAAGTTCGAAGACGCGGGTTTGCTTCAATCCAGCCTCGAATAGACGCACGATTGCTCGCGTAGAAGTCAATGTTCTTTTGCTCATAGGCCTGCTTCCAAGCCGGGGACTGAGCAGTAACTGTGGCATCGTCTTCCCAGTAACTAGACCACATCGGAAAACTCGGTAGTTTTACATTTCCGATCCGGCGCAGGAAGTCATTCCACACCTCAATCCACTCAATTTCCTCTGCGGTGAATGCATATTGCGTAGAAGTTCCACTCGGTTCGGTTCCGACCAGATCCTCGAGGTTCCACCGATCGGGAGACCAATCCTGCTCTGGGATTCGCTCGACGACAGGGTCAACGTCGGTTTCATGCAAAGCGCGTTCCCTACCGACGTAGGTCCCAAGGATGTAGACGCGCTCCCGCGACTGCGGTGCTCCTCCAAGATGCGGCGGAAGCCTGTGGGGACTAACTATGCATGGCTCCGACGGGACTCTGTAGCCCGCTTCGCGGAGCCCTTCGACGATCGCTTGCCACGTCGCCTTCTGCCGAGGTCCAGTTATGTTTCGGACATTCTCCAAGGCAACCACCGCCGGGCGATATTCAGCCAGGATCTTGACAATTTCGTGGAACAACTGTCCGCGCTCTTCGCCCATCCCCCTCTGACGACCTGACTTACTAAACGGCTGACAAGGAAATCCACCAGCCAAGACCGTGTGATCACCAATCTCCGCAAGCCGTTCGCTGGCCATCGTCACGACATCGTGCTCGGGATCCGAACCCCAGTTTCGCTTATAGGTCTCACGAGCATGGGGATCGATCTCGACCGCCATGCGCAACTCACCACCGAGTGCTGACATGGTCGCGTGAAATCCACCAATACCCGCGAATAGATCGACGAATGCAAAGCTCACTTTGCGAGCTTACTGGTCGGAAGCGACAAAATCTCGCTTATCCCGTTGGACTGGACGGACCGTTGGTCAACGGCTGCCGCATTAGTCGCCGAGAACGAGCGCCGCATCTTCAAATCTCTGCGGGTCAATCCTGTGAAGCAAACGCCGAGTAAGGGCGTCACGGGTCTGGCGTCGTGTCACGATCGACGAACCCAACATGACGATCCCCTGCCATTCGGGGTTGGTCTTCGCCCAGTCTACTGATTTCAGCGAATCCAGTAGCGACAGGTCGTGCCGCTTTGACCACTCCGCACTCGAAGATATGCCGAACAGTTGGCGACCAACCGCTCCGAGTGCATAGAACGCAACCGAGTGAGTCGCTACGTATTCAACGCGCGCTTCCGAAGGTTTGATCATCTCGTCACGGACGAGCCGCCAGGGCTCAACCACGTCAGTAACCTTTGACCAGTACGCCGTCGAGAATTCTTCCGCGGCCTCTAACTCGTCACTATCTGTCGTCAATCGCGACACGACGGGTTTCCCACCAAGGAGTTGCCCACAAGCATCGTAGAGAGATGAAAGCGTCACGAACTTTGCAGATCGCAACGCGAGCGAGGTCGAACTCTTTTCGACACGACTCTTGAAGACTGGAACGCGGTTACCCACGGTCAGCACCACAGAGTTCAGTGGGTCTGTGTGATCGTAAAGAATATCCAGCGAACGACTCGTCTTTTGCACCGTCCGGTTGAGATCGCTGAAGACTTGCTGATTGCGCTCGAGGTCTTCGAATGGAATCAGCATCACGCCAATGCTCTGATCTCTCAAAGTTGGGTTACTGACAATCGCTCGGCGGATAGCGGCCAGACGGTGTTGCCCGTCGACGATTACGAATTGAGCGTCTTCGTCGAGTAGAAGCTTCCCCGAAGCGCCATTCTGCGGAACAAACTCGTACTCGCTATCGAACGAAGCAGTCAGACTCCCGAAGACCCAGTCGCTGTCCCGGTCCAGCACGTAGTCGGCGATCTCCGGAACGCGCTTCTCGTTCAAAATCCGCTGGGAGCGCAACTCAGGCGGTAGGTCCGGGGGGGTTGCATCAAAGTAGCGAACGACCCGCTTCAACGGCAGAACTGTCATGAAGAAGTCGCGGTCACCCATTCGACCAGCAACAGCTGAAAAGCTCAGACTCATCTCTAACCCTGTCTGCTACGAATTGCGTCCGTATGCGCGAGGACCCCTCCCCCGGCGCCGCGACTTACGAATGCCTCGGCTCTCCGGGGGGAGAGGTTAAACCTCGTGCACAACTGAATACTATCCAGACGAAGCGTACAAGCGCAAGCCCCGAGACGTACACAAAACGTACATCTCAGCTGCAGCCGCTGGTGCTGCCGCAGCCTTCGCAGACGTGGCAGGACCCGGCGGGGCGCATCTTGGTTCCGCAGGTCATGCACAGCGGCGAGTCGACTGCGGAGCCGGTGATGGCTTCGAACAGCTCAGCGCTCGTGTGAGCTGCCGACGGAGCGGGCTTGGCCGTGATCTGGATGTGCTCCACCGGATCAGTGTCGGCCATGTCCTCGGCTTCGAGGTGACCCTTGGGCCCTTCGCTCGCAGAGCTCGCTCCCGCGGCTCCGCCGCTAGGGGACGAGGTGCTCGCTCCCTTGGCTTCGTCGCTAGGCGGGGTGTCGATTAGTTCGGCGGCTGTGGTGCCCGCTGAGATGGGCTGGTGGGAGCCCGTGTCGAGGTAGCGCTGGCGCTCGTCGGCCGAGTGGATGCCGAGAGCCGAACGGGTGTCGAAGTCCAGGTAGTCCAAGGCCAGACGGCGGAACGTGTAGTCCATGATCGACTGGCTCATACGGACATCCGGGTCGTCGGTCAGACCGGCCGGCTCGAACTTCATGTTGGTGAACTTCTGAACGAAGGTCTCCAGCGGCACACCGTACTGCAGCGAGATGCTGATCGCGATCGAGAAGGCGTCCATCATTCCGGCGAGGGTCGAGCCCTGCTTGCCGAGCTTCATGAAGATCTCGCCCAGCTGACCGTCCTCGTGAGCACCCGAGGTCATGTAGCCCTCGGCGCCACCGACGGAGAACGACGTCGTGATCGACTTGCGCGACTTCGGCATCTTGCGACGGATCGGCTTCTCGACGATGACCGTCTTGACCTCAGCCTCAGTGCCACCGGACGACTTCGCTTCCTTGCCGTCGCTGAGCGGCTGACCGACCTTGCAGTTGTCGCGGTAGACCGCGAGCGCCTTGAGGCCGAGCTTCCAACCCTGGAAGTAGACATCCTTGATCTCTTCGACCGTGGCGTTCTCCGGCAGGTTGACCGTCTTGGAGATGGCACCCGACAGGAACGGCTGGCACGCAGCCATCATGTGCACGTGGCCCATCGGAGCGATGGAGCGCTGGCCCATGGCGGTGTCGAAGATCGAGTAGTGCTCGGTCTTGAGACCCGGTGCGTCGACGACGTGACCGTTCTCGCCGATGAACTCGACGATCGCCTCGATCGTCTCGCCGGCGTAGCCGAGCTTCTTGAGCGCGGCCGGGATGGTCTGGTTGACGATCTGCATCGAACCGCCACCGACGAGCTTCTTGAACTTGACCAGCGAGAAGTCCGGCTCGATGCCGGTCGTGTCGCAGTCCATCATGAAGCCGATCGTGCCGGTCGGTGCGAGCACCGACGCCTGGCTGTTGCGCCAGCCGTTCTTCTGACCGATCTCGAGGTTGAGCTTCCACTGCTTGGCAGCCTCACGGTGCACCGCGATGTCCATCGCGTGCAGCGTGCGGATCTCGTCGTTGGCGGCCTGGTGCTTGCGCATGACCCGCTCGTGCGCCGAAGCGTTGAGCTGGAAGCCGTCGTACGGGCCGACGACACCGGCAACCTCAGCGGAGCGACGGTAGGAGGTGCCGGTCATCAGCGAGGTGATCGATGCGGCGAGCGCGCGGCCACCGTCGGAGTCGTATGCGAGACCGGACGCCATGAGCAGCGCGCCGAGGTTGGCGAAGCCGATGCCGAGCTGGCGGTAGGCACGCGTGGTGTCACCGATCGCCTCGGTCGGGAAGTCCGCGAAGCAGATCGAGATGTCCATCGCGGTGATGATGAACTCGGTCGCCTTGACGAACGTCTCGGTGTCGAACGAGCCGTCGTCCTTGAGGAACTTCAGCAGGTTGAGCGAGGCAAGGTTGCAGCTCGAGTTGTCGAGGTGCATGTATTCGGAGCACGGGTTGGACGCCGTGATGCGGCCAGCCTCGGGCGAGGTGTGCCAGTCGTTGATCACACCGTCGTACTGGATGCCGGGATCGGCACACGCCCAGGCGGCCTTGGCGATGTCGTCCCACAGCGTGCGAGCGTCAACGGTCTCGATGATCGAGCCATCCGTACGGGCGCGGAGACCGAACTCGGTGCCCTTCTCGACAGCCTGCATGAACTCGTCGTTGACGCGGATCGAGTTGTTGGCGTTCTGGTACTGGACCGACGTGATGTCGGCGCCACCGAGGTCCATGTCGTAGCCGGCATCGCGGAGGACGCGGATCTTGTCTTCTTCGCGCTCCTTGGTGTGGATGAACTCCTCAATGTCCGGGTGATCGACGTCGAGGACGACCATCTTGGCCGCGCGACGCGTGGCGCCACCGGACTTGATGGTGCCTGCCGACGCGTCAGCACCACGCATGAAGGAGACGGGACCGGAAGCAGTGCCGCCCGAGGAGCGGAGCAGCTCCTTGGAGGAACGGATGCGCGACAGGTTGAGGCCGGCGCCTGAGCCGCCCTTGAAGATCATTCCCTCTTCGCGGTACCAGTTGAGGATCGAGTCCATCGAGTCATCCACCGCAAGGATGAAGCAGGCGGAGACCTGCTGGGGGCTCGACGTACCGACGTTGAACCACACCGGGCTGTTGAAGCTGAAGACCTGGTGCAGGAGCATGTGCGTCAGCTCGTGCTCGAAGATCGTGGCCTGCTCCTCGTCGGCGAAGTAGCCGTTGTCGCGGCCAGCCTGCGTGTACGTCAGTACGACGCGGTCGAGCAGCTGGCGGAGGCTCTGCTCACGCTCGGGCGTACCGACCGCACCGCGGAAGTATTTAGTCGTGACGATCGTGGAGGCGTTGACGCTCCAGAAGTCGGGGAACTCGACGCCGCGCTGCTCGAAGACGTTCTCGCCGGTCTTCCAGTTTGTCTGGACGACGTCGCGACGCTCCCAGGTGACGGCGTCGTACGGGTGCGTGCCGGGGGTCGTGTAGACGCGCTCGATCGACAGCTGCTTGCCCTTGTTGCGGCCTGCTGTCTTGCGCGAGGACCCGGTGGGCCCGTTGACCGTCTCCGTCATGGGGATGCTCCTAAATGTCTGTGTTGCGGTGGGGGGGGAGGTTGTCTTGCTGGTCTTGCGTGCCGGCTTAAGGGGTCCGGCTCAAGTCTTGTGTTGCTGTGCTGTCTCTTCGGCAAGCTCACCGTCGGCCGTGGCCGACATGATGCTGGCGATCTCGGCGGCAAAGTCATCTGCTGACTCGAACGCCTTGTAGACGCTCGCGAATCGCAGGTAGGCGACCTCGTCGAGGCTCTTGAGCGGTTCGAGGATGGCGAGGCCGACTTCGTGGGCCGGCACCTCAGCACATCCCGAATCGCGGAGGGTGTCCTCGACCTGCTGGCCGAGTCGTGCCAAGTCGTCATCGGAAACCGGTCGGCCCTTGCAGGCCTTGCGGACACCGGCGATCGCCTTGTCGCGGAGGAAGGGCTCAGTCGCACCTGAACGCTTGACCACGGTGAGCTGCATTTGCTCGATCGTGGTGAAGCGCTTGTTGCAGTCGGAGCACATACGACGGCGGCGGATGGCTCCACCTTCGTCGGCGACACGGCTGTCCAGGACTTTGGTGTCGGTGTTCTTGCAGAACGGACAATGCATCGCGTGCTCCTTCCCTCATACCAAAGGGCTGTCAATGGACTTCTGAGTCTTGAAGTGCTCCCGATGTGGGGAGAACCTGTGGAAACCGTGTGGATTCCGAGCTGTTTCGGTGTGTAACCCGTCCGAACCTGTGGAACTAGATGTGGACGAACAACAACGGTGTAACTACTAGATGTAGTGCCACTGTACGCCGCAGGTGTGGCCCACGCAACACAATTGCAGTAGGCGCCCACAGTTTTTCTGGGGTTCCCTGAAACCGCAGGTCAAAGCCAATTTGAGCGGCGAAATTGCGGCGTGTCGGATGCTCAATCGAGCCCTCCGACTCACGGGGTTTCGATACGTCAGCCGCGGGCGGCCTCCTACTCAACCACCGGTGGTTGAGTAGCGAGGAACCAGCCCGTATCGAAACCTCATGAGGTCACTCCGCGACGCGCTTTCGAGATGGTGGCATGGACTCGGTGGTTGAGTAGCCGCGAGGAACGAGTGGCGTATCGAAACCTCGTGAGGTCGAAGGCTCGCTCGACTGTGGATGGCCGAGTCGCTTCGATCACCGAGCTCATCCATGCTCGCCCGATGATGGGCGGGTACATGTACATCCTGAGGTGCTCTGACGACAGTTACTACGTCGGCAGCACCATCAACATCCTCTTTCGCATGCAACAGCACCAAGACGGCGAGGGCGCTGCGTACACGAAACGACGCTTGCCCGTTGAACTCGTCTACTGCCTGCCTTGTGAGTGGATCGTCCAGGCGTTCTGGTTCGAGAAGCGCGTCCAAGGATGGTCCAGGGCAAAGCGCAAAGCGCTCATCAGCGGCGACCTGCATCTTCTGCCCGAGCTGGCGAAGAAGAAGTTCCCCAAGCGAGTTGCAGAGTGACCTCACGAGGTTTCGATACGTCGGCCGCGGGCGGCCTCCTACTCAACCACCGGTGGTTGAGTAGCCGCGAGGAACGAGCGGCGTATCGAAACCTCGCGGTGCGGATGGTTAGCCGGGTGGGCGGGAGTCGGCTGTGGCGTTGGGGCAGAGCACCTCGCGCGGAGATCCTGAGTGGATCTGCTCAGGCAGGGCGATGACGACCGTGCGCTTCACGAAGGCGCTGCTGGTGCGCAGGTGCACATCCTTGACGAAGCTGCCTGCGCGAGACGACAGTCGCTCGCACGCCGTCATGAACAGCGACAGCGTGACCAGCCGGCGGTCCCCCGCACCGACCGTGAACTCTGACTTGTCGCCGGACTTGAGCGACTTGTAGTCGAACAGCGTCGGCTTCACCTTGGGCTGCGCAATGCCCTCGACCTTGATCGGCAGCAAACCGTCGTTGACCAGCTCGAACGTGTAGGTGAGCGTCTTGCGGTCGGCATACCGGATCTGGCGGATCGTGTCCTCGCCGATGTCGAACACCGCCGAGGCTTCAGTCCCCTTGACGCTTGTCGGACCGGCAGCAGTGAGCGAGGGAGAGAACCCCGCGTACGCCGGGGCAGCTCCCAGAACCAGCGCCCCGGCGACGAGACCCCCTGCGATGACCTTGCGAGAAGGCAACGTCAGCTCCGCGCACGACGACGCTGAGCGATGCGCTGCATGCCTACTGCCGCAAGGCCAAGACCGACCAGGATCGCGGCTCCCGGAGACGAGCCACCGGTCGACGACAGGACACCGACGAGCGGGCCTTCCGTACGAGCGTCAGTCGGCTGCGCGGGATCCTTGAACCAGCTGCACAGCGGCGGGTTCCGCCACTGCGGGTCAGCACGGTTGTACTGGCTGCAGGTCAGGAATCCAGCGTCCTTGACGATCAGACCGGGCAGCAGCTTGGAGCCGCCTCCAGCACAGGATCCGGGATTGATCACGAAGTTGTGGGTCGCCTTGCCGCGGGAAGACTTGTTGTTCTCCCAGCAGTTGCCGGTGCCCTGGTCATCCCACCAGTGATCCATGCCGTTGTGGGCGATCGTGCCGTCAGCCTTGATGCCCATGGTGTTGTTCTTGACCTGGTTGCCGTGGGACGTGTCGAACAGCTTGCTCGGGTCGAACTCGTCACGCAGCGGAGCCGGGACCCAGAACTGCATGGTGCCGTAGCGCCAGTTGTTGTAGATCCGGTTGTTGTCGGTGAGGTTGAAGTTGCCGCCAGCGATCAGTACGCCGGTGCCAACGGGTGTCGGGATGACCGGGCAGACGGTGCCGTTGATGTAGCCGCGTTCCTTCATCGGCTTGGCGCAGATACCCGTATGGACGTACTTCTTGAAGTAGTTCTGGTTGTTGCTGAAGATGTCGTTGTATGCCCACCGTGCGTGGTCCTGCGGGAGGCCGGGGTGGCCCGGGAACAACGAGTCCGTCGCGATACCAGTGGCGTTCTCGTAGAACTTGTTGTGGTGTGCGTAGACCGAGTTGCCGGCGGTGCCGGAGTAGCCCAGCGCGTTGTGGTGGCTCTTGTTGTTGCGGATCTCGATCGCGTAGCGCTTGACCGCGATCGTCTTGCTGTCAGCGTTGAGGTCGGACGCCGAGCCGGGGTAGATGCCCGAGTCGCCGTTGTAATAGGCGTCGACGTTCTGGATCAGTCCGTGATCGCTGGCGAACGCGAGGATGCCGTACTCGTCATTGCCTCGAGCGACGACCTTGTCGACCAGGAAGCCATCGGTCTCCAGGACGTAGACGGCGTTGAACTCAGCCTGCTGCACCGTGAAGTTGCGGAACACGATGCCGTTGACACGGTCGGTGCGGATCGCGTTGAGCTTGCTGAACTTGTTGTCGATCACGACGTCCTTCATGCTGCGACCGGTTCCGACGAGCTGCGTGCCGCAGAACTGGTTGTTGCACTTGATCGACGTGTCGTCGGGGGTCTTGTCGCCCATGATCGCGATGAGGTTCAGGTTGTGCGGGCACTTGACCTGGTCGGCGTATGAGAGAGCAATCGGGCCGTCGCCGTATTCTGCGGCGGGCTGCTCACCGACGAGGCTGCCGATGTATTGGGTGAGCTGGTCACCGAGCGGGTTGGTGCTGATCTTCTTGATCGACGCGCAGTAGCCCTCGGGCTTGCTGTTCGCGTACTTCGACTCAAGGTAGGTGCCGGGGAGGATGTAGATCGACGTCTTGGGCACCTTGATGCTGTTGATCGCGTCCTGGATCGAGCTGTAGTTGCACTTGTTGAGCAGCTGCTTGTTGCGGGTCTTGAGAGCACCGCTCGGCATGTTGGCGATGAGGGCACTGCTCTTGCTCGTACAGACGACTCGATAGTGGTCGTTGTACAGCCCCTTGTACGTAGGCACCGTGCCGGTGCCGTCAGGGAACGATGCCGCCCGCTCCTCGTGTGCGCTCGCGGGAGCGGCGATGAGAAGACTGCCGAACATCGTGGTGACGATGAGAGCGAGCAGGGCAAAGTACGAGCGAGTGCGCATGAAGCCTCCGTGACGTTGCACCAACAACGACGGGGTGTGACTGAGAGTTACGAAGAACGGCCGCGGGAAGCTAGCGCTTGCGGGTGCGCTCGTCCGGCGACTTGTAGGTGCCCGTCGTATGACGCGCCATCAGCAGCTGCTCGTTGCCTTTGCCGGCTTCCTGGACGAACTTGATCGCCTGGGCGCCGCGCAGCACCGTCGCCTCGTGGCCGTGATGCGAGATCACGACCTCCTTGCCGCGGACCTCCCACGAGTAGCCGCTCGGCCGGCCCTTCATACGCTCACGCCCAGGTAGTGGAGCGCTGAGTCGGTGAGCTTGTGGGCAGCGATGCGACTGCGTGCCTCGTTCTCGTGTGCCTGGCGGATCAGGTCCTTCTCGTCGACACCGCCGTCACCGTAGTAGCCCTCGTTGACCCAGCGCTCGTACGTCGCGGCGGTCACCTCGGGATGGAACTGCCACGCAATCGCACGTGCGCCGAGCGAGTCGTCGATGAAGCACTGCGTGCCGCGCCAGGACGTACCGAGTACGCGCGCGTTGGGCGGCGGGGCGAAGACGTCGCTGTGCAGCTGGGCCCACGGTCCCTCGGGGCACAGCACATGATCGACGGTGTCGACCCGCTGCCAGCCGACCTCGGCCATGTCGGCGCGCCACGAGGTGCCGCCGAGTGCGCGAGCCATCAGCTGGGCGCCGTAGCAAATGCCCATGACCGGGGTGTCGTCGCGAAGCGCCGCGCGTACTAATGCCGACTCGGCTTCGACGACGTCTTTCCATTTGGGTTCATGAGCCGAACGGTCGGAACCAAGCAGCAGGATCAGGTCGGTGTCGCCGATCGAGTCATATGGCGCGAGCTCGTCGCGATCGAGCTGGACGATCTCGCCGCCGAGCTGCTCCAGGCGTTCGACGACGAATCCGCCGTCAGAGTCGACGACGTCAGCAATGACATGAATCCGCATGCACCCATCCTCCCACTCGGTGCCTACCTCGGTGGTTGAGTAGGAGGCCGCCCGCGGCCGACGTATCGAAACCTCGTGACCCAAGAGGCTCGAGCGAGTGGTGGCCAAGCGTTCATGTTGCGTTTCCTAACGTGGGACTACGCCGCGCAGTTGAGCCGGTGTGACTGAGACATCAACGGCGCTAGATCGCCGCAAGTTCATTTCCACCGGCAGTGTGGTTGCAGCCGGAGTTGTTGCCGCTTCCCTGCCCGGCATGGTCGGAGCTCCTGCCGAAGCTGCCAGTGCCTACTTCAAGCACGGGCTCGCGTCAGGTGATCCAACCCCCACCGCCGTCGTGCTCTGGACCCGTCTGACACCGACGTCGACATCAACCCCGGGATCGGGCAAGGGGCCGTCCGCCACCGTTACATGGCATGTTGCGACGGACCAGAAGTTCACGAAGATCGTCAAGAAGGGCACCTTCGCCACCAGCGCCAGCCGCGACCACACGGTGAAGCTCGACGTCACGGGGCTGAAGCCCGCCACGACGTACTGGTATCGCTTCTCTCACAAAGGCAGCTACTCCCCCGTTGCCCGTACGCGCACTGCGCCTGCGTACACCGCGAACCTCGCGCGTATGCGGTTCGGCATCGTCTCGTGCGCCAACCTGCAGGCCGGCTGGTTCAACAGCTACCGCCACCTCGCGGCCCGCAGCGACCTCGACGCCATCCTGCACCTCGGCGACTACCTCTATGAGTACGGTAACGGCGAGTTTGGCAACGGCATCAGCAACACCGACATCCGCAAGCATGTACCGGCCCACGAGACTCTCAGCCTGAAGGACTACCGCCAGCGGCACGGGCAGTACAAGCAGGATCCCGACCTGGCTTCGCTCCACCGCCGATTCCCGTTCATCATCACGTGGGACGACCACGAGACGGCGAATGACACGTGGACCGAGGGCGCCGAGAATCACGACGCGTCGGAGGGCTCCTGGAAGGCACGCCGCGCAGCGTCCCTCAAGGCCTATGACGAGTGGATGCCCGTACGTCTGAGTGGCACGTCCAAGCTCGGCGACGGCACCCAGATCTATCGCCGCTTCCAGTTCGGCAACCTCATCGACCTGTCGATGCTCGATCTGCGCAGCTACCGCAATGCTCCCGGCGCGGAGTTCAGCCCAGCCGTCGGCGTCTCGAGCGACCCGAAGCGTACGATCGCCGGCGCTACCCAGCTCGGATGGCTCCAGGAGAACCTGGCGACAACCAAGGCTCGCTGGAAGTTCGTGGGCAACCCGGTGATGATCTCACCGGTGCTCATCCCGCCGCTGCCGGAGATCGTCACCAACGCCATCGAAGCCACGTCTGGACTCGTTCCCCCTGGCATCTTGCCGACCGAAGGCGTGCCGTACAACACCGACCAGTGGGACGGCTACCTCGTTGAGCGCAAGAAGCTCACCGACTTCATCAAGTCCAAGAAGATCCAGAACATCGTGTTCCTGACCGGAGACATCCACTCGGCGTGGGCGTGTGACATACCTGCGGACAAGGGTCTCTATCCGCTCGGTGGATCGATTGCGACCGAGCTCGTGACCACCTCGGTGACCAGCAACAACCTCGATGACCTGGTCGGCGTTCCTCCCCGTACGACGTCGATCGCTGTCGAGGCAGCCATCCAGACCGTCAATCGTCACGTGCGCTATCTCAACTTCGACGATCACGGCTACTCGGTGCTCGACGTGACACCCGCACGGGTGCAGATGGACTACTTCATCATCAGCGACCGGATCGACCCGAAGGCAACATCGGCTCGTACGGCGTCCTGGGTCATTGCGAGCGGCACCCAGAAGGTCAAGCCTTCGGCAACCGGCATCGCCTAGAACGCAGATGTCCGCGGTCAGCCGTCTTCCCAGCGGCTGCCGCGGACTTCTGTGTGGTGGGTCAGTTGTAGACCGGCACCGCGATCTCCGAACCCATCTGCAGGGCGGAGGCGTTGGGGAGGGAGTTGAGCTGCAGGATGTCGTCAACCGTCGAACGGATGTCTCCGTTGGGGTTGGCGTCTGCGGCAATCTCCCAGAGGGTGTGGCCCGGCAGGACCGTGACCGTGGTGGTGTTGGGCAGCGCGCCGGCCTTGTCGCCAGCGAGCGTCGACGAGCCGAACAGGACCACCATCACCGCGATGATCGCGAGCGAGATGGTGAAGATGAATGCCTTGCCACGACGCGTCAGGCGAAGTGCCGGCGCGACCGGCAGGTCGGGAACGGCGACCAGATGACGGACCGGAAGAACGGTCGTATGGGTCGGGCTGTGATCGAATGCGATGCTGCTCATGAGGTGCCTCCGTGGGGGAAGTGAGACGGTTTGTGTGAAGTTGGTGCGTTCGAGCGAACCCTGCTCTTCGATGTCATTCGATGGTGCGAACAGGCGTTCGATCGAACACATGTACGACATTAGAGGACGACTCCGACAAAAGCACGCATTTGTCGAACAGAATTTCGAACGGGCGTGTCGCGCCCTGCAATTGCAGGCGGAATTTGTTCGACAGGCGGGCACGCCGTACCGGCACTAACGTCGAGGAATGCTCCGTCAACACGTTGTGGCCGCCTGGAAACAGGCCTCCTCGCACCAGGCTCCCCTGCTCGCCGCAGGGGTCGCCTTCTATGCATTCCTGTCGCTGTTTCCCGCGATGATCGCTGCGGTGATGCTCTACGGGCTCGTCGCCAGCCCGGAGACTGTGCAGCGTCAGTCCGAGAACATCGCCGATGCGCTGCCAGCTGATGCGGCCTCAGTCGTCAACGGCCAGCTCGAGTCACTGACTTCGACGTCCTCTGGCTCCCTCGGCATCGGCCTGGTCATCGCGCTGGCGCTGGCGATCTATGGAGCGTCCGGAGGTGTCGGCAACCTCGTCACCGCGATCAACCAGATGTTCGGGCAGCGCGATCGGCGCAACTTCCTGAAGCAGAAGGCGCAGGCTCTGCTTCTGACTCTTGGCTCCATCGTCTTCTTCGCTGTCGTCATCGCCCTGGTCGCCGTCGCCCCTGCCGTGCTCGACTCAGCGCTGCTCGGCGGTCTGCGTTGGGTGCTGGTTGCTGCGGCAATCGTCCTGGCGATCAGCGTGCTGTTCCGTATCGCCCCCGACCGTCGCGGGCCTGGCGGCCGATTCATGAGCAAGGGCGTGCTGGTGGCCAGTGGTCTCTGGATCGTGGCGTCTGTCGGCTTCTCCGTGTACGTCGACAACTTCGGCAGCTACGCCAAGACGTACGGCGCCCTCGCCGGCGTGGTCGTCCTGTTGCTGTGGCTCTGGGTCGGCGTCTACGCCCTGCTGCTCGGTGCAACCGTCGAAGCACTCGACGAGGAGTCCAGCTCACTGGTTGAGTAGTGCGACCGACTCCAGGAGGACAAGTGGCCGGCTTCATCCCGAAGAACCCCGCGCAGATTCTCAACCGAGCCGACACCGCGCTCACCAATGTCGACGGCGTGCTCGGAAGGGTCGAGGGCACCTTGGCATCGGTGAGCGAGACGTTGTCGTCAGCCACGTCAACGCTGGATCAGACCAACACGGTGCTGACCGAGGTGCAGGGTCTGCTCACGGAGCTGCAGGACGAGATCGCGCTGATCCGCCAGGTACCCGAGATCGCCGCTCAGGTCTCCGAGATACACGCCATCGTCACGACGCTGGCGGCGAAGGGCTAGAGAACCCGTCCCAGTACGAACGCTGCCGCGCCGACCACGACGGCGAGCAGGATTAGCCCACTGATCAGCTCGATGTTGGGTCGGTTGCCGTGCGGGATGTGCGTCTCGTTGAGGTCGGCCTCGAAGTCCGGCAGGAGCAGCTGGAGATCCACCGTCGCGGCGTCGGCCTTGCCTTCAGACGAGAGCAGCGCCCGGGCTGCGGCCTCGACACCGTTGAGGTCTGGCGACGTCGTCGTACCGACTCCGCGTACCTCGACATCCCATGCGGTGCCCGACTTCTTGCCCACGACGAGATAGCTCATGAGCCCAGCCTACGGTCCCAACACCCGCGACACGCTAATCGAACAGGTGTTTGAATTGAACACCTGTTCGGGGTTACGCTGCCCGCATGACCGACGATCGCACAGCCGAAGTCAGCGAGCTCCCCGACGGGCCGGCCGACTCCTCCGGGCTCACCGCCCGCCAGCGCAAGGTGCTGGAATTCCTGCATGAGGAGATCGCCAAGCGTGGCTACCCGCCAAGCATGCGCGAGATCGGTGCCGCGGTTGGTCTGACCAGCACTTCATCGGTGGCGCACCAGCTTCGTACGCTCGAGAGCCTGGGCTACGTCAAGCGCGACCCCAACCGTCCCCGTGCGCTCGAGATCTTCCTGCCGGATGTGATGGCAGCCCGCCGCTCGATGGGCGCGGCCAGCGACTCGACGTTCGACGAGACCGGTATCGGCGACGCCATGCCTGCCGCGATCAACGTCCCCATGGTCGGCCGCATCGCCGCCGGTGGACCCATCCTCGCGACCGAGCAGGTCGAGGAGATCTTCCCGCTGCCCAAGTCACTCGTCGGCGAAGGCACGCTGTTCATGCTCCAGGTCGTCGGCGACTCGATGATCGATGCCGCCATCTGCAACGGCGACTACGTCGTCGTACGCCAGGAGCAGACCGCCAACAACGGCGACATCGTGGCAGCCATGCTCGACGGTGAGGCCACGGTCAAGACATTCCAGCGCAAGGACGGCCACGTATGGCTGCTCCCGCACAACGAGGCCTACTCCCCCATCGACGGTGACCACGCGCAGATCCTCGGCATCGTCACCACAGTCCTCCGCAAGGTCTAAGCCCTCGTCAATCCTCTCGCGATTTGTGACGGTGGCGGCGCTACGCGACGACTGAAGCGCCTCTCGCGTCACAAATCGCGGCGTTGGGTTGCGTTGCGGGCTTGCCAGGCGCTGGTGACCATGTCGGCGACCGTATGACGCATCGCCCAGTTCAGGTCGCGCGCCGCAAGCTCACCTGACGCGACGATGCGGGCGGGATCGCCTTCGCGTCGTGCTGCGATCTCGGGCTCGAACGCGATGCCCGTGGCATCTGCGACAGCCGTCATGATCTCGCGCACCGACACACCATCACCGCTACCAAGGTTGTAGACCGGCTCGAGCTCAGTGCCGGCGAGCAACTTCTGCGCTGCCACGACGTGCGCATCGGCCAGGTCCGCGACGTGGATGTAGTCGCGTACGCAGGTGCCATCGGCCGTCGGGTAGTCATCGCCGTAGATGCGCGGCGTACGGCCCTCCAGCAAAGCCTCGATGACCAGCGGGAACAGGTTGTGCGGGCTCGAGTCGTAAAGCTCGGGCGTCGCCGAGCCAACGACGTTGAAGTAGCGCAGCGAGGTGTGGTGCAGCGGATGCGCACGCGCCGCGTCGCGCATCAGCCACTCCCCGATCAGCTTGGTCTCGCCATAGGGCGACTCCGGTGCCGTCGCCGTCGCCTCGGTGACGATGTCGACGTCGGGGGTGCCATAGACGGCGGCACTCGAGGAGAACACGATCTTGTCCACGTCCGCCTCATGCATGGCCTGCAGCAGGCTCACGGTGCCCTGCACGTTCTGCTCGTACGTATGCAGGGGTCGCTGCACGGACACACCGGCGTACTTGAAGCCCGCCAGGTGGACGACCGCCTCGACCTCGTGCTCGACCATGGCCTTGGCCAGGATCTTGGTGTCAAGAATCGAGCTGTCGATCACGACGACGTCGTCGGGGACGAACTCGCGATGGCCGCTGGAGAAGTCGTCGACGATGATGCAATCGAGTCCGGCCAGCCGGAATGCTCGCACAATGTGCGAACCGATGTAGCCGGCACCGCCGGTGATCAGAACAGTCAACGGTGGTCCCTACGAACGTTGGTTGGTCAGAGCCTCAACAGGCTATCAAGGCGTGGTCGCCGCTTCGTCGAGCCGGCGCAACGCACCCAACGCGGTCTCGCGATCAGTTGTCCGCCACATGTCGGGCAGTGACGCCGCAAGGAACGAGCCGTAGCGAGCGGTGACGATGCGCGGATCGAGGATCGCGACGACTCCCTTGTCAGTCGCCCGACGGATGAGCCGACCAGTCCCCTGCGCGAGCAACAGAGCCGCGTGATGGGCGGCGACGTTCATGAACCCGTTGCCGCCACGCTTCTCGACAAGCCGCTGACGCGCGCTCATCAACGGATCGTCGGGGCGCGGGAACGGAATGCGGTCGATGATCACGAGCTGACAGGTGTCGCCCGGGAGGTCGACGCCCTGCCACAGGCTGAGAGTGCCGAACAGGCAGGTGCTCGGCGTCTCGGCGAACCTGCGTGCCAGCTCGGGCAGCTGCGCGTCGCCCTGGCACCAGATGTCGATGTCAGGGAGCCGTTCGCGTACGACCTCAGCTGCACGTTCGGCAGCGCGGCGTGAGGAGAAGAGCCCGAGCGTACGACCGCCGGCCGCCTCGACGAGCGCGGTGATCTCGGCGAGCTGCGCCTCCTCCAGACCATCGCGACCAGGCAGCGGAAGGTCCTTGGCGACGTAGAGCATTCCCTGCTGCTGGTAGTCGAACGGCGATCCGACATCGAGCGACGACCAGTCGTCGTCGCCGGGCTTGAGGCCCAGCGATTGGGCGACCGGATCGAATCCGCCACCGAGCTTGAGGGTGGCGCTGGTCAGCACGACGGTCTTCTCGCCGAAGAGCTTCTCGCGGAGGCTCGCCGACACGTCAATCGGTGCGATGTGGAGACGCTTGTCGCGCTGACCAGCACTCATCCAGAGCACCTCAGTCTCGCCCTTGGACGCCATCCGGTCGGCGATCTTGCGTACGTCGTCGACCATCCCTCGTGCCTGCTGTCGCGCAGCATCGGGCTCGGACTTGCCGTCCTCCTTGGGGAAGTCGGACATGGTCGCGCGAGCAGAGTCGCGAATGAGTGCGAGCGCTTCCTGCAGTGACTCGTCGACGTTGTCGATGCGCCCCTCGTCCATGCGGACGAGCACGTCGTTCAGCGCGTCGGAGGCGTCAGCGAGATCATCTGCTCCCTGGCCGTCGGCATGGGTCCGAGCTCTGCGGGCAGCGCGCTCGATCATGGCGGAGTCGAGCTCGTCGGTCGACGCCTGCGTGACGCGGGCAGCGAGCTCGTGGGCCTCATCCACGATGACCGCGCCGTACTCCGGCAGCATCGGCACACCGTCGATCGCGTCGATCGCCAGCAATGCGTGGTTGGTGACAATCAGCTGGGCGTCCTGGGCGTCCTCGCGAGCCAGCTCGGCGAAGCATTCCTGGGCGTGGGCACAACGCGATGCGCCAAGGCATTCGCGATGGTTGACGCTGACCTGTCGCCAGGCGCGCTCGGTGTGGGACGGCGCCGAGTCCTTGTCGCCAGAGTGACCGGCCGATGCCTGCTCCTCGGCCCATTCACGGAGCTCCACGACCTCGGCTCCGAGCGAGCCCTCGGGTACCTCGACGAGAGTGCCCTGGTCGTCGGGCGCGCCCTCGCGTACGCGGTGCAGGCACGCGTAGTTGCTGCGGCCCTTCACGACCGCGTGGTGCGGCACCTCGCCCATGGTCTTGCGGGCGGCGTCCTTGAGCGCAGGTATGTCTCGCTCGACGAGCTGGTGCTGCAGGTTGAGCGTGGCGGTGGCGACGATGACGCGCTTGCCGTGCAGGAGACTCGGAACGAGATAGCCGAGCGACTTGCCAGTGCCAGTCCCCGCTTGGACCAGGAGGTGCTCACCTGATTCGAGAGAGTGGCGCACGGCTTCAGCCATCTCGATCTGGCCGGGGCGTTCCTCTCCCCCGACTGCCTCGACGGCTGCATGGAGCACCGCACGAACGTCAGGGGTCTTGGCCACAGCCGAAGGCTATCCGCCGATGCTGACGAGCGATGGTCTGCGTCCACCGTTAACGTCACGATCATGGAGCTTCGAGCCGCAACCGGTGAGGATGCCGATGCGATTGCAGACATTTGGTATCGCGGATGGGCTGATGGGCACGAGGGCAACGTCCCTGATGGCTTGCACGAGCACCGACAAGAGGCACACTTTCTTGCCCTCACGTCGTCCCGCATTGCCTCGAGCGCCGTCGCAGTCGTCGACCATCAAGTCGTCGGGTTCGTCACGGTGCGAGTCGACGAGATCGAGGAGCTCTATGTGGACGTGTCTGCTCGGGGCAGCGGTGTCGCCACAGCGCTGCTGAGTCACGGCGAAGGAATCATCGCCAACGGGTATGACCTCGCCTGGCTTGCTGTGGTGGAGGGCAATGCGCGAGCCCGCCAGTTCTATGAGCGGTGTGGCTGGGTGAATGGCGGGGCGAGCGAGTACCTCGCGGAGACCTCAACCGGCACGTTCGCCGTCCCGATCCTGCGCTATGACAAGCGAGTGCGATCGACGGCGTAGCGCGCCGGCTCAGCCAAGGCGGCGCATCTCGGGCCACATCGATGCCCAGGGTTCGATCGGTCCGCTGCACACCCAGATCTGCTCGCCCTGCTCGTCGTTGTCGACCCCGGCTCCGTTGTCGATTGTGGCTGCAGGCTCGACGCGCTCGAACCACCGGTAGAGCTGGTCCTGAGACATACCGACCACCACCGCAGTCGAGGTGTCCTCGGGCGGCGGGCCCCACGTCCAGAACGAGTTGTGAACACTGAACACCGAAGCAGCATTGGGGCGATATCGCAGCATCGCTCCGGCTTCACCGTAATTGCCGGCCAGGACGATCGGTCGCTCCGCGCCACTGGTGTTGTCCTTGACGACTCCAGCGACCGTGTCGGCGAACTCCGGCCACCCAACGGTTTCTCCCGCGTCGTAGTTGATGTCAAGGATGCCCGCGTCGTTGAGACTGTTGACCGGCACAACCGGGAGGAACAGGAAGACCGCTGCGGCAAGGCTGCCCACGACTGCGACCCCAAGCAGGGCCAGTCGGGCGCGACCACGTTCGACCCATCGGAGCGTGGGCTCGGCGCCCGCTGCAAGCAGTACCGGATAGAGCCCAGCGATGTAGTAGGGCTTGCCTCCCGTGGCTATGAACACCACGGCCAGCACGACGTACGACACCGCGAAGAATCGCCAGGCACGCAGCTCATTCGATCGCGCGAACTGCCACCAGCCGACCATCCAGATAGGGAAGAGCAGCGGACTAACCAAAACCAGCTGTGCCGGCAGGAAGACCCAGCGGGGCTCGCTCGTCCCCGAATTGCCTGCGGCGATCGAGTCGGCGAGCTGGACTTGCGGCCATTCGTTCTGGGCTTGCCACAAGAGGTGCGGTGACCACAGTGCGACCGCGATGAGCCCGCCACACCACATCCACCGAGACCGCAGCACACTCCTCGGGCCGGCCAACACGATGCTGACTGCCACCGCGAACAGCAGGAAGGCGACCAGCACCTTGACCTGCAGACCGATTCCGGCGACAACCCCGACGACGAGCCAGATGCGTCCGTCATCGCGTACTGCTCGAATCAAGAGCCAACTCAGGGCAGCCCAGACAAGCAGGTCGTACGTGGTGGTCGACACCAGATGTCCGACGGCGTATGTGATCGAAGCCACCGCCATGCACACGCTCGCAAGGATCTGTGCGCGGCGAGACCCACCGAGCTCGTACGCGATCAACCCCGTCAGGAAGACTGTGAGCGCCGCAGCGATCGCCGACGGCAGCCGGAACACCGTCAACGAGCCCGCACTGATCGCATCCATCGCCCATGCGAGGAGCGGGACCAGGGGCGGCTGGTCGGTGTAGCCGAAGGCGGGATGATCCCCTGCAGCAATGAAGTAGAGCTCGTCGCGGTGGTAGCCGTACCTGCTCGCCGTCACGAGCAGCAGTAAGCCAACGGCAATAGCGATTCCAGCAAGCGGGCGCCGGGCGGCCACATCAGCCATGCCCGAAAGGCTACCGGCGTTAGACGGCGTAGGGCTCGAGCTCGGCTGCCAGGTGACCGTGGACTCGGGCCACGACATGGGTGCCGTCGCCCTCGTGGTCGAGAGACTCGATCTCGCCCTGGGTGTGGATCTGGTTGAGCAGGTCGCCGCGCGCGTACGGGAGCATCACATCGACTCGGGTGGCCGGCTGCGGGAGGTCGGCCTCGATGGCACTGAGCAGCTCATCGATGCCTTCGCCGGTCTTGGCACTGACGACGACGGCGTGCGGCTCCTTGGAGAGCAGCGTCTTGAGCACGATCGGATCGGCCGCATCGGCCTTGTTGATCACGATGATCTCGGGCACCTTGTCGGCGTCGACATCGGCGAAGACCTCGCGCACGGAACGGATCTGACCCTCGGGATCGGGATGCGCGCCGTCGACCACGTGCAGCACCAGGTCAGCCTCGGCGACCTCCTCGAGGGTCGAGCGGAATGCCTCGACGAGCTGGTGCGGGAGGTTGCGTACGAAGCCGACCGTGTCGGACATCGTGTAGACGCGACCGTCCGAGGTCTGCGTACGACGTGTGGTCGGGTCGAGGGTTGCGAACAGCGCGTCCTCGACCAGCACACCCGCATCGGTGAGCCTGTTGAGCAGGCTCGACTTGCCGGCGTTGGTGTAGCCCGCGATCGCGACCGACGGAACCTGGTGACGCTTGCGGTTGGCCTTCTTGGTCTCGCGGGCGACGCCGAGCTCCTTGAGCTCACGGCGCAGCTTCGTCATCTTCATCTGGATGCGACGACGATCGGTCTCGAGCTTGGTCTCACCGGGTCCACGACCACCG
>NZ_JAKFEL010000096.1:0-15652 GCF_036675695.1 Aeromicrobium sp.
AATGCCTTGCTTCATGGTGTCCTCTCGCGGCGACTGGGTCGTCTCGCTGAATGCGATCCGTGAACCAGTACCAAGGGTCAATTGTGCCAGTTGGCACAGGTGTAACGCGAATCCGGGTCGAGCAATTCCCTGGGCTACTCAGGCAGGAGGGCTTCGATGTCTTCCTTGATCTTGCCGGGGGCCGTCGTCGAGCTGTAGCGCTTGACGACATTGCCCTCGGCGTCGATCAGGAACTTGGTGAAGTTCCACTTGATCTTGCTCCCGCCGAGGCCGCTCTTCTCAGACTTGAGCCACTTGTAGAGCGGGTGGGCGCCTTTGCCGTTGACCTCGATCTCGGAGAACAGCGGGAACGTCACGCCATAGTTCTTCTCACAGAACGTCGCGGTCTCAGCGTCGTCGCCGGGGTTCTGGCCGCCGAACTGATCGCACGGAAAGCCGAGTACGACGAGGCCACGATCGACGTACTCCTCGTAGATTCGCTCGAGGCCCTTGAACTGCGGGGTCAACCCACAATTCGTCGCCGTGTTGACGACCAGGAGAACCTTGCCCTTGTAGTCGGACAGAAGCTGCTCGGTGCCATCAATGGCTGTGGCAGAGAAGTCATGCGCAGTTGTCATGGCACCAAGACTAGTGCGCCGTTCAACTACCGCTCACTCGGACAGCACGAAGCCCGGCACCCCTCAGGGCACCGGGCTTCGCGAATGACTCAGCTGCCGTTGTTGGTGTCCTGCGGCAGCGTCTTGTTGATCTGCATCAGGAACTCGACGTTGCTGTCGGTCTTCTTGAGCTTGTCGAGGATGAGCTCGAGGCCCTGCTGACCCTCGAGGCCCGAAAGAACCCGGCGCAGCTTCCATACGACTGCGAGCTCGTCCTTGCCCATGAGCAGTTCTTCCCGACGAGTGCTCGAGGCGTCCACGTCGATAGCCGGGAAGATGCGCTTGTCCGCGAAGTCGCGACGCAGGCGGAGCTCCCAGTTGCCGGTGCCCTTGAACTCTTCGAAGATGACCTCGTCCATACGCGAACCGGTCTCGACCAGCGCCGTGGCGAGGATCGTCAGCGAACCGCCGTCCTCGATGTTGCGGGCAGCGCCGAAGAACTTCTTGGGCGGGTAGAGCGCCGACGAGTCGACACCGCCCGACATGATGCGTCCGCTGGTCGGAGCAGCGAGGTTGTAGGCACGACCAAGACGCGTGATGCCGTCAAGCAGCAGCACGACGTCGTGACCCAGCTCGACGAGACGCTTGGCGCGCTCGATCGCGAGCTCGGCAACCATCGTGTGATCCGTCGCCGGACGATCGAACGTCGAGGCGATGACCTCACCCTTGACGGTCCGCTGGAAGTCGGTGACCTCCTCCGGACGTTCGTCGACGAGGACGATCATCAGGTGGACCTCGGGGTTGTTCTCGGTAATCGCGTTGGCCACCTGCTGCATGATCATCGTCTTGCCGGCCTTGGGCGGCGAGACGATCAGACCGCGCTGACCCTTGCCGATCGGGGCAACCAGGTCGACGACGCGACCGGTGATACCGCCGGCCTCACCCTCGAGGCGCAGGCGCTCCGACGGGTAGAGCGGGGTGAGCTTGGCGAACTCGACGCGCTTGTTGCTGTCGTCGAGCGTCATCCCGTTGACCGAGTCGATCTTGACCATCGGGTTGAACTTTTCCTTGCGCTCTCCCTCGCGGGGCTGGCGCACCTGGCCGATGACGGCGTCGCCGCGACGGAGTCCCCACTTGCGGACCATCGTCAGCGAGACGTAGACGTCGTTCTCGCTCGGCAGGTAGCCCGTCGTACGGACGAACGCGTAGTTGTCGAGGATGTCGAGGATGCCGGCAGCGGGTACGAGGATGTCGTCCTCGGTGAAGGTCGGCTCGGCCTCCATGCCGCCACGTCCGCCATTGCGGTTGCGTCCGCGACGGTTGCGACGACGGCCTCCACCGAACTCATCGTCCTCGTCCTCGGGGCCCTGGTTGCGGTTCTGATTCTGGTTCTGCTGGTTGCGGTTCTGCTGGTTGCCGCCGCCTTGGTTGTTCTGGTTGCGGTTCTGCTGGTTGCCGCCACCACCCTGGTTGTTGCCAGTGTTCTGGTTGCGATTGCGGTTGCGGTTGTTGTTCTGGTTGCCGCCGTCGTCGTTCGCGTCGTCCTTGGACTCATCGCTCTTGCTGGGGGCATCGCCCTCAGCAGCATCGCTCTTGACGTCGTTCTTCTCGGACTTGACCGGGGCGTCTGCCTTCTCGGACTTGGCCGGGGCGTCTGCCTTCTCGGACTTGGCCGGAGCATCTGCCTTGTCAACGTTGGCTGGGGCGTTCTCGCCGCGAGCTGTCTTGATGGCGTCGATGAGGGCGCCCTTGCGCATACCAGGCGCACCGTCGATTCCGAGTCCGCCGGCGATGTCCTGCAGCTCGGCGAGCACCTTGCCGCCCAGTCCTCCCCCGGACTTCTTGGGGGTCTCGGTAGCTGTGTCAACAGCGATGGGGTCAGGTGTCGTGGATGTTTCTGTCACGTAGGTTCCTTTGAATGAGGCCACTGGCCAAGTAACTGGAGATTCCAGATCACATAAAAGGCTTGCCCGTATCCGACGGGCTTCTTAAATGGCTTGCCGGGGAGTATGAACTCGACTCCGACCTTTCCACCATAACACCAAGGGCGTCCCTCCCCATTGACGGTCGAACAGCGAGCGTGGCATCCGCGCTCGGTCCGGCAAGGCCTGGGGGTCCCCCCACGAGCGCAGCGAGTAGGGGGCGGACTGAGGCGCACCGGGTAGTGCTGCGAAGGACGAGAACGCCACCGGTCGAGATGCGGGGCCGCGCACGCCGGGCGTGAATGGGGAGGGACACCCTTAGGTCGCCCAGCATTCCCGCATGGTTCATGTCACAACGACGTGTGCGCCCTCAAGATCAACGTCCAGCTCGTGGAGGGTCCAGCCGCCAGGGAGGCGGTCGCCAAGCCCTCGCGAAAAGGCCAGAACAGTAGGTCCGGCACCCGAGATCGTGGCGGCAATACCGTCCGCGCGCAGGCTCGACATCAGCTCGTACGACTCCGGCATCGCGCTCGCTCGGAACGACTGATGGAGCCGGTCCTCAGTCGCCGCGAGCAGCACACGTGGTGCATCAGTAAGAGCGCGTACGAGCAGGGCAGCGCGACCAGCGTTGGCCGCAGCATCGGCGTGGGGAACCGTCGCAGGCAGCAACCCGCGTGCCTTCTCGGTCGACACGGCTTCGGGCGGGACGAACGCTGTCACCTGGACACTCGAGTCGAGTCTTTCGACCTGCGCCGCTCCATCGTCGAGCCAGGCGATCGTCAGCCCACCGAACATCGCCGCAGCAACATTGTCGGGATGACCTTCAAGATCGGCCGCGAGCTGGAACGCCGCCACGCCGTCGAGTCCATCTCCGTCGAACAGAGCATTGGCGAGCGAGATGCCCGCGACGATCGCGGCAGCCGACGAACCCAGCCCGCGACCGTGCGGGATCGCATTGACGCAGGTGAGTCGAAGGCCGGGAGGGCGCTCTCCCAGCGCATCGAACGCGGCATGCATCGCTCGCACGATCAGATGCTTTTCGTCCTTCGGAACACCTTCGCTGCCCTCGCCGGCCACCTCGATCTCGAGGCCGAACGGCAGCACCTCAGCCGTGACGTCGTCGTACAACGAGAGGGCAAGCCCGAGTGCGTCGAAGCCTGGACCGAGGTTGGCACTGGAAGCCGGGGTACGTACGGTGACCGGACCGGCGACGAAGCTCACGCGAGACCCGCAGCGGCAGCCGCGGCGTCGACGTCGGCCTCGATGACGGCGTCAACGATCGAGCCGATGCCCGTGAGTGCGGTGTCGACATCCTTCAGGCCATGGCCGGTGACGGTGACGGCAATCGTCAGCCCGGACTCGACCTGACCGGCGGAGGCTGCAGCAACGAGTCCGGCGACGCCTGCAGCTGATGCAGGCTCGACGAACACGCCGTCGTGCGAGGCGAGGTCACGCTGCGCCTGAAGGATCTGCTCGTCACTGACTGAGTCGATACGTCCACCCGACTCGTCCCGCGCAGCCGTGGCGAGGTGCCACGAGGCTGGATTGCCGATGCGAATGGCGGTCGCCAGAGTCTCGGGGTGCTGGATCGGGGCGCCCTGCACGATTGGGTCGGCACCCTGCGCCTGAAAGCCCCACATCAGCGGAGTCTTGGTCGACATGCCGGCATCGGCGTACTCGCGATAGCCGATCCAGTAGGCAGAGATGTTGCCGGCGTTGCCGACGGGCAGCACGTGCATGTCAGGCGTCGCGCCGAGCGCGTCAATGATCTCGAATGCGGCAGTCTTCTGCCCCTGGAGACGTACGGGGTTGACCGAGTTGACCAGCGCGACGGGGTACTTGTCGGCAAGTCCTCGGGAGAGCTGCAGACACTCGTCGAAACCACCCTTGACCTGGATGATCTCTGCACCGTGCATGACCGCCTGCGCCATCTTGCCTGCGGCGATCTTGCCGTGCGGAACCAGGACAATCGGAGTGATGCCGGCTCGAGCGGCATAGGCAGCCATCGATGCCGAGGTGTTGCCGGTCGAGGCGCACACGACGGCCTTGGCGCCTTCGCCGACGGCAACCGAGAGAGCCAGCGTCATACCGCGATCCTTGAAAGACCCGGTGGGGTTGTCGCCCTCGACCTTGAGCCATACGTCGCCGTGCACCAGACCTGACAGCCAGGCCGAGTGCACCAGCGGTGTTCCGCCTTCGCGCAGGGTGATGACCGGGGTGTCGGCGGTGACCGGAAGCCACTCGCGGTATTCCTCGATGACGCCACGCCACAAGTGAGCCATTCAGAACCCTCCCTCGACGCGCATGACAGATGAAACGTCGCGCACCATGTCCATCTCACGCAGCGCAGCGACCGTCGCCGACAGCGCAGCGTCGTCGGCTTCGTGGGTCACGATCACGAGTTGTGCATCGAGACCGGAGCCCTCTTGACGCACCGTCCGGATCGACACGTCGAACTCGGCGAAGGCGTGAGCCACCGCAGCGAGCACGCCCGGACGGTCGTCGACATCGATCGCAACGTGGTAGCGCGTACGAGCTCGGCCGATGTCGAGCACTTCGAGCTGCGCATGGGTCGACTCACCCGGACCAAAGACGTCGTTGCGACGGTTGCGGGCGACTGAGACGACGTCGCCGAGCACGGCACTCGCCGTCGGCGCACCGCCGGCACCCGGACCGTAGAACATCAGCTGACCTGCCGACTCGCTCTCGACAAACACCGCGTTGTACGCACCACGGACGCTGGCCAGCGGGTGCGAGAGCGGGATCATTGCCGGGTGCACCCGTGCCGAGACTGCGGGGCCGTCCGGGGTGTCTCGCTTCTCGCAGATCGCCAGCAGCTTGACGACGCAACCCATTTCGCTCGCCGAGCGAATGTCGGCAGCGCTGACTTCGGTGATGCCTTCACGGTGGACGTCCCCAAGGGTCATCCGCGTGTGGAACGCGAGTCCCGACAGGATCGCTGCCTTGGCGGCCGCATCGAATCCCTCGATGTCAGCAGTCGGGTCCGCCTCGGCGTAGCCGAGTCGCTGCGCCTCATCGAGTGCCTCTGAGAATCCCGTGCCATTGGTGGTCATGGCATCGAGGATGAAGTTGGTGGTGCCGTTGACGATGCCGAGTACGCGCTCGACCGAGTCGCCGGCGAGCGACTCGCGCAGCGGACGCACGATCGGAATGGCACCCGCAACAGCGGCTTCGAAGTACAGGTCGCGCTCGGCCTTCTCAGCCGCCTCGAACAGCGTTGCGCCGTCCTCGGCAAGGAGCGCTTTGTTGGCCGTCACGACGGACGCGCCGTTCTCGAGCGCCGACAGGATCAGCTCACGAGCGGGCTCGATGCCACCGATCACCTCGATGACCACGTCGATGTCGCCTCTGCTCACCAGTCCAGCGGCGTCTGTGGTGAACAGGTCAGGCGAGACGTCGAGGTCGCGCTCGCGACCGAGCCGACGTACGGCAATGCCGGCCAGCTCGAGCGGGGCGCCGACGCGCTGCGCCAACTCTTCTGCGTCACGGGTCAGCAGGCGCGCGACTTCGCTGCCCACGACGCCGCAGCCCAGCAGGGCAACGCGAAGTGGGCGGCCGGCAGACCACGATGAGGCGCTCACTGGTCAAGGGTATCGGCGCATGAGTTTCGGCGCGGCACTCCCCGAATAGATGGACATGCAGCGTCGCGCGATCTGGATAACTCCACCGGTTCCCAGTCGTTGTCTCGAAAGGAAGTTCGACCCCAACACCGTGTTAAGAAGGTTCATGCGCCACTCTCGACGTCGAGGACAAAGAATCGCTGTTGTGGCGACGGTCCTCGGGACGATCCTCCTGCTCGTCGGCGCGTACATGATGTTTGTGGAGAACGACGACGACGAGCCCACCGCGGCGGGTCCCACCGCGCCGAACGTGAGCCTCCAGCCGATCCAACCGCCTCGCGATGAGGTGCCCGAGGGCTTCGAGGAGTTCTTCGACGGCGATGGTGGAATCACGGTCACCGGCGATCCACTCAAGTACGCGGGCACGGGCACCACCGTTCACAACGTGGTCATCACCCTGACCTCCGATGGTCCGATGAAGTATCGGTACCGGACCAAGCACGGTGACACCCCCGTGCGCGTGGCCAATCGCCAGACCTCGAAGACCTACAACCTGCGTGGTCCACGAGCCGTCGCGCAGGCATACGTGCAGGTCAGCGAGGGCTCAACGTATGCGACCTGCACCATCACGGTCGACGGAGTCAGGGCGAGCACCAGTACCGCCACGAAGCTCTACCAAGTCGTCGTCTGCACTGGTTGAGCACCAACTCAGGCGTGAGATTCCAAGCGAGTTGAGACGGCCACTGCGACTGCCGCCGTGAGCATGGCCAACACGAATACCAGTACGTAGCCGGTCATCGCATGAGTCGTGAGCATGATTGCGAAAACCACGCTGCCGATTGCCAGCACGAGCGACTGAACCGCCGCATCGCTGGTCTGCATGGCAGCGCTGTTGACGCCCTGCTGACCAGGCGCCGAGTGATCGAGCAGCAAGACCCCGAGCGTCGACGCTGCCATGCCCATCCCGAGCCCGGCGATGCTCCAGATCGCCGCGATCAAGACAACTGGCACAGTATCGACCAGGCTCAATGCCCCGGCAGTCGTGCCGACCAGCACGCATACCGCGCCGACCCTGACCCTCAGCACCTTGGACGAGAGTGCGGGTACGTTGGCAGCCATCCACGAGCCGGTGAACCACAACACGGCGGCACTGGTCAGAAGAAGACCCGCCTGGGAAACGCTCAGTCCACGATGCTCGACGAGTGAAAGCGGGACGTACGTCTCGGCCCCGAAGAAGGCCGCGCTCAGCAAGCTCCGCGCAGCGATGACACTCGGCAAGCCTCGACGCCCCCGCCACGTGCCGCTGGGAAGGAGCCGGGGACCGTACACAAACGTCAGTGCGAACCCGGCGACCAACAAGGCAGGCCACAGCGCGAACCCGCGCTGACCCGCGACGCTCACGCCGAGGATGCCGGTCGCGGTCAACGCGGCCCACCAGACACGTCGGTGATCGTTTTTGACGCTGTGATCGCCTTTGACGCGCCGGACGGCATCCCAGAACAACGCCACGGAGCCGACCGCGATCACAGGAACACTGAGGAACACCCAGCGCCAGCCAACCTGATCGGCGATGAATCCAGCGATCACCGGTCCGACCAGCCCCGGCAGGAGCCACGCACTCGTCATCACGGTCCAGACACGGGCACGCATCTCGTCGGGAAATACGCTGCCGATGACGACATAGAGTCCGACGCCCACGAAGCCGCTGCCCAGGCCCTGGACGCAACGACCCAGGAGGAACACCTCCATGTTCGGCGCTGATCCGGCAATCACAAGCCCCAGCACGAAAATGCCCACTCCCGTAAGCAGACCCGGGCCAGGACCTTGGCGATCGATCATCGGACCCCCGATCGCCATCGTGATGACAGCGATCGCAGTGGGCGCTGCGAAGGCGAGCGCGTACAGACTCAATCCATCAAGGTCCTTCGCGACGACCGGCATGACCGTGGCGACCGCCAGCGACTCGAACGCAATGAGGAACGCCAAGGCGAAGATCCCCGCGACAACTCGTCCGTACGGGCCAAGCCACAGGCGTTCACGCGGCTGAACCTCGATCGTCACAGCCGCGCGTCCGGTACGAGGACGACCTTGCCGTGGGTGCGTCGTTCGACCAGGTCGAGGTGCGCGGCAGCCGCGTCGGAGAGCGCGTACTGCGATCCGACCAGCGGCACCCGCGAACCGTCGGCCGCCTTCCCGAGCGCCTCTTCCTCCAGCGAGCGCAGCCCGCCAGGGCGCGCCATCAGCTGCGGGCCGAGCATCATGCTCACGGTCCGCCTAGGGTCGTCGTACGTGGTGGGCTCATCGGAGTGCCAGCCGTACTGCATCATCCGTCCGCCGGGCGCGAGCAGGCCGAACGCCTCGTCTGCTGCCCTGCCACCGACGCCGTCGAAGACCAGCGTCACCAGGTCGCCACCGAGCTTGCGGCGAACGATCTCGTCCCAGCCGTCGATGCGGTAGTCGACGGCCATCGCGGCTCCCTGCCCACGGGCGATCGAAACCTTGTCGGCATTGCCGGCCAGGGCGATCGAGGTCGCACCAGCCTCGTTGACGGCCTGAATCAACAGGACCCCGAGGCCACCGGCCGCCGACGTGATCAGCACGATGTCGTCTGCGTGGATCGGCGCCTGGTCGAGGATGCCCGCTGCCGTCCTTCCAGTTCCGATAGCGGCAACTGCGATGGCGTACGACAGCCCGCTCGGGATCTCGTGAAGACTGTTGACCTCGGCGATCGCCTGCTCGGCGTATCCGCCGCTGGCCATCCCAAGGTGTGCCACGACGCGCTCACCCAGCCAGGACTCATCGACGCCCTTGCCCACGGCTTCGATGACTCCAGCGACCTCGCGCCCGGGTGTCATCGGCAGCTCGAGCGGCTTGTGCAATGCACTGGTGAAGCCAGCGCGCAATGAGGTGTCGATGAAGTGGACACCACACGCCAGCACGGCGATGAGCACCTGACCTTCACCGGGCTCGAGGTCCTTGACCTCCTCGTAGCGGAGCACCTCGGGTCCGCCGAGCTCGTACTGCCTGATCGCGTGCATGCTTCTCCTCGTTGGTTGTGGAACAAACTCCACAACCTCAACTTCGGTTGAGGTCAAGCCCGCCACGCGAGCGGTGGGTCGAGGGTGGCAGGCTGGATTCGTGACGAGCCCTGAATCCCGCGCCGAGGATCACCGCGCCTCGTTCGTTGCGGGTGCCAGAGCTGGCATTCCGTACGCCGCCGTAGGACTCCTGCTGTCTGCGTCGTTCGGTGTCATCGCTCGAGATGCTGGCTTCTCGGTCGCGGCCGCCATCATCATGTCCGCCATCGTCTTTGCAGGTTCGGCCCAATTCACTGCCGTCGCGATCCTGGTCGGCGGGGGGACAGCCGGAGCGGCGGTTGCCGCCGCGGCGCTCATGAACTCACGATTCCTCCCCATGGGCATTGCCCTCGGTCCGTCGTTGCCCGGTCCCCCGGCCCTCCGAGCCGCCCAGGGGCAGACGGTCGTCGACGCCTCGTGGGCGATGGCCAGTCGCGGGGACGGCACCTTCGACCGTTGGTTCCTGTTCGGCTCGACCGCTCCGCAGTACGTCTGCTGGGTCACCGGGACCACGCTCGGGGCTTTTGGCGGCGACCTGCTCGGCGACACCTCACGGTTCGGTCTCGACGCGATCTACCCAATGTTCTTCCTCGCTCTGTTGATCTCCGAGATCAAGAACCGTCGCGCGGCGAGCATTGCCCTCGCTGGGTCCGTCGTCGCCCTCGCGTTGGTCGAGGTCACGCCGGCTGGTGTGCCCGTGCTGGCCGCGAGCCTGGTCGCACTGTGGGGTCTTCGCCAGAACAGGAAGACCGCATGACGAGCACGATCTGGTGGACCATCGCGGGCGCGACCGTGGTCACGGCCCTCATCAAGGGGTTCGGCCCAGTCGTGATGGGTGGTCGCGAGCTGTCGCCTCGCATCAACGGCGTCATCATGCTCATGGCTCCAGCTCTCCTCGCCGCACTGGTCGTCACGAGCATCCTCGCCGAGGGCGACCGGCTGCATGTCGGAGCCGACTTCGTGGGAGTCGTCGTCGGCGGGGCTCTGATGATCTGGGCCCGCGCGGGCGTACTCACAGCAGTTCTCGTCGCAGCAGGCGTGACCGCAGCGATTCGCTTCTTCGGTTGAGCAGACCTCAAGTACCCTTCAGGTCATGAGCAACGCTTCCCTGCGCCATCGCGAGCTGACACCCGGCGAGACAGCCGAACGAGCCGGCGTCGCCGTCTCAGCCCTCCACTTCTACGAGCGCGAAGGCCTGATCACCAGTCGCCGAACGGCTGGCAACCAACGCCGCTATCACCGTGACGTGCTCCGGCGCATTGCGTTCATACGCGTCTCGCAGAGCCTCGGCATCTCCCTCGCCCAGATCGACCGTGCGCTGTCGTCGCTCCCCAGCGCACGGACACCCACCAAAGCCGACTGGGCTCGCCTCTCAGCACGCTGGCGCCCTGAGCTCGACGCCCGGATCGACCAGCTCGAGCGATTGAGGGACACATTGGACGGATGCATCGGCTGCGGGTGCCTTTCGCTCAAGAGCTGCGCGCTCTACAACTCTGATGACGGACTGGGCGGCAACGGTTCAGGCGCCCAGAGACTTGTGCGCCGCGTCGGCTGAACCTCTCGACGTACGACCACTCAGCCCTCTACCTTCTGGGACAGGGGTTCGAGGAGGAGCGATGACCGGCAGAGATGCGCTCGGGCCCGTCGATGTCGACGACGAGACGCTGGCCGAGATGCTGGCCGCTGACAGCATCTCTGAATCACAGGTCGAGGATGTCGACTACGGACTGACGACCCTGACCACTGGCGAACGTTGGTGGGTCAGCGGAACAGCTCGACAGGACGGCGCAGACATACCGTTCCGACTGTTCGTCAAGGTGGTGCAGTCCGCGCTCCGATCGCCCGCGATGGCTGACATCCCCCCTCAGTTCCACGAGATGATCGCGGCCGCACTCCCCTGGCACATTGAGCCGAATGCCTACCGTAGCGACCTGTCGATCCGAGTGCCGAGCGGAATGCGCATCCCCCGGGCCTATCGAGTTGCGGAGGTTGACGACGAATCTTGCGCCCTGTGGCTCGACGCCGTCGAGCACGACGAAAGCCCGTGGGACCTCGATCGATATCGCGGCGCGGCAGCCATGCTCGGCCGCTTTGCCGGCTCAGCCGAGGTGGCCGCAATGGAACCGGAGCTCACACACCCTGCCGGGCCGCAGCAGGCCCGCATCTACTTCGAGAAGCGGCTGAGCGACCAGTTCATCAGCACCTACGAAGAGGGCGGGGTCTGGCACCACCCGGCTGTCGCGGCCCATTTCGATGAAGCTCTGCGAGGACGCCTCATGTCGCTGATCGCGGCCGCCCCTGAACTCATCGATGAGATCGAGAAGCTACCGCTGCTCAACGCGCACGGAGACGCGGCACCGCAGAACCTCTTGGTCATTCCGGACGGATTCTGTGTCATCGACTGGGGATTCTGGTGCCGATCAGCGCTCGGCTTCGACCTGAGCCAGCTGGTCTACAGCGAGATCGACCTTGATCGCTCCGATGCCTCGACGTTCCGCGACATCCAGGACGTCTCGCTCGTCGGCTATCGAGAGGGGCTCGCTGAGTCAGGTGTTGAGATCGGCGAAGCCGAGCTCGAGCGTGCCCACACGATCCAGCTGGCCATCGCCCACGGCATCTCATCGGTGCCGCTTGAGCGACTCGGTGACGAACCAACGGCAGTCGAGGCCAGCGTACGAGCGCGATCGACCGTCCTGAAGTACGTGCTGGACGACCTCGGGTTGTGATTCAGCCGAGGTCGAGGGCGAGCAGGTCGTCCTCGGTCTCGCGGCGCACGATCACGCGGGCTTCACCGTCACGTACGGCGACGACGGCAGCCCGGGGCACGTGGTTGTAGTTGCTGGCCAACGATCGGCAGTACGCACCGGTGCCGGGAACGGCGAGCAGATCACCAGCCTTGACGTCACCGGGAAGGAACTCGTCCTTGACGACAATGTCGCCCGACTCGCAGTGCTTGCCGACGACGCGGCTCAGAACTGCCGGCGCATCCGACCCACGTGAGGCGAGGGTGCAGGAGTAGTCGGCGCTGTAGAGCGCAGGACGGATGTTGTCGCTCATGCCACCGTCGACCGACACGTAGCGACGCGACGCCCCGCCGTCGAGAGCAACTGTCTTGGTCGTGCCGACCTCGTACAGCGTGAACGTCGAGGGTCCGGCGATGGCCCGACCTGGCTCGATCGAGAGCTGAGGCACCTCAATGCCCATTGCAGCGCACTCGTCGTCGACGATCTTGAGCATGCCGCGGGCGAGGTCCTCGGGAGTCGAAGGATCGTCCTGCGTCGTGTAGGCGATGCCGAAGCCGCCGCCCAGGTCGAACTCCGGCAGTGCGACACCGAGCTCCTTCTGAATCTGGGCGTGCAGGCGGAGTACGCGACGGGCCGCAACCTCGAAACCGTCCGTCACGAAGATCTGCGAGCCGATGTGGGAGTGCAGTCCGAGCAGCTTGAGGCCGGGATCGGCGAGCACCCGACGTACGGCGTCGAGTGCGTCACCACCGGAGATGGAGAAGCCAAACTTCTGGTCCTCGTGCGATGTCGAGATGTATTCGTGCGTATGTGCCTCGACTCCGGCCGTCACACGGATCATGACGGGAGCCGTCACACCCAGCTCAGCCGCCAGCGCACCAATTCGCTCAATCTCTTCGACCGAGTCGATGATGATGCGGCCGACACCGATCTCGAGCGCACGTCGCAGCTCAGTGACCGACTTGTTGTTGCCGTGCAGACCAATGCGCTCCGGCGGGAATTCGGCCCTGATCGCTACAGCAAGCTCGCCGCCCGTGCACACGTCGAGGTTGAGACCCTCCTCAGCGATCCACCGAGCAGCAGCGACACACAGGAATGCCTTGCCGGCATAGAACACGTCAGCGTCGGGGAAGGCTTCCTTGAAGCTGCGCGCGCGACGTCGGAAGTCGTCCTCGTCGACGATGTAGGTCGGCGTACCGAACTCCGCAGCAAGGTCCGTCGCGGACTCGCCGGCAACGGTCAGGACACCGTTGACCTTGGAGACGTTGGACGCCCACAGGTGCGGGACGAGCTCGTTGGGGTCTTCGGGAGTACGGAGCCAGGCCGGTCCGCGATCGCCGGATTGACCGTGCAGGGCACCCGCTTCGTGTGACCGCATGGCTACATCCTCTCCGGGGCGGAGACACCCAGCAGGCCGAGACCATTGGCAATGACCTGCCGTGTTGCGGCGACCAGCATGAGCCGTGCGCGGTGGAGATCGGTTGGCTCCTCGTCACCCTTGGGCAGTACGTGGGCGACATCGTAGAACTTGTGGAACGCCGCGGCCGTGTCCTCGAGGTAGCGGGCGACGCGATGCGGTTCACGCAGCTCAGCCGCTCGGGCGACGACCTTCGGGTAGTCGGCGAGCGAGCGCAGCAGCGCGCCCTCCTGCTCAACAGCGAGCAACGAAGGATTGAAGCTCGATTCATCGATGACAACGCCGAGGTCGACGGCATTGCGAATGATCGACGAGAGCCGTGCGTGGGCATATTGGACGTAGTAGACCGGGTTGTCGCTGTCCTGTTTGGCCCACAGGTCAAGGTCCAGGTCGATCGTCGAGTCCATCGAGTAGCGAGCCAGCGCGTAGCGGGCCGCGTCGACGCCGATCGACTCGACGAGGTCTTCCATCGTGATGACCGTCCCGGCGCGCTTGCTCATCCGCAACGGCTCGCCGTCACGTACGAGATTGACCAGCTGGCCGATCAAGAGCTCGAGGTTCACCTTCGGGGTGTCTCCGAAAGCAGCGCACATCGCGAGCATCCGCGACACGTAACCGTGGTGGTCGGCACCGAGCATGATGATGCAGCGGTCGAAGCCACGCTCACGCTTGTCGAGGTAGTAGGCGAGATCGCCGGAGATGTAGGCGGGCTGTCCGTCGGACTTGATGACGACGCGGTCCTTGTCGTCGCCGAAGTCGGACGTACGCAACCAGGTCGCGTTGTCCTGCTCGTACATCATCCCGAGCTCCTGCAGCCGCTTGATCGCTCGGTCGACCGCGCCGGACTCGTGCAGGTCGTTCTCGTGGAAGTAGACGTCGAAGTCGACGCCAAACTCGTGCAGGCTCTTCTTGATCTCGGTGAACATCAGGTCGACGCCCTCGGCGCGGAACGTCTCGAGCGCATCGGCGTCAGGCAGTGAAGCCGCGCCGGGGTGCTTCGCGATGACAGTTGCGGCGATGTCGGAGATGTACTGCCCGCCATAGCCGTCCTCGGGAGCTTCTTCTCCACGTGCATCGGCGAGCAACGAGCGGGCGAACCGGTCGATCTGCACGCCGTGGTCGTTGAAGTAGTACTCCCGCGTCACGTCGGCGCCGATCGCGGCCAGGATGCGACCCAGCGAGTCGCCGACAGCGGCCCACCGGACGCCACCGATGTGGATCGGACCTGTGGGGTTGGCGCTGACGAACTCAAGATTGACACGCTGACCTGCATAAAGGTCGCTCGTGCCGTATGACTCGCCAGCCGCGACGATCTGCGGCGCCAGCGCACCCTGAGCGCCTGCGGCGACTCGAATGTTGAGGAAGCCAGGACCGGCGATCTCAGCGCTGGCGATGCCGTCGGCGTTGGTCAGCTCGTCGGCGAGCAGCTGCGCGAAGTCGCGCGGATTCATACCGGCGTTCTTGGCCAGTCGCAGCGCGATGTTGGTCGCGTAGTCGCCGTGCTCACGGACCTTGGGACGCTCGACGAGCACCTCGCTCGGGACGCCATCGGGCAGCACGATCGTGCCCGCCTCGCTGAGCGAGGAAAGGGCACCGACGATCACGGCGGAAAGCTGCTCGGGGGTCACCGGTCAAGACTATCGGCCACAGGCGCTGCCCCTGAAACGCGGACGACCCGCAGGGCTGCACTCGCCTCCGTGGAGTAGGAGCGCGGGCCGAGTGGACTACTCGGGTTCCCTGCGGGTCGGGTGGCTGCGGGTTTTGCGCCGCCGCCGGTAAGCCTTGCGGCTAGCGGACAGCCACCTCACATGTCCAAGAGCTATTCATTCCTGGGACCACCTCCTCTCCGTGTACGAAAACCGTACGTCCGAGAAGGGCCGCATTCAAGGATGTTTGAGGCGCTCGATGACTTCGCTGACCGTGTTGACCATGAAGTCGGGATCGAACGGCTTCGTGATGTACGCATCGACGCCGGCGTCCATGCCACGTTGGATGGCCGCCGGGTGGCCCTGCGTTGACACCATGATGATCGCGATTGACTCACTTCTCGGATCGGCTCGGATCGCCGCGACGGTCGCCACTCCGTCCATTCGAGGCATCATCACGTCGACGGTGATGGCATCCGGCATCACGTCCGTACGACTCAGGATCTCGAGGCAGTCGACGCCATCGACCGCCTCGTCGACGTCGAATCCGGCGAGCTCCAAGTTGGTCCGGATGAGGAAGCGAATCGAGGCGGTGTCGTCGACGACGAGCACTCTGGGCACGGGATTCACGGTAGCCCCCGTGCGATAGGCTCACACGGCAGTTGGCCC
>NZ_JAKFEL010000073.1:0-2278 GCF_036675695.1 Aeromicrobium sp.
AGCCATTGGTTGATGAGTTCGTGGATGAACAACCAGCCGACGACCAACAGCCTGAGGCGGTGAGCGACGAGTCTGAGGCCCTCGCCCCCCCGATCAAAAAAAGAGTCGTCCGGCGCAAGTGATGTTCACGACCTCGAAGTAGACGAGCCAGCTACGCCCCAAACCGGGACGCCTGGTGTCATGACCGCAGCGGCGATCCAGTCGATCTTCGGCGATTCGAGCGAGGTCAAGGACGTCGTGGACGACGGGCCTTCGAAGGCCGAACGTCGTCAGGTTCAGGCTGAGGCGAAGGCGGCCGACCGTGCCGCGCGGATGCAGGCAAAGGCCGAGGCCAAGGCGGCTCGTGCTGAGGAGAAGGCCGCTGCCAAGGCGGCCCGCGATGAGGACCGAGCAGCGGCCAAAGCAGCCAAGCTGGCGGCCCGCGAGGCTCAGGCGTCTGATGACGACGCTGACGAGGAGATGAGGGCACGGGCGAAGGTCGACGAGGCGGAGGCCAAGGCTGCCGCCAAGCTCGAACGGCAGGCCGAGATCCAGGCCAGACGTGAAGCCAAGGCTGCCGCCAAGCTCGAACGGCAGGCCGAGATCGAGGCCAGGCGTGAAGCCAAGGCGGCCGCGAAGGCAGCACGCAAGCAGCCGACGACCGAGCCCGATGTCGACGACAGCGACGGCTCCGAACGCCCGATCGCCGTCGCGGCCAAGTTGCAGCAGGACCACGAGGACGCAGAGCAGCGCGAACGAGAGGCTCGCGAGGCCAAAGAACGGGCAAAGCAGGCGAAGCGCGAAGCCGCAGAGGCTCGCAAGGCCCAGAAGGCCGAGCTCGCTGCAGCACGCCAGAAGGAGCACGAGGAGGCCGCTGCCGCCAAGGCTGCTGCCAAGGCCGAGCGTGAGGGCGCCAAGGCTGCAGTCAGGCTTGGAGCGGCATCCACCGACGCAGCTGAGGACGATCACATCGTCGAGCCCCCGCGCGAGCCCAAGAAGTCATTGATCGATCGACTCCGTCCCGAACCGACGGATCAGCCGGGCGACGACGAGGATGCGCGGTCCACCCTCGTGCCGACCCTTGCGGTGGTGCTCGGGGCCCTGGGCTTCGTGTTCTCCGTGGTTCTTGCAATCGGCGCGTTCATGGTGGCGCTCAATCCGCAGGATGATGGCGGGTTGTTCAACGTCGTTTCCAACGTCTGCGATGCGCTCGTCGGTCCCTTGCGCGGTCTGTTCTCGTTCTCGGGTGTCAACGGCGAGAGCAAGGAAGCGCTGGTGGCCTGGGGATTGGGAGCGCTCGGTTATCTCGTCCTCGGTCTGTTCGCGCAGTCATTCCTGCGCTCGCGATCCGAAGACGACTAAGCCCTGGCGTCAGCCAGTTCTTGCGTTGCTTAAGCAATGTGATGTGACCTAACCCATGCCGCTGGGGCTCGCTCGCATTGCTACGCCTCGGTAACATTCAGGTCACAAGAGTCCACCTCGATCCGGCGCTTCGCGCCATGGGATGGTGGCTCTGCACCCCTAACTCACAGGAGGGTCCCTCGTGACCAAGATCGTTGTTGCGGTCAAGTACGTCCCAGACGCAACCGCCAACCGCTCGTTCAGCGCAGACAACACCGTTGACCGTGATGGCGTTGACGGCCTGCTGTCGGAGCTCGACGAATACGCGGTCGAGCAGGCACTGCAGGTCATCGAGGCTGGTGAGGGCGAAGTAACCGTCCTCACGGTCGGCCCCGACGATGCAGCCGACGCGATCCGCAAGGCTCTGCAGATGGGCGCCGATGCTGGCGTACACGTCAAGGACGATGCGATTCACGGCTCTGACGCCTTTGCTACGTCTCTCGTGCTGGCCGAAGCGATCAAGAAGCTCGACTACGACCTGCTGTTCTTCGGCATGACCTCGACTGATGGGGGTATGGGCGTTGTCCCGACGCTCGTCGCCGAGCGCCTCGGCGTCCCCGCCGTGACGTTCGCTTCCGAAGTCACGGTCGACGGCGACACCGTCAAGATCCGCCGCGACGGCGACGTCGCCGCTCAGACGGTCGAGGCGACCGGCAAGGTCGTCGTGAGTGTCACCGACCAGACTGGTGAAGCTCGCTACCCGTCGTTCAAGGGCATCATGGCCGCGAAGAAGAAAGAGGTCCAGGAATGGAGCCTCGCCGACCTCGGCCTCGACGCTGCAAGCGTCGGCCTCGACAACGCCTGGTCCAAGGTTGAGTCGTTCGAGCCCCGCCCGCCGCGCACTGCCGGCGAAATCGTGACCGATGAGGGAGACGGCGGCACCAAGCTCGCCGAGTTC
>NZ_JAKFEL010000264.1:0-2269 GCF_036675695.1 Aeromicrobium sp.
TGACAGAAATGAGGTCGAGTCGGCTCATCTGATGTGCCGCGTGAGCAGATGTGCCGACTCGCCAGTGTCTGCGTGAGCAGATGCGCCGACTCGCCAGTGTCTGCGTGAGCAGATGCGCCGACTTGGGAATGATCCGGCAAGCCCTGCGTTGAACCGTATGCGTAGAGTTGAGTGACATCGACTCAACTGTTTTGCCAGACCGGGCGCCAGGCGTCAGGATGGTGAGCATTCCCCACGTTCGCAGGTCCCCGGACATCCCGGGCCAAGCAGGAGGTAGAAACACATGGCTCGAGCCGTCGGCATCGACCTCGGAACGACGAACTCCGTCGTCTCCGTCCTTGAAGGTGGCGAACCCACCGTCATCACCAACGCCGAAGGCGCCCGGACGACCCCGTCCGTCGTCGCCTTCACCAAGTCCGGCGAGGTCCTCGTCGGCGAGGTCGCCAAGCGACAGGCGGTCACCAACGTCGACCGCACCATCCGGTCCGTCAAGCGCCACATGGGCGAGGACTGGAAGGTCGAGATCGACGACAAGACCTTCACCCCGCAGCAGATCAGCGCGTTCGTGCTGCAGAAGCTCAAGCGCGACGCCGAGGCCTACCTCGGTGAGACGGTGACCGACGCGGTCATCACCGTGCCGGCGTACTTCTCCGACGCGCAGCGCCAGGCGACCAAGGAGGCCGGCGAGATCGCGGGCCTCAACGTCAGCCGCATCGTCAACGAGCCCACCGCCGCGGCGCTGGCCTACGGCCTCGACAAGGGCGACGACCAGACGATCCTCGTCTTCGACCTCGGTGGCGGCACGTTCGACGTGTCCCTGCTCGAGATCGGTGAGGGCGTGGTCGAGGTCAAGGCGACCTCCGGCGACAACCACCTCGGTGGCGACGACTGGGACAACAAGGTCGTCGAGTGGATGGTCACCAAGTTCAAGAACGCCAACGGGGTCGACCTCGCGGCCGACAAGATCGCCAAGCAGCGCCTCCAGGAAGCTGCCGAGAAGGCCAAGATCGAGCTGTCCTCATCGAGCGAGACCACGATCCACCTGCCCTACATCACCCACGGCGAGTCGGGTCCCCTCCACTTCGAGGAGAAGCTCACCCGCAGCGAGTTCCAGAAGCTCACCGCCGACCTGCTCGAGCGCACCCGCGCGCCGTTCAAGAACGTGCTCAAGGACGGCGGCGTCGCGATCGACAAGATCGACCACGTCGTGCTCGTCGGCGGCTCCACCCGCATGCCCGCCGTGAGCGACCTCGTCACCGAGCTGCTCGGCGGCAAGCAGCCCAACAAGGGCGTCAACCCCGACGAGGTCGTCGCCATCGGCGCGGCCCTCCAGGCCGGTGTCCTCAAGGGCGAGGTCAAGGACGTGCTGCTCCTCGACGTCACCCCGCTCTCCCTCGGCATCGAGACCAAGGGCGGCGTGATGACCAACCTCATCGAGCGCAACACCACCATCCCCACCAAGCGGTCGGAGATCTTCACCACGGCCGACGACAACCAGCCCTCGGTCGAGATCAAGGTCGCCCAGGGCGAGCGCCAGATGTGGTCGCAGAACCAGCCCCTCGGCAACTTCGAGCTGACCGGCCTGCCGCCGGCTCCGCGCGGCGTGCCGAAGATCGAGGTCACCTTCGACATCGACGCCAACGGCATCGTCCACGTCTCCGCCAAGGACCAGGCGTCCGGCCGCGAGCAGTCGATGACGATCTCCGGCGGCAGCGCGCTGTCGAAGGACGAGATCGACCGGATGGTCAAGGAGGCCGAGCAGTACGCCGAGGAGGACGCCAAGCGTCGCGAGTCCGTCGAGGCCCGCAACCAGGGCGACCAGCTCGTCTACACGACCGAGAAGTTCCTCACCGACAACGACGACAAGCTCCCCGAGGACGTCAAGACCGAGGTCAAGGCCGACCTCGACGCCCTCAAGGAGACCCTCGCCAAGGAGGACGCCACCTCCGAGGAGATCGGCGCCGGCGTCACCAAGCTCGGCGAGTCCAGCCAGAAGATGGGCGCCGCGATGTACGCCGCTGCCGAGGCCGACGCGGCCGCTGCGGGTGGTGCCACCGGCGCCACCGGCGAGGCGGACGACGACGTCGTGGACGCCGAGATCGTGGACGAACCTGCCGACGAGTCGACCGAGGGTGGCGACAGCGACGCAGCCGAGGGTGAGTCCAAGTGACCTCATCCGGGTCCTTCGGGGACGCGGCGGCCGAGATGGCCAACGAGACCGAGGTCGAGGAGCCCCAGGGCTCCTCGGCCCCGGCCGGCCAGCCGGCGG
>NZ_JAKFEL010000169.1:0-2200 GCF_036675695.1 Aeromicrobium sp.
TCGGCGGACCCGGACAGGACGTGGTCGTCGTCTACCGCGGTCGCTACGCGGACTACGTGGACTGTGGGGGCGCCTACGACACGGTCTACGTCAAGGGCACAGGAACCGGCCCCCGCCTGATCGATTGCGAACGCATCATCCGCAACTGACCCGGCGGTCACGGGACCTGTGTCAACTCCAGCAAAGGCCGAACTCTTGTCGCTGACATGATGCCGCCATGCCTCGCCGTCCCGTCGCCCTCGTTGCAACGCTTGTCGCACTGTTGAGCGGTTGTGGTTCGCCTGTTGAGGATGACGATGCAACGGGACCCAGCGCTGGCGCGGCGGTTGCTCCGGAGCGGTTCACGATCGTTCCTGACGACTACCACGTGCCCTACGCCGGTACAGCTGAAGACGGGCGACGGTTCTTCCTGAGCGATGAGCTCTTCGACTTCGGCTCGGAGGACGAGCCAGGCAGTGGCTATGTCGGCTTGTTCCTGTGGAACGCGGACGGGAGCTTTGCTGAGGTGCGGGTTGACGACGTCCTGAGGCCCGAAGGGCTCCCGCCCGGTCAGGCAGCGAGCGGCGATGCGGACGACGTCGTCCAGCGCCGCCTGGCCGAACTGGGCGACTACGAGCTGGAGCCCATCACCGTCGAACCCTTCCTGAAGAAGGTCAACGGCGTGGACTTCGGCTGGAGGATCACCGAGTACGAGGGCACGTTCTCGATCAACATCGAGCCGGGGAACTTCATTGCGTACTACGAGCCGTGGGACGGCATCGACTACGACACGTGACGAGCGCAGTCGATGCAGTTGCTGGCCGTGGGCCGGGCTTCGAGTCGCGCGGCGCCGATGGGCTTTCCACAGCGCTCACACACGCCGTACTCCCCTGTGGTCCAACGCATCAGAGCTGCCTCGGACTCGGCGACCTGAGATCGAGCCTGCTGGATGAGTGCGTTCAGTTGCGACCGTTCGAAGGCGATCGTGGCGCCCTCGGGGTCGTGTTCGTCGTCGGCGTTGGTGTCGCGTGACGCGGCGACCACGCCCTCGAAGTCGTCGGTCAGGCGGGCGAGCCGGGTGCGCGCAGAGAGCAGTTTGGCCTCCAGCACGTCCCGCTCGCCCGCCGTACCTGACATGAGGAACTCAGGCCAGGCCGTCGAACGGACGGACCTCGACGGTGCCGCGGCAGGCCCTGGAGCCTTCGGCCGCGAGCTTGATGGCCACGTCGAGGTCGGGAACGTCGATCACCCAGAAGCCGGCGATGACCTCCTTGGTCTCGAGGTACGGGCCGTCGGTCATGACGGGCTTCTCCCCCTGGCCGTCGACCACCGTGGCCGTCTCCACCGGCGCCAGTCCACCGGCGAACACCCAGTAGCCGTCGGCCTTGAGCTTCTCGTTGAAGGCGCCCGTCTCGGCGAACGACAGTTCCATGTCCTCCTTGGAGGCATAGCCGTAGTTGTTCGACTCATCCAGGTCGGTCGGGCCGTGGACGCTCAACAGGTAGTTCGTCATCTGACTTCTCCTCAGTTCCCGGTGGTCCCGACGACCGCCGTCTACCTCCGCTACGAATGGCACCACACGGTTCCGACAATCGCGGGGTGAAAGCGCGACAGAAAGGACCGATCAGGTCATTCAGGAAGCGGGATCACGAGCGCTGGGTCCGTCGCGACCTCCCGCAGGGCGGACACGGGTACGACGAATTTCCCCAACGCTGCGTCGTACGACGGCGCCCGGACGACCTCCCGCGCGCTGGTCAGGAAGGTCTCGGAGTGGACGACCTCCACGGAGCGGATGAAGAAGATCTCGGCCGGATCGAGCCGCTTGCTGGTGTTCACGGACGGGTCCAGGGTCCACCGTGGCCTGGTGCCCTTCTCCAGGTTCTCGCGCGTCAGCGAGATCCAGAAGCCGGTCGGGTCGGTGGGATCCGGGAATGCCGCCGACACCTCGGTGACGGCGACCGATCCGTCGGGCAACGTGGTCGCCTCACACGACAGGAGGAAGGCGTCTGGTCCCCGGGTGGCCTCGGCGCACCGGGTGTCCCGGTCCCCCTCTGCTTCCCCGCGGCTGTGGCCGAGTCGCACGTTGAGCCGGTGGTCACCCGTCCCGCCGTACCCGGCCGAGACGGAGGAAGCTTCGTCCCACCGTGTTCGCGGCAGGTCAACGCGTTGCTCGTCGCTGGCGGTGAAGGCGATCGGTCCCAGCGCGAGGTACGGCCCGACG
>NZ_JAKFEL010000267.1:0-14773 GCF_036675695.1 Aeromicrobium sp.
CCGTCGGCATAGATGCGGAGCTTGGGGTGCCATTCGGCGAAGTCGCCGGCGAGCTTCCATACGGTCTCAGCCGGTGCTGCGACGAAGGTCTTGCGAGTGATGCGGGGCATGCGGGTCCTCAGTTCGATGTACGTGTCCATTGAACCGGCTGGGCATTGGATTGGCCGCATCCTGAGGGTGAGGCATTGCTCACCCCGTTGTAAGCGTCACAGGATCCCGAGGTCGTGTCCGACGCGGGCAATCATCTGGTCGAAGTATGCGTCGTAGTCGCTCACCGAGCCGACCAGGTGCCCGAACAGCTCGAACGAGATCGTCCCGAAGATCGTCGTCCAGGCCATGATGGTGCGCATCGCGATCTCGGCATCCGAGAGAAGCGCGCTCTCATCGCGCGACTTCACGAAATCCATGGCCGCGGCAACTGTCGATTCCATCCCGTGAGGCGCGGCCGGGGGAGCGCTGGGGATCCGTGCGGCACCCGTACGGTGTGCGTCGATCACGGTCGCGATCAGCACGCTGATGACCCGCGTGGCCGGCCCAATGGTGTCCTGCGGTGCGGCATACCCAGGGACGGGCGAGCCATACAGTAGGGCGTAGTCGCCAGGGTGATCGATCGACCAGGATCGGATGGCTCGGCACGCGACGCTCCAGCGCCCGGAGATGTCCGCACGGTCGGTGACCGAGCGATCGGCCTCCTCAACGGACGCTCCAAGGCTGTCGTAGCCCTCGATCAGCAGTGCAGTGAGGAGCTCGTCGCGACTCGCGAAGTAGCGGTAGACCGCTGACGAGACCATTCCGACATCTCGTGCGACCGCACGCAGCGACAGCTCGCCGGGACCTTGGCTGGTGAGTCGCGCGCGTGCTGCAGCGAGGATCTCCTCGGTGATTTCCTCGCGGGCACGTTGGCGAGCCGTCTTTGCCTTCTGCTCCATCGTCTCATCCTGACCTATCGCGAGAGCACTTGCAACAAACGAGAGCGGTGCTCTTGCAAATCAGGTCCGGCCATGCAATGCTGAGAGCGAGAGCGGTGCTCTCCATAAATCTGAAGGGGAAATCATGACGGATCGTCATCTCGTGGTCGGAGCCGGACCAGTCGGCCGACACGTTGCTCAACTGCTTGCGGCGCGAGGATCGGACGTCACTGTCGCGACCCGCTCGGGCACAGACACCGGCATCACCGGTGTCGCTCATGTCACCGTCGACGCATCGGACGTCGATGCTCTCACCGCAGCGGCTGAGGGATGCTCGGTCATCTACAACTGCGCCAACCCCGCCGACTACACGACCTGGAAGGAATTCTGGCCCCCGCTTGCCGCCGCGTTCCTGGGCGCAGCAGAGCGTACGGGCGCAGTGCTGGCGATCACCGGCAATCTCTACCCGTACGGACCCGTAGAAGGGCCGATGCACGAGGGATTGCCGGACGCCGCCACCGACTACAAAGGCAAGCTCCGCGCCAAGATGTGGGCGGACGCGACGGCGCTGCACGATCAGGGACGCATTCGTGCGGTCGAGGTCCGCGGCTCCGACTACGTCGGCCTTGGCGTCGGCGACAACGGACATGTCACTCGACAGATCCCGGGAGCGCTCAAGGGCAAGCGTGCTTGGGTCATTGGTCGCAAGGACCAGCCGCACTCGTTCACCGATGTGCTCGACACCGCGCGCCTCCTGATCGCCGCCGCAGAGGATGAGTCGGCGCTCGGTCGCATCTGGTTGGTTCCGACCAACCGTCCTGTTACCCAGGAGGAGGCCATCACGCAGGTGCTTGCGAGCGTCGGCAGGCCAGCAGTCAAGGTCTCGCCGACGCCGCGCGCGGTGTTCGCAGCCGCTTCGTGGTTCGTGCCGATCGTGCGCGAGCTCAAGCAGCTGTCATACCAATGGACCGCTCCATACATCGTCGACGACTCCGCCGCGCGTACGCATTTCGGCATGGAGCCGACGCCGTGGGACGAGGTATGTCGCCGCAGTGCCGTCGTGTGATCAGGTGCCCATGAGCGAGCGCATCTCGAGCGCAACGTCCCACCCGAGCGACTCGTACATCGCCCTTCCCTGAGCCGTCGCGGCCAGGATGCCGTTTCTTGCGCCGTGGTCGAGCGCGTACGACGTGAGCATCGACATCACGCACGATCCCAACCCACGACGCTGAAAGCCCGGTGACGTCTCAACCGCGTCGAACACAGCGATGTCGCCGAGCACGCCGACGGTGCCTTCAGACGCGACCGTGTTGCCGGTCTCCAGGCGAAGGACGACGCAGCTGCCCTGAAGGTCCCAGCGTGCCGTGAATTCGGCATCGTGGGATGTTGGCGTCGGCGCAAGGGTGAGCGTCATCAAAGTCTCGTCGTCCCTGTCGACACGAACGCCCGGCGGAAGGGTGAGCTCCTCGTACGGCGAGACGTCCTTGGCGATGACCGTGAGCATGGCGCGCGGATCGCCGTCGATGTGCCGCATCAAGGAGCTGAACGCCTCGGGGCCGGGATCGCTGCAGATCAACTCGCTCTCGCGCGTACGTGACCGGGTGTGCACGAGCGGCCACCCGTCAAGCTCGGTCACCTCGATGTCACGAACGTGTGCCCACGCAGCGATCCATCGCTCGGTGAGCGCGGCAGCATCGGGCATGGGTCAAGTCTTGCGGCGATCGGGCCGTTTCGAGGTCCAGTTAGGTTGCAATTCTGTATCGCTCGTCAGGCTGCCTGAGGTGTGGATCGTCAGCCGCGGTATTTGTCGAGCGAGTCGAGGATCGCGGAAGCGTCGGAGATACGAGCCTCCTCGGCTTGGATCAGAAGCCGTTGCAATTCGTTGATCTCCCGATCCTGGTCGGCCATGAGCTGGCGCATCTCGTTGATGGCCGCGTCGCGTTCCGCGATCGCCGACATGGCGTTCCCAAACTCAATACGCGAATGGCTGGCTCGTTCCGACGCGGCCTCGAGTGCCGTCAGGGTCTCGTTGTACCGCGCCTTGACGTTGACGAGCTCCGCCTGACGGGTCTCGAGCTCCGTCTGAACGGCCTGAAGTTCCGATTGGAGCGATTGGACCTGCGCTCGAACTGTATGGAGTTCCGTTTGGAGCGTCTGGACGTCCGCTCTGGCTTCACCTTCGCGGCGCCGGGCTTCCCGGAGTGCTGCGGTGTCAGCCTCGTGGTTGGAGGCCGGCGTGGGTCGCTGATATGGCTCTGAGGTCTCGCTCTGTGCGTCAGGAACTGGCGAGGTTTCGACGACCTCGCTGCGGAGGGCGCCGACACCTTGCAAACGACGCCCTGCGGAATGCTTGATGAGGGCCTGGCAGGCGTCGTAGAACTCAGGACTGTCTGGGTCGAGTTCTTTGGCAGACGCGATCAGGGCGCGCGTAGCCGATTCCTGGCTTTGTGCGGCATCCATGCGCAAGACCTCCGAATGGGAGCTAACGACGACGGTTGGTCTCAATAGGTCAAGAGTACGTGTCGGTTGGCCTCTGTGTCGTCATTCAACGAATCCTCGCGGTCACCCGGCTTATTGGCTGCTAGGTTGCGTCGTCGGGGAACACGAAGGGGAGAACTGTGGCGGGACGTTTCGAGGGCAAGCGGGCGCTGGTGACCGGGGCCGCCGGTGGTGTCGGTGCCGCGACGGTGGAGCTGCTGGCGGGGGAGGGTGCGTCCGTTGTGGGCGTCGACCTGAACGCAACCGGTGACGTGCTGGCCTGCGATGTCAGTGACGAGGCTTCGGTTCGCGCCGCAGTTGCCTCAGCGGTCGATCGGTTGGGCGGGCTCGACATCGTGGTCAACGTCGCTGGCATCGACCAGTTCCGTAGGTTCGAGGACTTGGACGTCGCCACCTGGCAGCGCCATCTCGGCGTAAACCTGACCGGTCCAATGCTGACGAGCCACGCTGCTTTGCCTCACCTTCGCGAGAGCAAGGGCAATATCGTCACGATCGCCTCGATCGCTGGCCTACGCGCCCAGCCCTACCAAGCGGCCTACTGCGCCTCCAAGGCTGGCGTGATCCTGTTGATGAAGTCACTCGCACTTGAGCTCGCCGCTGACGGCATCCGGGTAAACACGATCTGCCCTGGCGGCATACAGACTGACCTGCCGACAAACGCCGCCGCCGAGCACGCCGACTCTCAGCTCGACTGGGATCTCCTGATGGAGACGGCCGGTGCCCGGTACGGGTTCATGCCGCCGACCGATGTCGCCGACGCGATCGCCTACCTGGCTTCGGACGCCGCGGCCTCGGTGACGGGAGCCGTGCTCTCGGTCGACCGCGGCACAGCCTGCTGAACGATCGTTGCTCGTCTGTCCCTTCAACCGTTGCCGAACTCGTGGGACAACCCGGCCTGAATCGCCGGGCCGTTGGTCCCGTACGTAACCGACCTTTGCCGGTTCTGAGCGCCCTCGCACGGTGGTCAACTGGGCGTACAGCAACCGTTCCCGCGAGAGAAGGCACGTCATGAAGGCACTTGTCGTCTATGAATCCATGTTCGGCAACACCGCGCACGTCGCCGAGGCGATTGCCTCTGGCCTACGCGAAACGATGGACGTCAACCTCTGCGCAGTCCAGGACGCGCCAACCGTCCCGGCGGAGGACATCGGCCTGATCGTGGCCGGAGGCCCGACGCATGCCTTCTCGATGAGCCGGACACAGACCAGGACCGACGCAATCTCCAAGGGTGCGTCCGAGGGAATGGTCGACTTTGGCTTGCGGGAGTGGATCGACGGCATTCCGCGCGAGCAGCATGCGTCCGCACTCGTCACGTTCGACACCCGTGTTGCCAAGGTGCGGCACTTGCCCGGATCAGCGGCCAGGAGCGCCGCCAAGGCCGGGCACAAGCATGGTTTCGAGTCGTACGCATCTCCTGAGAGCTTCTACGTCGAAGACATCAGCGGACCACTTCTCGATGGCGAGCTCGAGCGCGCCACCGCTTGGGGGCGGAAGCTCGGGACACGCGTGGCGATGCCACGATGAGTCGTCGACCAGCTCGGGGTGGCACCACCGATCGGACCAGTCACGTCGTCCTCGCCGATGGGAGCCTTGCTGAGATCAGGAAGCTCCGGCCCTCGGACCGTTCAGCCGTGACGGCACTCTTCGAGTCGTGCAGCGAGGAAAACCTCTACACGCGATTCTTCACGCTCGGCAACGGCGTTGTGGTGCACCACCTCGATCACCTCTTCGACCCAGCGACCGATACGCGCACATATCTGACCCTCAAACGCGGGCGGGTCATCGGCATCGCCGATGTGGAGCGCTGCGACGAGTCCACTAGTGAGATCGCCTTCATGGTCGCTGACGATGCGCATGGGCTCGGCGTTGCAACCCTCCTGCTCGAGCGCGCCGCGGAGGACGCACGGGCACAGGGTGTCGCATGGTTTGTAGCCGACGTACTGGCGGTGAACCACCCCATGCTTGAGGTCTTCGCAGACGCCGGCTTCAAGGTCGAACGCCACCCAGATCATGGTGATGTCGAACTGCGGATGAGCACCGACCTCGACTCATCCGCACGCACCGCGATCGCAAGTAGGCGAGCGCGCGCCCTGGCCCACGCGAAACACGGGACGTAAGTCCTTCAGTTCAAGGCGAACCGGCCCTGCAACTCAGGTGACAACCACGACACGTTGGAAGTCATCCATCGTCCACGCAGGAGTCATCATGAAAGCCGCCGTCGTCACCCAGTTTGGTCAGCCACTCGAGATCCAGGACCGTCCAATCCCTGAGCCGTCCGCAGACCAGGTGCTCGTGCGCATCGAAGCGTCCGGGCTGTGCCACACGGACATTCACGCCGCGCACGGCGACTGGCCGGTCAAGCCCACACCTCCGTTCGTCCCCGGACACGAAGGGATCGGCATCGTTGAGAAACTGGGGGAGCGCGTCACGGCGCACAAGCTCGGTGACCGAGTCGCAATTCCATGGCTCGGGTACGCATGTGGCCACTGCCGCTACTGCGTCGATGGTCGCGAGACGCTGTGTGAGAGCCAGCAGAACAGCGGCTACTCGGTTGACGGCGCCTTTGCCGAGTATGCCGTCGTCGACGCCCGGTACGCGGTGACAGTGCCTGCCGGCGTCGAACCGTTCGATGCCGCGCCGCTGAGTTGTGCAGGCGTGACGTCATACAAGTCGGTCAAGGTCGCACACGTGCAGCCCGGAGAGACAGTGGCCGTGTTCGGTGTAGGCGGCCTCGGCCACCTCGCGGTTCAGTACGCGCGCCTGGTCGGCGCGACGGTCATCGCTGTTGACATCGATGACGACAAGCTTGAACTGGCAACTGCGCTCGGAGCCGATCATGTCGTGAACGCCGCGAAGGTTGACCCGGTCGTCGCCATTCAAGACTTGGGCGGAGCGGACGTCGCGCTCGCATACGCCGTCTCACCCAGGTCATTCGAGCAGGCTTTTTCCTCCCTGAGCAGGGGTGGGCGTCTCGTCTGCGTGGCTCTTCCAGCGGAAGGGACCTTGAGCATCCCGATCTTCGACACAGTGCTGAAGGGCATTGAGATCATTGGGTCGATCGTCGGCACGCGGCAGGACCTTGCTGAGGTGTTCGAGATCCATGCGCGCGGCCGTACGCGAGTCATCGCCGAGGGTCGCAAGCTCGAGCAGGTCAACCAGGCCGTCTCCGAGCTGCTGTCAGGAGACATCCCGGCCCGGCTCGTCTTCGAGTTCTGAACAGATAGATCGGGATCTCCAGAAGGCGCAACACCGCAGCGATGCCCCGGCCCTTCAGCATCAGCGATCCGCTATTGATCCACTCAGGAGTTGTCATGAAGCCCGCACCTGAACCGTCTGTGGACCAGGATCGTGGGGAGGCATTCGACATCCATGCGTGTGCCACGACGCCTGTCATCGACGAGCGGCGGCCTGTGGTGGTCGCGATTTCCGGAGACCAACCGAACCTGTTGAGCTTCGCAGCTGAATTGGCGCAGATGTTCGATGCGCCGCTGCGCGTCATGCACACCCAGTCATTCCAGATGAGCACGGTCGAACTCTTCGCGAGCCGTGAAGCCGGGACCATCTTGTACAAGGCTGCGGCGCGCATTCTGGATGCCGCTCGGGACACGCTCGTCGCCTACCCGTCCATAGAGGTGGAGTACACGATGCGGTACGAACCCACGGTTTTCGCGATCGAGACCGAGAGTCAGGACGCAGCAATGGTGGTGCTTGGCGCTGACGATCTACGCCGACTCGAGCCACTCGCCCGCCCCGATGTAGCGCGGCGCTCAGCTCTGCACAGCGCGTGTCCGGTGGTGGTCGTACCGCCGGACATGCGCACCCCGTCCCTGGAGGAAGCCGTTGTCGCGCTGGACATCGACAACGTTGTCGATGAAGCGCTGAATTTCGCGTTGGAGGTCGCCGACCGTACCGGGGCCCGCGTGCGTGTGATTGCCGTCGTCTCGCCGGACATGGATACAGATCGGCGAACCGGATGTGAAGAGCGCCTGCAAGGGATTGTCGCCCGCTCGCGCACAGCCTTTCCACGTGTGGCGATCCGAGCACAACTGATCTCCGGCGATCCGAGCGACGTGCTTGCAGGCGAGGCGCGACGCGCTCGACTGATCGTCGTGGGCCACCCCAACCAACCCCATCGAGCTCCGCTGTTCAGCAAGCGCGTAGCTGCCTCGCTTCTGCGAACGACCCGTTGCGCCGTAGTCGTCGTTCCGGTCGCACACGAGAGTTGAGACGCCCTCGTCTGGTGAGCGCCTCCCCATCCCGGTGGACAGCGACCGCCCCGCGAACTCGGGGGTCGATCCGCGGGGCGATCAAGTGGACGGAAGCAGATTCGACTGGGCCGTGCGTGACGTCCCTCCCGGTCAACGGCTGGTCAGGCCGCTTGTCCTGTGAGCCGGTGCGATGCTCCACGTTCCATGACCAATATCGACGATTCCGGAAAGCTGCGGAAGTGACCAAGGTCCTCAGTCAGCAGGGCTTGAAAGAGCCGGTCTTGTCAGTGGAAGACGAGCGCTGGGGCGCCGGTCGTGGCGCGCCCTCCGGTGTTTCGTCGTCATCGGGCGATTGATGCCTGACTCAAGTCCAGCTCGATGTCCTGCTCGTCGAGCGCCGCAACTGTCCACGGCACGACCAGTACGGGAACAACGGAGTTTCGCAGGCAGTGCTCGACCGTTTGGCGTGTGCGGGCGCCGCGTTCGGTTGAGCCGACTACAAGGAGTTCCGCGTTGCGGGTTGCCGCCACCAATGTCGGTCCGGCGGGGCCTTGGCTCACTTCGCGAACGATCGGCGCATGATCCTTGTCATGGTGGGTCGCTTCGGCGATGACATGCTCAAGGATCTCGGTGGCTTGCTCACGGTTCTCGCAGGGCAAAGGGCTGGAGTCATCGCGGCGTCCATCGGCGGGCCAGCACGTGATTGCAAGTACCCCGGTACGGCGAAGCTCGGCCTCCTTCAGCGCGACCTGGAGCGCCGCAATGGATGCAGGTCCGCCGTCGATCCCGACGACGATCGGCATTTCGAGCATGGTCTTCTCCCGGTGGTTGGCGTCGTTGACCTCCAGCGTCCACTCACAAGGGCAGCCGATCGAGGGTCGAGCGCCACTGTTAGCGGGGACCTTGGTCCTCCGAACGGAGGTCAGGAGCCCATTGGTGCAGGAGCGTGTCCGGCGAATGCTGAGAGCACAGAACAGCCAAGGAGGAGTCATGGAATCCAACAGCAAGCCCGTTGTCGTGGGTGTGGGTGACAAACAGCCCACAGCTCTTCGTTTCGCCCTGCGTGAGGCGCATCGGCGGGCGGTTGAAGTGCGAGTCGTGCACTCAGCCGGTGTACCGATCGAACTTGCTGCCGGGCACGTGACCGCCGAGTTCGTCGACGACCTCCGTGAAGCCGGACAGAAGGTGCTCGATCACGCCAGACACTTCATCGAGCAGGAAGTCACACCGGTTCGCGTTGCGTACGAGCTCACCACCGCTCCGCCGATCGCGGCGCTGGAGGCTCAGTCGCGTGAGGCGAGCGTCGTGGTCGTCGGTGCTGACGACATCCGGTGGCCCGATCGGTTGTTCGGTGGTGCTGTTGCATCACACGTCGCACTTCACGCATCGTGCCCGGTGATCGTCGTACCTGAACGTGCGTACCCCACACCTCTGAGTGGCGGCGTAGTGATTGCCCTCGACGGTGAGACACCCGCGAGTGGCCCGCTCCAATTCGCATTCGAACAGGCTCGCGCAAACGGTCATGTTCTCCACGTCCTCCATGCCATCGAGCCAGGCACCAGTCCGACCGATTGCGAATCCATCCGCGCCAACATCGGCGTGGTGCTCGCTGGGTGGTCTCACGCATATCCAGACGTTCGCGTGCTGCAGAACTTCCCGATCGACGACGTCGAAGAGGCCTGTCGACGCGCGACCGAGTACTCCGAGCTCGTCGTGGTCGGACGCCCCCATGGTCACACCCTGCCGTTCACGATCGCGCGTCCTCTGGCGGCTGGAGTCATCAAACACGCCCATTGCCCGGTGGCAGTCGTCCCGGCTGACTATCACGTCGCCTGACGAATCTCCGCCTCGGCCGCAGATCAACCTTCGTGGTGCCGGTGGTCAACGAGGTACGCATCCATCAAGTTCGGTGATGCTTGAGGGTTGCGCAGGAATCTGGCTTCGACAACCGCCAGCAGATCGGCGACCGAGATCAGCAGGACCCGACCCGCGAGCTGGATATCCGGGTGAGACGACTGGGTCGCCACTGTCCCGAGCTCGTGGGCAACGCCGAGCGTCGCCGGGAGCGCCGTTTCCCGGCGATTCTCACGGAAGTAGTACGTCTCGGCGTAGTCGCCGAGGTCGATGCGCGCACCGACGATGTCTGCGGCGAGCCCGTGCAGCAGTGTCGAGGCGACAGCAGGCTCGAGATCGGGCAGGACCTCACGTGTGCCCGCACGTTCCAGGATGCTCAGTCGCAGGGCTAGCGCCCTCCTCCGCGAGAGAGCTGGATAGACCTGTAGGACCCATGAGACCGCCACGGTGAGCAGAGCGAACCCGAAGATGGCTTCCAGCGGGTTTGCCACCCGGAGCCAGCCGGTCGCCGGGAACACGTCGCCGAAGCCGAGCGTCGAGATTGTCACCAGTGACACGTACAGCGCATCCAGAAATGCCGGGTCCTCTGCCGCGGACGACCCTGCCGGGAACGAGAAACCTTCTGGCATGTGTGGCCAGTAGACGAGCGCCCAACCAAGGACCGCGGAGATTCCCCACATGCCGATGACCGCCAGCATCGCCAGCGGCCCCGACCAGGCGCTTCGCCGGGTCAGACGCCAAGCTGCGGTGTGCACCAGCCGACTCAGCCTGCCCTGCCTGCCGGGGTTGGCAAGGGTGTGGAAGATGTCGACCAGAACGGCCAGAACAACGACGCCACCGCCGGCCGTGACCAACCAGTCAGTCATCACATACGTCCAGTGTCGAGGTATCGCTGGTGCCAGCTGAGCGCCTCACCCAGGAGGTGGGGCGTGTGGCGGCCATGAGGATGCGCATGCCAAGCCCGGCGGGTGTAGCTCGAGAGGGCGTCCTTGAACCGCGGGTGCGCGCATTTCGAGATCACCTGCTCGGCACGAGCCCGTGGTGACTTGCCCCGCAGATCGGCCAGACCCCGTTCGGTTACGACGACATGCACGTCGTGCTCGGTGTGGTCGACGTGGCTCACCATCGGCACAATCGTTGAGATTGCCCCGCTCTTGGCCGTTGACGGCGAGAGGAAGAAGTTGAGGAATGCGTTCCGGGCAAAGTCCCCGCTCCCGCCGATGCCGTTCATGACGGAACTGCCCATGACATGTGTCGAGTTGACGTTGCCGTAGATGTCCGCCTCGATCATCCCGTTCATGGCGATGACCCCTAGCCGACGGACCAGTTCGGGGTGATTGGAAATCCCTTCGCTGCGCAGAAGTATCCGTCCCTTGTATGCCTCGATGTTGGTCATGAACCGCTTTGCTCCGAGATCCGACAGGCCCAATGACGTCGCCGAAGCGGCGCGGATCGTGCCGCTGTCGAGCAGGTCGAGCATGCCATCCTGGATCACCTCGGTGAAGGCGACGAGGTCGGTGAACTCGCTGCCGTCGAGGCCCGCCAGCACCGCGTTGGACACGTTCCCCACCCCGGACTGCAATGGCAGCAGAGACGCCGGCATGCGCCCGGCCTTCACCTCGTGACGCAGGAAGTCCAGGACATGGCCAGCGATCGCCTCCGAGGTTTCGTCGGGAAGCTTGAACGGAGAGTTGCGGTCGGGGTGGTTCGTCTCGACGACGGCCACGACCTTGCGCTTGTCGACTCTCAGGTACGGCTCACCGATACGTTGCATCGGCTCCGTGAGCTGAATCGGGTTGCGGTGCGGTGGCACGGCGGTCCCGTTGTAGATGTCGTGGAAGCCTTCGAGATCGCGGGGCTGCCAGTGGTTGACCTCGAGAATGACGCGATCAGCGCGGTCGAGCCAAGTCTTGTTGTTCCCGACCGAGCTGCTTGGCACAAGTACGCCGCCGGGCAGGATCGCGGTCACTTCGACGACGGCGACATTGAGCCTGCCGTAGAAGCCAAACCACATGTGTTGAGCAGAGTGACTGAGGTGTTCGTCGATGTACTCCACTTCCCCCGAGTTGATGAGCTTCCTCAGGGTCGGATCGGAGTTGTAGGGCAGGCGGGAAGAGATGCCGTTCACAGCGGCCAGTGAGCCGTCTGCGTCCGGGGCCGTTGACGCGCCGGTCCACAAACCGATCTGGAAGTCTTCGCCGTGATCATGAGCCCGCTTCATCCGTGCGGCAAGGGCGCCGGGAATGACCTTTGGGTAGCCGGCGCCGGTGAAACCACTGAATCCGACATGGTCGCCCGGATTGATCAGAGCGGCTGCGGCCTCGGCCGAAACGACCTTGGCGGCCAGATCTGGGCAGGAGATGCGGGTCAAGGGGTCGTCCGTTCCATGGCGTACCTCTTTCGTCGGATCTCAGTCGATGGGTCAGCTCAGCATGGCGCATATCCTCAGGCGATGGCAGCCACGAAGGTCCCGTCGTCACCGGACCGAAGTCCTGCCTGACGCTCCCCGTACGCCACAATCGTCGTTGTCTGCAGAAGGAGTGAATTGGTGAGCGGTACAAAACTGGTGATGGGTGCCAGCGGCTTCCTGGGCTCGCACGTGACCCGTCAGCTCGTCGAACGCGGCGACGAGGTCCGGGTATGGATCCGCCAGTCCAGCTCGACGCGGGGGATCGACGACCTCGAGGTCGAGCGACATCACGGCGACCTGGACGACGTCGAAGCGATGCGTACGGCGATGATCGGCGTCGACACCGTCTTCTACTGCATTGTCGACGCCCGTGCGTGGCTTCGGGATCCATCACCTCTGTTCGCCACCAACGTCGAAGGCCTGCGCAAGGTGCTGGACGTAGCGGTCGAGGTCGGCGTGCCGAAATTCGTCTTCTGCAGCACTGTCGGCGCACTCGCCATCGCAGACTCCGGGCTGGTCGACGAATCGATGCCGCACAACTGGCGGCATCTCGGTGGCGCGTACGTCGAGTCTCGGACGCAGGCAGAGGATCTCGTGCTCCGCTATCACCAGGAGCAGGGACTGCCGGCCGTCGTGCTCAACGTCTCGACGACGTACGGTCCGCGGGACCACGGCCCGACTCCGCACGGCAAGCTGGTGAAGGCTGCCGCTCGCGGCAAGGTGCCTGCGTACGTGAAGGGCGTCTCGATGGAGGTTGTCGGCATCGAGGACGCCGCGACGGCCTTCCTTCTTGCTGCCGAGCGCGGCCGGATCGGCGAGCGCTACATCATCTCCGAGCGTTTCCTGCCCATCAAGGACCTGTTCGACATTGCATCCGACGAGGGCAAGTCCAGGCCACCGAAGATCGCCATCCCGCTCCCGGCGATGAAGGTCATCGGGGTCGTGGGCGGAGGCATCTCGCGGCTGTTCCGTAGGGACTCGGTGGTGACCTCTACGAGCGTGCGCCTGATGCACATCCAGACGCCGCTGGATCACAGCAAAGCCACGCGTGAGCTTGGCTGGGAACCGACGCCCGTCGAGGACTCCATCCGTGCCGGCGCAAGATGGTTCCTGGACCGGGCCTAGTGCCAGTGTCGGTTTGACTCGTCGTCAGGTACGTCTTCGCCGGCCCTGCTGGCTAGGTAGTTGCCCAGTCGTTGATCAGGCCACTTGCGCCACACCTTGCGCTTCTTGCCCAGCACTTTCTGCTCGACGGCCTCATCGACTGCGTCGTCGGGCGGACCGATCGCTCCGTGGAGCGCAACGGATTCCGCTCGCCGATTGGCTCGGTTCACCTTCGACTTGGCCCGCGGGATGCTCTTGCGTGAGGCCTTGTCGTTCTCGCCAAAGACATTGCGGCGATCCTTCTTGAGGCTCAGCCGCTTCTTCTCCTGGGGTGTCCTACGCCGTCCCATCACCCAAGGCTAGCCCCGAAAGCAGCACGCCACGAGTCAGTCGCAGCCGGTTCCGTCGCCGTCGCGATCCAGCCGGTATGGGTCACTTCCGGTCACGGTGACTGGGTGGCCTATCTCGGGGCAGTTCATATCCGCGCGAATGGGAAGGCATGGTGAGTAGCCGGCCATGCAGTCGCTCTTGGGAGCCGTTGTCTTCGCTGGCTTCTCCACCAGCGGGACTGGAGCCGCCGTTGTCTTGCAGTCGTGCACGGAAGAATCGAGGAAAGCGGAATCGAGCTCAAGCGCAAGCTCAGGGTTCTCGTGTCGAAACTCGTCAAGGTACCGATCATCGCCAAGGCCACTCTTTGCCAGTGCCACATTGAGGGACTTGCCCTCCTTGTTGAACACCTCAGCAACCGATCGCCCGTATGTGTCGGTCGCATACACATCGGCTTCGAAACCAGATGCGATGAACTTCCGGGTGAACGCGGCGGCCTCTTTGCCGCACTTCTCGTTGGCTTCAGGCGTGTTCACGAGTCCGAGGCGATACTCCTTGCCGTCCGACGCCACCCACGAGTCGCCATCCTTTTGGTCCGTCATGAACAACAGCACGACCGGTGTGCTGGTCGGCTCCGTCGCTGGCTGCTCTGAGGCTTGCGCGGGCTCAACGGTTTCTGTCGGCTTGGGCTGGGCATCGGAGTCGGAATCCGGAGTCGTTGCATTCCCGATTGCTCCGATCCCAAGGAAGGTCACGCACGCGACGACCAACCAGACCTGCCACCGTTTCGTCCAGGGTTTGGTGACGACCTCTCCGATTCCCAGACCGGTGGATGCAGGCACGACCTGATCGACTGGCTTCTGCGCATGGATGTAGTTGCTCGCGGTGTGAGCGGTCCATGCGTGGCCGTCCCAGTAGCGCATTTCACCCTGTGCGTCGGGATACCAACCGGCGTCTGCGCTGGATCCATCGCTCATTCGGCGAGCGTGTCACGCGCGCGGTTCGAATATCGCCGAACGAGCCCATCGGCCGGCAAATGGCTCATGAGGGCTATGGGTCAATGCAGAACGCCCCAGACGTTTCAGTCTGGGGCGTTCTGTCATGTCATCGGCTCAGATGTCGTAGTAGAGCTCGAACTCGTGCGGGTGCGGGCGAAGCTGGATCGGGAGGATCTCTTCGTTCCGCTTGTAGTCGATCCACGTCTCGATCAGGTCGGGCGTGAACACGTCACCAGCAGTCAAGAACTCGTGATCCTGCTCGAGGTTGTCGAGCACCGAGTTGAGCGACGTGGGGACCATGTCGATCGCTTCGTACTCTTCCGGCGGCAGCTCGTAGATGTTCTTGTCGATCGGAGCCGGCGGCTCGATCTTGTTCTTGATGCCGTCGAGTCCGGCCAGCAGCAGCGCCGAGAAGGCGAGGTACGGGTTGGCCGACGGGTCGGGGCAACGGAACTCGATGCGCTT
>NZ_JAKFEL010000196.1:0-14530 GCF_036675695.1 Aeromicrobium sp.
GCCGATCGTGATGCCGGCCAGACACAACAGAACTGCGGTCCAGGCGGCTGGCGATGATCCGTGCATGATTCTCCTCGTGGGTCGTGAACTTCGCTCAGACTACTGGGTCGGATCCCGACCCTCGTCCAATGCCTTCCACATGTCGTGGTCATCCTGAGTCTGCTGCGCACTCGGGCGTACGGGCGGCGCGTCGTAACGGCTGCTCATGGTCGGCCACTGCGGTGCCCAACGCGTTGTGGTTGCGCCAAGAATCGCTGCCGCGGCGAACGCGAACATGGCGACGAATCGCCACGACGATTCTTCAACCACGTCAGGGTGATTGCCGCCCGTGAACGCTGGTGACTTCTCGACCGCAGCAGTCAGCGTGTCAGCCAGGGCGTCGCCGCCGAGCACGACGATCCAGATCCCGACGAGCGCCACGACAACTGTCAGGACTCCGACAGCGCGGCGTATGCGCTTGGACGCCGCCAGGATCGCCAGCGCCGACGCGATGATGACCAGTGCCAACGCCGACGCGAGCGGATGCGCATCCGTGCCGGTTGCCGAGACCTTGTCGGTCGTCAGCCCATCGGCCACAACTTCCGAGCGGGCCCAGATGCGGCCGAGCGCAAAGAACGCCAGTCCCCCGGCGGCCAGCGTGCCGAGCACGACCGGTGCGTAGAGGCGCCGAGGGGTCACAACAGCTGGTCCGCTTCGAAGCAGGTGCGATCTCCCGTGTGACATGCAGGGCCGGTTTGATCGACGATCACCAGAATCGTGTCGCCGTCACAGTCGAGGCGAACCTCGCGGACTGCCTGCGTGTTGCCGGACGTGTCGCCCTTGACCCAGTAGTCCTGACGGCTGCGGCTCCAATAGGTGCCGCGCCCCGTCGTCAGGGTCCGATGCAGCGCCTCGTCATCCATCCAACCGACCATGAGCACATCACGGCTCTCGGCATCCTGGACGACTGCGGGCACAAGGCCATCCGCGTCACGCTTGAGGCGTGAAGCGATGGCTGGATCAAGGGAGCTCACGTTGTCCAGTCTGTCAGGCGGGCTCGACAACCGTGTGCGAGGCAAGTGAAGCCTGTGCGATCCAGCTGGCGTGCAGGCGTGAGTAGACCCCGCCGGCATTGACGAGCTGAGCATGCGTCCCGTCCTCGACCAGCTGACCTGCGTCGAACACCAGGACGCGATCGGCGTTCTCCGCCGTCGAGAGGCGGTGGGCGATCGTGACGCTGGTACGGCCGTCGAGCAGTCGGTCTAGCGCACGGGTCGCACGGAGCTCGGTCTGCGGATCGACTGCACTGGTGGCCTCGTCGAGAACGATGAATTCGGGATCGGCAAGGGCAGAGCGTACGAGCGCGACAAGCTGTCGTTCTCCGGCAGACAGAGACTCACCGCGCTGACCCACCTGGCTGTCGAGTCCTCGAGGCAGCGCTGCGTACCAGTCGGCGAGACCCAAGTCGTTGATGACGTCTTTGAGCTCTGAGTCGGTGGCGTCCTGCTTGCCGTAGAGAAGATTGGCGCGCAGCGTGGCGTCGAACAGGAAGCCTTCCTGCGGCACCATCAGGATGTGCTTGCGCAGCTCCTCGAACGAGACCGTGCTGATGTCCTGCCACTCCCCGGATTGAAGCTGGCCTGACGGGATGCCGAGCCTGACCGCTCCTGAGGTCGGATCCATCAGTCGCGTCAGCAGCTTGGCGAACGTCGTCTTGCCTGAGCCGGTCTCGCCAACGATGGCGACCCTCTGCTCAGGCTCGATCGTGACCTCGATGCCCTTCAGCACGTCCGGGCCATCTGGATAGGCGAAGGTCACCTTGTCGAAGTGGGCGCCAAGCGTGCCACCGGGCAGTGAAACGCCCGTGTTGCCCGGGTCTACGACATCCGCGGGCGTGTCGAGCAGCTCGATGACGCGACGCCAGGACGCGATGGCGTTCTGCGCGTCAGTCAGCACCTGAGTTGCCATCTGGACCGGTCCGACGAGCAGCCCCACGAGGAACGCGAACGCGATGACAGTGCCGATTGACAGATCACCGCGCACGCCGAGGATCACGCCGAAGGCGATGACCCCCGCGTTGGCGAGTCCGCCAGCAACGCCGGCCGAGGCGAAGGTGACCGCGACGAGGCGCTGCGCCTTGACGTTGGCATCGAGGTTGCCCTTGATGCCGGCATCGACGCGATCCTGGGTACGGCGCTCGATCGCGTAAGCGCGTACGACGGACGCGCCGACGACGGGCTCAGCGATGACCGCCAACATCTCGCCGACGGTCCGGCGCACGATGTCGTACGCACGGCTCAGCCGGTCGGCGAACCACTTCAGGCTGATGAAGAGCGGCAGGAAGGTGACGAGCACCACGACCGTGAGCTGCCACGAGTAGTAAGCCATGATCCCGGTCGCCACCACGATCTGTCCGACGCTGACGACGAGCATGATTCCGGTGAACTGCAGGAACTGTGAGATCTGGTCGATGTCGGAGGTCACCCGCGACACGAGTACCCCGCGACGTTCGGCATTCTGCGTCAGCATCGACAGGTCGTGCACGTGACGGAACGCGTCGACGCGCATCTGCGCGAGCCCCGTCTCACTGGCGACGAACAGGCGTACGCGCATCCAGTAGGCAATCAGGCCGGTCACGATTATCAGCAGCGCTGCGCCTGCGAGATACCAGGCGACATCACTCAGCCTCGTCTCGCCGCCGTCGCCGAGGCCGGAGTCAACGGTGACCTGGATCAGGATTGGGACGACCGAACCGCCGACTGTGCTCAGCATGGCGAGCACCAGAGTCAACCCGAGGCCATCCTTGATCGCCGGGGACAGCGAGAGGCCGCGACGGACGATCGCCAGCCCCGTAAGCCGGTCGGCTTCTGCCGTGATCTCGCTCATGAGAGTGCCTCCCTCGCGAGGTCGTAGGCGTTGACGAGGTTGCGGTAGTCGGCGGAGCGAGCGATGAGCTCGTCGTGGTTGCCGCGGTCAGCGATGACACCGTCGTCGAGGAAGACAACTTCGTCGGCCAACGCGATGGTCGCCTTGCGGTAGGCGACGACGAGCACCGTCGGGCCGTCCGCATCAGACGTGTGCGCGGCCAGAGCCTTGAGGATGCGCTGTTCGACCTCAGGGTCGACAGCACTTGTCGCATCGTCCATCACCAGGAGTCGTGGATTGCGTACGAGGGCACGGGCCAGCGACAGCCGCTGGCGCTGGCCGCCCGACAAGGTCGTGCCGCGCTCGCCCAGCTCGCTGTCCAGGCCGCGCGGCAGCGCCGAGACGAACCCGTCGGCCTGCACGGTCCGCAGCGCAGCCCACACGTCTTCGTCGGGGTAGTCACCGCCGAGCGTGACGTTCGCGCGCACGCTGTCATCGAACAGGAAGGTGCCCTGCGGTACGACGGCGATCGCGCGGGCAAGCTCGTCGTGGGTGAGGTCGCGGATGTCGACACCGTCAACCGAGATCGTGCCGGCGTTGGGGTCCACCAGTCGCGTCAGGAGCGAGGTCAGCGTGCTCTTGCCGCTACCGGTGGCGCCGACGACCGCGACGACCTGGCCGGGTTCGACCTGAAGGTCGATGCCCTTGAGCACATCGCGATCGGCATCTGCGAACTGGAACGACACCTTCTCCACGTTGAGTGCGACGGGGCCCGTGCCCTCGAGTGACGCCTCGCCGTACGACATCGAGCCGCGCTCGTCGAGCACCGACTCGACGCGGTTCCAGCCGACGACGCTGCGCGGAAGCTCGCCCAGGACCCAACCGATGGCGCGCACAGGGAACGCGACAACGGTGAACAAGTAGGAAACCGAGACAACGTCACCCGGATCGGCAGCGCCGCTCGCGACCCGGCCGATACCGAGAACGATGACGAGCAGGATGCCGAAGCTGGGCAGCGCCTCGAGCAGCGGATCGAACATGCTGCGAATGCGGCCGGCCTCGATGTTGGCGTCGCGCAGCTCCTCGGTGACGCGCTTGAACCGCTCGGTCTCGTCGGACTCACGACCCAAAGACTTCACGACCATCGCGCCATCGAACGACTCATGCGCGACGGCGCTGACGGCCCCGCGCAGCGACTGCGCGTGCGCGACCTTGGGCGACAGCCAGCGCTGGTAGTAGACGTTGATCAGGAACAACGCGGGGAACACGACCAGACCGACCAACGTCAGCACGACGTCGGCGGCAAGCATCGCGACTATCGCTGCGACCAGCATCGCGATCACACCGATCGCCATCGGCAACGGCATGAACACCGCCCAGGCCGCTTCGACATCGGCGTTGGCGTTGGACAGCAGCTGCCCCGTCGGGTGGCGGTGGTGCCACGACATCGGCAGCGCGAGGTACTTGCGGGTGACCTTGCGGCGGTAGGTGGCGACAAGTCGGTAGTAGACGATGCCGCCGATCAGTCGCCTGCCGATGACGCCGAGCGCGCGAAGGATCGCGACCGCCATGAACAGTGCGATCGCCGCGAACAGTGCGCCTTCCGCAACGTCGCCACGAGCGAACGACGGGCGGATGACGTGATCCGTCGCCCAGCCGAGCACCCAGGCATCGGCGACGGTCATCGCACCGAACAGCAACGCTCCGAGCACGGAGATCGAGAACAGGAACTTCTCGTCCCGGATGCCGCGGCCGAGCAGGCTCACGCCACGCCGCGTGATGCGGCTGTGGTCGTCAGATCCCAGATCGCCGTCGGGCGTCTTGGTCGTGCTATCGGACACTATGACCGGCTGCTTGCAACGTCTCTTTTACCTGTCTGATGGTCAGCTCACCGAAGTGGAACACACTCGCGGCGAGCACGGCGTCAGCACCGGCATCAATGGCCTGCGGGAAGTGCTCGAGCCGGCCGGCGCCACCACTCGCGATGAGTGGCACTTGTGTAACGCTGCGGACCGCCCGAATCATTTCCAGGTCGAAGCCATTCTTTGTGCCGTCTGCGTCCATCGAGTTGAGCAGGATCTCTCCGGCACCCATCTCGGAGGCCGTCCGAGCCCATTCGACCGCGTCGAGCCCAGCAGATGTACGACCGCCGTGCGTCGTGACTTCATAGCCACTCGGCTGGTCCGCGCTGCGACGAGCGTCGACGCTGAGCACCAACACCTGGTTGCCAAATCGCTGGGCGATCTCGGCAACCACTTCGGGCCGGGCGATCGCGGCCGTGTTGATCGCGACCTTGTCGGCCCCGGCGCGCAGAAGACGATCAACATCGTCGGGTGTGCGCACGCCCCCACCGACTGTCAGCGGTATGAAGACCTCGTCGGCCGTACGTCCCACCACGTCGTAGGTGGTCGAGCGGCTGTCGGACGATGCCGTGATGTCGAGGAACGTCAGCTCGTCCGCGCCTTCGGTGTCGTAGATCTTGGCCATCTCGACCGGATCGCCCGCATCACGCAGGTCGACGAAGTTGACGCCCTTGACCACTCTGCCGTTGTCGACATCCAGGCACGGGATCACGCGTACGGCAAGACTCACCCAACGAGCGTATCTGCCCACACGGACGGTCTTTTCACCACTAGCATCGACGCATGCTGACTGGATGGAACGCGAAACACACCCTTGCCGCGATCGCGATGCTTCTGGTCTTCGGACTGGTGCTCGTGTTCGCGCTCAACCGTGGTGGCGACGACGACACCCCAGAGGCGACGGCGACCCCCACGCCCACTGCGACGACTGTCACCACCACGACGCCGACGCAACCCGCCGAGGAACCGTTCGTCGTGGCACCAGGGCGTGTTGGAGCTGCCTTGGTCGGCATGTCGAAGGCGCAGGCCGCCGCCACCGGACTCTTCAACACCGACGTCGACCACGGCTCCGACGACTGCCGCGGGGTCTCGCCCCTGGAGTGGAAACCGTCGGTTGGCACAGGACTCGATGTGTTCCTGAACGACTCGGACCGCATCGTGTCGATGGGCATCAGCGCAGGCGGACCCAAGACCGCCGAAGGAATTGGGGTTGGCAGCACGCTCGGGCAGATACAGGACGCCCACGCCGATCTCACCCCGGTCGAAGAAGCGGGGTTCGACCAGTCCGGCAACTACATCGTCGTCGGCGACCGCTACCTCGGATTCCTGTACAACGAGAACGCGTTCGATACGACTGAGTCGTCGAAGGTGGTCTTCATGGAGGTCACCAAGGGTGACAAGCCAGAGCTGATCCGGGACGGCTGCTGATGCGCCGCACGATGGCGGGGGCTGCTGCACTGATCCTGCTTCTTGCGGGCTGCGGCGGTTCTGACGAGCCGACCCCACCCGGGACGACCTCCACCCCAAGCGCAACGGCCTCGACCACCACGGCTCCAGCCGAACCGACCGAGTTCGTCGTACGTCCGGGGAGTATCGGCGGAGTCAGCGTCGGCATCACCAAGGAGCAAGCGGTCGCAACCGGCTTCTTCAATGCTGACGTCGACGGCGTCGCGGGTTGCACGTTCGAGCTGCAGTGGAAGAAGGAGTACGACGGTGTCGACGTACTCACCGACGAGGACGGCAACATCACCTCTCTCGGCGTACGTGAGGGTGGCCCCAAGACCTCAGCTGGCGTCGGTATCGGCAGCACGCTCGCCGAGATCCAGGCCGCCTATCCCGACGCTTCCGAACCTGCCGAGCTCGGCTTCGGCCAGGCCGGCGTGATCCACACTCTCGGCGACGATCACATCGGTTTCCTGTTCGGCGACACCACGGTCGACTCGATCAAGCCCGGCTCGAAGGTGACCTTCATGGAGGTCACCTCTGGCGACGAGCCCGAACTCATGCGCAGCGGCTGCTGACCTGGTGACCACCACACACCTGTGCGACTACTGTCGCGCTGCCATCGACACCCGTACCGATACGCCGCTCATCGTGGGAGTCCATCGACGAGTCGACACCGGCGAGTGGGACGACCCGCCGAGCACCCTCGTGAGCGGCGAGGAGCTCACCTTTCGCTACTGCGACCAGCAGCATCTCGCGTTACACATGCAGCGGATCCCACTCCCGCCCGTCAGGCGTGACGACGACTTGCCCGGTGGCGGTGTCGTCCTCGGTGTGTTCCTCGGCTTCGTCATTGTGGCCGGATTGCTTGGCCTGACCGTCTATGGCGGAATTCAGTTCTGGCAAGAGATTGCGCAGGGGTGGTTCTAGTCCAGGTCGCGGGTTGTACGGCGGGTCTCGGCGATGTTGTCCGCAATGTCCTTGATGCGCGTCGCGGCATTGTCCCGCGTCGATCGGTAGACCAGCCACGACCACCCGATGGGGACCACCGGCCAGATCGCCCACCACGGAGCTCCGGCAAGACTCGTCGCCAACCAGATCGCGACGGACGAAACCGTCAGGAACACGAAGCGGTTGCGGGCATTGCGAAGCTCGCGTCCGTACTTCACGACCGCCTTGGGCTGGATGTCCAGCGCCACCGGATTGGGCGTGAAGTCGTCAGCAGCGGCAACCAGGTCCGCAACGAGCTCGTGCACCTGGCCGAGCGTGCCAACGCCCAGTGCCACATCGACTCGCTTGTCGTACTCAGTCAACGTCAGGCGGCCGTCGGCAAAAGCCTCACGCAGTACGGCACCCAGGGCATCACGGTCGGCATCGGTCGCCTTCAGGGTGGGAGACGTACGCGGATCAGCCGAGAACGTCGACCAGATGTCGTCCGATGCCGTCACGGATTAGGCCTCTTTCACAGCGGTGAGCGCCTCCGGCAGCGTGAACGCTCCGGCATACAGCGCCTTGCCGACGATGCTGCCCTCGACACCGATCCCGGTCAATCCGGCGATCGCCCGCAGATCGTCAAGGCTGGAGACTCCGCCGGAAGCCACCACGGGCTTGTTCGTGGCCGCACACACCTCGCGCAGCAGGTCAAGGTTGGGCCCGGTCAGGGTGCCGTCCTTGGTCACGTCGGTGACGACGTAGCGCTCGCAGCCATCGCGCTCCAGTCGCTCGAGCACCTCGAACAGGTCGCCGCCCTCCTGCGTCCAGCCGCGAGCAGCAAGCGTGTGACCGCGTACGTCGAGTCCCACGGCGATCTGGTCGCCGTACGTGGCGATCGCCTGGGCGCACCACTCCGGGTCCTCGAGGGCTGCAGTGCCGAGGTTGACGCGGGTGCAGCCGGTCGCGAGGGCCGCCTTGAGCGACGCATCGTCGCGAATGCCGCCCGACAGCTCGACCTTGACGTCGAGTCGACCGACGACGTCGGCGAGCAGCTCACGGTTGGAGCCGGTGCCGAATGCTGCGTCGAGGTCCACGAGGTGGATCCACTCGGCCCCATCGGTCTGCCATTGGAGGGCAGCGTCGAGCGGTGAGCCGTACGAGGTCTCGCTGCCGAGCTCACCCTGCACCAGGCGCACGGCCTGGCCATCAGCAACGTCAACGGCGGGAAGAAGTTCGAGAGTCACCGGAGCAGCGTATCGGTGCAGGCTCAGAGCGTTGCGAGCCAGTTGCGAAGCAGCTGCGCCCCGGCGTCGCCCGACTTCTCCGGGTGGAACTGCGTCGCCCACAACGGACCGTGTTCGACAGCCGAGACGAAGCGGTCGTTGCCGTACTCGGTCCACGTGACCGCCGGTGGTTTTAGAGCAGGAGGTTGCGACAGCACCCAGTTGCGCACGCCGTACGAGTGCACGAAGTAGAACCGTTCGTCCTCGATTCCCGAGAACATCTGGGTCCCCTCGCCGGGCATGACAGTGTTCCAGCCCATGTGCGGCACGATCGGTGCCTGGAGCCGCTCAACAACGCCTGGCCACTCACCGCAGCCCTCTGTGCGCACGCCATGCTCGATGCCCTCGCCAAACAGCACCTGCATGCCCACACAGATGCCGAGCACCGGGCGGTTGGCGATGAGCCGACGCTCGATGATCCGTACGCCGTCAACTGACACCAAGCCCGCCATGCACGCCGCGTACGCGCCTACTCCTGGCACCAACAGACCGTCCGCCTCTGCGGCCACCTTCGCGTCGCTCGTCAGCTCGGCTTCGGCTCCGGCACGCTCGACGGCACGAACTGCCGAGCGGAGGTTGCCTGAGCCGTAATCGAGGACCGCGACGCGAGGCTTCAATGACACAGTGCGCCTCTGGCGCTCCAAACGGTGATCGAGTAGCCGCGAGGGACGAGCGGCGTATCGAGATTCACAGAGCACCCTTCGTGCTGGGGATGCCTGACTCGCGAGGATCGATCGCGACAGCGTCACGCAGCGCACGTGCGACGGCCTTGAACTGCGCTTCCGCGATGTGGTGCGGATCGCGCCCGTCCAGCAGGCGTACGTGCAGGGTGATCGCAGCGTGGTGCGCGATCGACTCGAAGACGTGTGCGGTGAGTGCACCGGTGTACTGGCCACCGATGATCGCCGTGATCTGCCGATCGGGCTCGCCGCTGTGCACGAAGTAGGGACGTCCGGAGACGTCGACGACCGCCTGAGCGATGGACTCGTCAAGCGGTACGAGCGCGTCGCCGTAGCGGCGAATGCCGATCTTGTCGCCGAGTGCCTCACGGAGTGCCTGACCCAGGCAGATCGCGGTGTCCTCGACCGTGTGGTGCGCGTCGATGTGGATGTCGCCTTCGGACCGTACGGTCAGGTCGATCAGCGAGTGACGCGAAAAAGCCGTCAGCATGTGGTCGTAGAAACCCACACCTGTCGAGATGTCACTGACGCCAGTTCCGTCGAGATCGACCTCGACGACAACATGCGACTCAGAGGTCTTCCGTTCGATTCGGGCTTGGCGCGTCATCGGGTCACCTCCTGTAGTGATTGTCGGAAAACGGCGTTTTCGGCTGGCGTGCCGACTGACACGCGCAACCATCCTTCGGGTCCAGTCTCCCGTATCAGGACGCCGCGGTCGACCAAGCCCTGCCAAATGGCGTGTCGATCGGCGAATCTGCCGAACAGGACGAAGTTCGCATCGGAGTCGGCGACCTCGTGACCCTGGTCCTTCAACCACGTCGCGAGCTCGTCCCTTGAGGCGCGAATTTCGTCGACCCGGGCGAGCAATTCATCGCTGTGGGCGAGAGCCGTGATCGCCACGGCCTGGGTGACGGCGGACAGGTGATAGGGCAATCGGACGATCCGGAGCGCATCGATGATGGCGGCATCGGCGGCGACATACCCAAGGCGTCCGCCAGCCAGCGCGAAGGCCTTGCTCATCGTGCGCGAGACCAGTAGTCGCGGGAACTCATCGAGTACTTCAAGCGCCGTCGGCGTGCCCGCGCGGCGGAACTCCGCGTACGCCTCGTCGACGACAACGACTCCCGGTGCGACCTCCATGACAGCCCGCACAGCGTCCAGCGGCAGCGCCGTGCCGGTGGGGTTGTTGGGAGACGTCAGCAGGACGACATCGGGCCGCTCGGCGGCGATCAGCTTGAGCGCGCGCTCGAGGTCAATCGTGAAGTCCTCTTCGCGTGTCCCGGTGACCCAGCGGGTGTGGGTGTCGCGGGCGTACTCGGGATACATCGAGTACGTCGGCGCGAACGACAGCGCTGTGCGCCCCGGGCCGCCGAATGCCTGCAGGACTTGCAGCATGACCTCGTTGGAGCCGTTGGCCGCCCAGACGCGGTCAGCAGTCAGTCCATGGCCGAGATAGTCGGCCAACGCCGTGCGCAGCGCCGTGGCCTCACGGTCTGGATAGCGATTGAGCCCGCTCGCAGCAATGCGAACAGCCTCCGCAATGTCCGCCGCCACCTGCGCGCTGGGAGCGTACGGATTCTCGTTGACGTTGAGGTTGATGACGTCGGGGATCTGCGGCGCACCGTACGGCTCGAAGGCGCGCAGGTCGTCACGGATCGGCACCCACTCGGGAACGGGCATTGTCTAGTGCTCCCGAGAGGTACGGATCGACACGGCAGAGCCGTGCGACGGGAGATTCTCCGCCTCCGCGAGCGCGACCACATGGTCGCCGACCTCGCGCAAGGCGTCGGCGGAATAGGTCACGACGTGCATGTTGCGGCAGAACGCCCGCACCGAAAGACCCGAGGAGTGACACGCGCAACCAGCCGTCGGAAGCACGTGATTGGAGCCCGCGGCATAGTCGCCGAGGGAGACCGGAGTGTGGTTGCCCACGAAGATGGCTCCCGCATTGACGATGCGCGCAGCCACGGCTTCGGCGCCGGCTGTCTGGATCTCGAGGTGCTCGGCGGCGTACGCGTTGGCGACGTCGACGGCCTGGTCGATGTCGCGTACGAGAACGGTCGCCGACTGCTGGCCCGTGAGCGCCGTGCGGATTCGCTCGGCGTGCTTGGCGACGGTCACCTGTGACTCCAGCTCGGCATCAACCTGGCTGGCGAGCGTCTCGCTGTCGGTGATCAGCACGCTCGCAGCCATCGGATCGTGCTCGGCCTGGCTGATCAGGTCAGCCGCGACGAACGCAGCGTCAGCCGAGTCGTCGGCGATGATCGCGATCTCGGTGGGTCCTGCCTCGGCATCGATGCTCACGATGCTCTGCAGGTGACGCTTGGCGGCCGCGACGTAGATGTTGCCGGGTCCGGTGATCAGGTTGACTGCCCGGCACTCCCCTGCGCCGTACGCGAACATCGCGAGCGCCTGAGCCCCACCTGCGGCATAGACCTCGTCAATTCCGAGCAGTGCACACGCGGCAAGGATCGTCGGGTGCGGAAGTCCGCCGAACTCCTTCTGCGGTGGGCTCGCCAGTGCGATGCCGGGTACGCCTGCGACCTGCGCCGGGACCGCATTCATCACGACGGTGCTCACGAGTGGAGCAAGACCACCCGGAACGTAGAGGCCGACTCGCTGCATCGGGACGATGCGGCGCTCGACCACAGCTCCCGGAGCGACGTCGCTGACGATGGTCTGCTCGAGCTCCGCCTCGCAGGTCTGGCGGAGTCGGCGAACGGATTCCTCGAGGGCGACCCGGACATCGGGGTCGAGATCGGCGAGCGCATCGACCAACGCTGCGGCGGGAACCCTGAGCTCGGCGGGGCGTACGCCATCGAACTTCTCGCCAGCGTCGAGCACTGCTTCGACCCCACGATCGCGAACGTCGTCACAGATCGGACGGATCGTCGCGAGCGCCTGATCGACGTCGAGTGCCGCGCGCGGGACGGCAGCGCGATAGACCCCCTGACTTTCGTCGGGAGTTGGACTGAGTTTCCTCGCATCGAGGCGGCGCATCACGTCGGCAAGTCTATGGTGAACGTGTGGGAGCCAACGGGAAGCCCAACGATGCGACGCCGGCCTTCGTCGCGCTCCATCGCGCCGATGTCGCGTTCACCACGCACTCATACACCCATGACCCGCGCGCGGACTCGTTCGGCATGGAGGCTGCAGAGGCCTTGGGCGTCGACCCGGGCCGCGTGTTCAAGACACTCATGGCCCTGGTCGACGGCAAGTTGTGCGTCGGCATCGTGCCGGTCATGGGCTCCCTTGACCTGAAGGCACTCGCCGAAGCGCTGGGCGGCAAGAAGGCGCAAATGGCCGACACGGCGCAGGCTCAACGGGCGACCGGCTACGTCATCGGTGGCATCTCGCCGTTTGGCCAGAAGCGTCAGCACCCGACCGTCATCGACCGGTCATCGACCAAGTGGCCAACGGTGTTCGTCTCGGGCGGACGCCGCGGGTTGGAAGCTGAGCTCGACCCGGCCGATCTCGTACGTGTGACGTCAGCCGTGGTGGCCAGACTCGCGCGCTAGAACTCGTGTGCTCCGACGTGGTCGGGCGCTTCCTTGCTCATCCAGGTCGACAGCACCACGCCGAGAATGCCGAAGAGCGGCCACGCCACGAATGGCGGGATGCTGTCGATCTCGAGCTTGGACGGCAGGAAGTCACCGACGTTCGGATCGACGGCGGCCTGTGGGCCCTCCGGACCCAGCGCCACTCCCACCTGCCAGGCGATCACAGCGGCGACGAGGGTCGTGAGGATCACGAATGGGGTGAGTCGCCAACCGAGGTCGCGCAGCGCGAACGTGGTCGCAAACCCCCAGATCAGCGACACAATCGCCCCTGCGATCACGAACACGACGATGACCCCGAACTGGTCTCGCGCAGCTATCTCGGTCAGCACGATGCTGCCGTCGGCGCGCACCTCCCACTCAGCAGGTGTGGCCTGCCACTGCCAGACAGCACCCGCCGCAACACCCAGCAGCAGCATTGCGACGACGGAGACCCACAACTTCACGACAGGCAATGCGGACCCAGCAGCTCTTTGAGATCGGCGATCAGCGACGACGAATGAGCGACCCGCAGGGTGTCATCGAGCCGCATGACCTTGGTTGTGCCGTTGCCGATCAGCCGCAGGTGCACCTCGGCCGTACCGGGATGCGCGCCAAGCACCTGCTTGAACGACGCGATCGTGTCGGGCGTGCAACGTGCGACCGGCAGGCTGACCTGCAGCGGTGTGTCAGGTCGGCCGTCACCCATTGCAGGCATCGTCACCTCGAGGGCGTTGATCTCGATGCCATCGTCGTTGCGCCGAATGCGGCCCTTGACGACGACGATCGTGTCGGGGATCAGCACCGGAACTGCGAGCTGATAGGCGCCCGGGAAGACCATCACCTCGATCCCACCTTCGAGATCCTCCAGGGTGACCGAGGCCCAGCTGTCGCCCTTCTTGCTCATGCGCCGCTGGACGCCGGTGATGAGTCCGCAGATGCGTACGGTGCTGCCGTCCGGTCGCTCGAGGTCGGTCAGCAGCTCGCCGACCGTGCAGTCGCTGCTGGCCTTGAGCACGTGCTCCAAGCCCTGCAACGGGTGGTCGGAGACATAGAGACCCAACATGTCGCGCTCGTAGGCCAACAGCTGCGTCTTGTCCCACTCCGGCATCGAACCGGGGACCTCGATGGCGCCGCCGCTGAAGACGTCATCGCCGCCACCGAACAGTGAGTCCTGCCCGATCGCCGCTTGTCGTTTGAGGTCGATATAGAGATCGACACCCTCCTCAGCCACCGATGTCAGCGCCCGACGGCGATGCCCAAGCGAGTCGAACGCACCGGCCTTGATGAGCGAGTCGAGCACGCGCTTGTTGCAGACGTGGGTCGGCACCTTGCCGAGGAAGTCGTTGAAGTCAGAGTAGGCGCCGCTCTCAGTGCGCGCTTCGACGATGCCGGCGACGACGTGCTCGCCGATATTGCGGATGGCTCCGAGACCAAAGCGGATGTCGGGGCCCACCGAGGCGAAGTTGGACACTGACTCGTTGACGTCCGGCGGGAGCACCTTGATGCCCATGCGCCGGCACTCATTGAGGTAGATCGCCGACTTGTCCTTGTCGACACGGGTGCTGGTGAGCAACGCCGCCATGTATTCGGCCGGGAAGTTGGCCTTGAGGTACGCCGTCCAGTAGGAGATGACTCCGTAGGCCGCCGAGTGTGCCTTGTTGAAGGCGTAGTCGGAGAACGGGAGCAGGATCTCCCACAGCGTCTTGACCGCCTTGGCTGAATAGCCGCGCTCGAACATGCCGGCTTCAAAGCCGGCGTAGAGCTTGTCGAGCTCGGACTTCTTCTTCTTGCCCATCGCGCGTCGGAGGTTGTCGGCTTGACCAAGGCTGAAGCCGGCCAGCACCTGGGCGATCTCCATCACCTGCTCCTGATAGACGATCAGGCCGTACGTCTCGCCGAGCACCTTCTCCAGCGGCTTCTCGAGCTCAGGGTGGATCGGGTCGATC
>NZ_JAKFEL010000065.1:0-14352 GCF_036675695.1 Aeromicrobium sp.
CGACCGACTCCTTCCCGCCGTCAAGGCGATCATGAACTACACGCAAGGTGCGATCACCGCCAAGGCGACGCTCCAGCTGCTCGGCGTGCTCGAGCACCGCACGATGCGTGCACCCCTCCCCGAGGCCACTGAAGAGGAGGTCGCGATCATTCGCGACGGACTCGTGGCATCGGGCCTTCTAGAAAGCTGAACCTTTGAGCCACATGCACCTCGAGCTCGATCTGCCGCCCGCACTCCCAAGAGGCGCACTCCGCGTCATACCGCTCGGTGGACTCGGCGAGATCGGCCGCAACATGACGGTCTTCGAGTACGACGGCAAGCTGCTGATCGTCGACTGCGGAGTGCTGTTCCCCGAGGAGCACCAGCCCGGCGTCGACCTGATCCTCCCCGACTTCGGCCCGATCCGTGACCGGCTCAAGGACGTCGTCGGCATCATGCTGACGCACGGCCATGAGGACCACATCGGTGGCGTGCCCTACCTCCTGCGTGAGCGCGGTGACATTCCCGTCATCGGCTCCAGGCTGACGCTGGCTCTGTTGGCGCCGAAGCTCAAGGAGCACCGCCTCAAGGACGCACCGACGCACATCGTCACCGAGGGCCAGGTTGAGAAGTTCGGCCCGTTCGAGCTCGAGTTCGTCGCCGTCAACCACTCGATCCCTGACGCGCTCGCCGTCGCGATCAAGACTCCTGCTGGCGTCGCCCTTCACACGGGCGACTTCAAGATGGACCAGCTGCCGCTCGACGGCCGCATCACCGACCTGCGAGCGTTCGCTCGACTCGGCGAGCAGGGCGTCGACCTGTTCCTGACGGACTCGACCAACGCCGAGGTGCCTGGCTTCACGACGTCCGAGCGCAGCATCACGCCAGCGATCGACACCGTCTTCGCCAGCAGCAACGGCCGCATCATCGTCGCGTCGTTCGCCTCGCACGTGCACCGCATCCAGCAGGTCATCGACGCAGCCCACAAGCACGGCCGCAAGGTCGCGTACGTCGGCCGTTCGATGGTCCGCAACATGCAGATCGCCCGTGACCTCGGCTACCTCAACGTGCCCGACGGCGTCGTGGTCGACAAGATCGACGCCGCTCCGCCCAACAAGATGGTGCTGATGTCGACGGGTTCGCAGGGCGAGCCGATGGCCGCCCTGTCGCGTATGGCCAACAACAGCCACCAGCAGGTCAGCCTCGAGCCGGGCGACACCGTGTTGCTCGCGTCGTCGCTGATCCCAGGCAATGAGAACGCGATCTATCGCGTGATCGACGGCCTGACCAAGCTCGGCGCCAACGTCGTGCACAAGGGCAACGCCCTCGTCCACGTCTCGGGTCACGCTTCTGCTGGCGAGCTGCTCTACTGCTACAACATCGTCAAGCCGACCAACGTGCTCCCCGTACACGGCGAGATCCGGCACCTGCATTCCAACGCCAAGCTCGCGACTGCGACTGGTGTGCCAAACGTGATCCTGGCTGAGGACGGTTACGTCATCGACCTTGTCGACGGCCACGCCTCGATCGTCGGCGCTGTCGAGTGCGGCTACGTGTACGTCGACGGCTCGTCGGTCGGCGACCTCACCGACTCAGAGCTCAAGGATCGTCGCGTTCTGGGCGAGGAAGGCTTCATCTCCGTCGTCGTCGTGATCGACTCCACAAACGGCAAGATCCTGTCCGGACCGGAGATTCACGCCCGCGGAATCGCCGAGGACGACTCGGCGTTCGACGAGGTCATGCCCAAGATCATCTCGGCGCTCGAAGAGGCTCTCAAGGAGGGCACGCACGACTCCCGGCAGCTCGAACAGGTCATCCGCAGGGTGCTCGGATCGTTCGTCGGACGCAAGTTGCGCCGTCGTCCGATGATCCTCCCGGTCGTCCTCGAAGCCTGAGCAGCAACCTCACAGTGGGCCACACACCACTGTGAGAACACTGTTACGCCGCGATCACGCAGCCTCGTGGTCGCGGAAACCTCGCGTTCATAGCCTCAAGCCATGGCAGCGCTCGTACGTGGTGAATGGGATGCGGTTCGTCGCGTCTCGACGAGCCTTGCCAAGCCGCTCGCCAGCGAGATGTGCGACCTCGCCGACGCGTACGGCCGAGTCCTCGCGAGCGACGTACGCTCGCTGGTCGACTTGCCGGCCGCCGATGTCTCGGCAATGGACGGGTGGGCAGTGTCCGGGGAGGGCCCGTGGCAGGTTCGTGGTCGGCTGGTCAACGGCACGACGCCGGATAGGCCACTCGGAGCGCAGGAAGCCGTCGGTATCGGCACCGGGGGAGTCGTCCCGGTTGGCGCGACCGCGATCGTACGGCGCGAGCACGGCGACGTCATCGAAGGACAGCTGCGTTGGGCCCCACCGGCTGGAGCTGCTCTCAGCCTCAAAGATGTTCGTCCGCGCGGCGATGAGGCACATCGCGGCGACGTGATGGTGTTCGCCGGCACCCGGCTCGACTCGATGTCGATCGCCCTGGCCGCGAGTACCGGGCACGACGAGCTCGAAGTCGCGATCATCCCGACGGTCGACCTGCTGGTCACCGGGGACGAGGTTGACCTGAGCGGTCTCCCGGTGCCTGGGCGAGTACGCGACTCAGTCAGCCCGGCGCTCAACGGGATGGTGCGTGGTGCAGGTGGGTCGGTCCAGAACGTCCTCCCCGTACCGGACGACGTAGCGGCGCTCGCTGCGCAACTGCTTGCCTCGACCGCAGACATCGTCATCACGAGCGGCGGGACCGCAGTCGGCGAGGCAGACCACTTGCATGACGCGCTGCGTTTGGTGCGGGCCGAGATCGTGGTCGACCGCGTCGCCGTACGCCCTGGGGGGCCAACCGTCCTCGCGATACTTCCCGACGGCAGACTCGTTGCCGGACTGCCCGGCAACCCGCTCGCGGCGGTCGTCGGATTCCTGGCCGTGGTCGAGCCAGCCCTTCGCGCGATGACCCTCGAAACAGAGCGACCGTGCACGTACGAACGGCTCGGTACGGACTTGGATCGGTTCGACGGCGGCACGCGAATTGTGCCGTTCATCAGGTCTGATGCGGGCGTCGTGCCGACATCGTGGACGGGCTCGTCGATGCTCCGTGGACTCGCGTCGTCCGACGGCCTTTTTGTTGTTCGACCAGGCGAAGCGACCGCCGGTACGTCGATCGAAACGTTCCCAGCGGTGTGGAGACTCGTATGAGCACCGATCTCACAACGAGCTCGACGCGACCGTGCAAAGAGTGTTACCCACTCCTGATCGGAGTTCACCAAAGGCCGAAACACGAGGTCCATACGTTCAGGGGCACGAGATACCGCACAGTGCGGAATCGCCGACCTCGGAGCGTCCTATGACAAGCGTCATCACCTCTCCCGACAACTCGTCGGCCCCTGAATCCTCTGGCAGTCATCGCACCGGTCGTTGGATCGATGATTGGGAGCCCGAGGATCCCGCGTTCTGGGAGGCCACAGGCAAGGCCGTGGCCAAGCGGAACCTGATCTGGTCGATCTTCGCGGAGCACCTCGGTTTCTCCGTCTGGCTGCTGTGGAGCGTGAGCGCGGCGATGCTGGCTAAGGTCGGCTTCGACTTCAGTGCCCAGCAGCTGTTCTTCCTCGTCGCCGTGCCGAACCTGGTCGGATCGCTGCTCCGCCTGCCCTACACCTTTGCCGTACCGAAGTTCGGTGGCCGCAACTGGACGATCATCAGCGCAGCCCTGTTGGTCATCCCGACGGTGTTGTTCATCGTGTTCGTTCAGCGGCCTGACACGCCGTACTGGGCGTTCGTGCTGATCGCTGCGACAGCCGGCTTCGGCGGCGGCAACTTCTCGTCATCCATGACGAACATCAACTACTTCTACCCCACTCGGCTCAAGGGCTCGGCGCTTGGACTGAATGCAGCAGGTGGCAACATCGGTGTCTCGCTGATCCAGTTCTTCCTGCCGATCATCGTCGGTGCGGGCGGAGCGTTCGGTGCGATCAAGGCGGCCGAGGCCATCAACCTCCAGCGTGTTGGGTACCTCTACGCCACGTTGGCCGTGATCGCAGCTGTCGCCGCGTACTTCTTCATGGACAATCTGTCGTCGGCAAAGGGCACGCCGCGCGAGACCCTGGCAGTAGCGAAGTACAAGCACACCTGGATCATGTCGGTGCTCTACATCGGCACGTTCGGCTCGTTCATCGGCTACTCCGCCGCGATGCCGCTGTTGATCAAGATCAACTTCTTCCGCTCGCCCATCCCGACCGAGTCGATCGGCATCAACTTCGTCTACTACGCCTTCCTGGGCGCCCTGGTGGGGTCGATCACCCGCCCGTTCGGTGGCTGGCTGGCCGACAAGATCGGCGGCGCGAAGGTCACCCTCGGATGCTTCGTGGCAATGATTGTCGGCACGCTTGGTGTCTTCTACACCCTGACACTGCTCCATACGGTTCCGGTTGCCTCGCCAGACAAGATCGCCGCGTGGACCGCCGACCCCTCGTCGTTCCCAGGGTTCTCGCCGGAGATCACGGCCGCCGTCAACCACAACTCCGACATCTTCCCGTGGTTCCTGGCGCTGTTCCTGTTCGTCTTCGCCGCGACCGGTGTGGCGAACGGCTCGACGTACAAGATGATCCCGCACATCTTCAAGACGCAGGCTCAGAACGGCACATCCGAGGGCACGCCCGATCGGTACGCGGCTGAGGCCAAGGCCGTGAAGGAGGGTTCGGCTGCGCTGGGCATCATCGGCGCCGCCGGAGCGATGGGCGGATTCCTGATCCCCATCACCTTCGGTTCACCTTGGGTCGGGGATCCCGTGGAGGCGTGCAAGGTCGCCTTCATCGTGTTTGCGGCCTACTACGTGATCTGTTCAGCCATCACGTGGTTCGTCTACCGCCGTCCCGGAGCCACGATGGCGAAGGCGGGTGTCTGACAAGCACATGACCGACACGCACTGTCCCTACTGCGCACTCCAATGCGCCCAGACGCTCGGCGGCGATCCCATCGCCGCCGAGCCGCGGGCGTTCCCGACCAATGTCGGCGGAATGTGCCAAAAAGGTTGGACCAGTGCAGAACTGCTTCGCGCGCAGGATCGCATCACCACGCCGCTTCGTCGTACGCCGACTGGGTTTGAGCCAGTCGGATGGGACGAGGCACTCGATGACATCGCCGCTCGGGTGCAGGCGATTCAGGCAGAGCATGGCCCGGACGGCATCGCCGTATTTGGCGGGGGAGGCCTGACGAACGAGAAGGCCTACCAGCTCGGCAAGTTCGCCCGGCTCGCACTTCGTACGCGACTCATCGACTACAACGGTCGCTTCTGCATGTCCTCGGCAGCGGCCGCAGCGAATCGCACGCTCGGCATTGACCGCGGCTTGCCGTTCCCGTTGACAGACCTCAACGACGCGGACGTGGTCGTGTTGTTCGGCAGCAACCTGGCAGACACGATGCCGCCGGCGGTCCAGCACCTCGGCGGCGTACGCGAGCGCGGTGGGCTGATCGTCGTCGATCCGCGCGTCAGCGCCACCGCCAAGCTCACCGAGGAAGGCGGCGGTGAGCACGTGCAACTCGTACCCGGCACCGATCTCGTCTTGATCATGGGTCTGCTGCACATTGTGTTCGCCGAGTCGCTGGCCGACGACGACTACCTGGCGGCTCGCGTCGACGGCGTCGAGGCAGTACGGCGCAGCGTTGCGGAGTGGTGGCCCGAGCGGGTCGCGGCGACCACAGGCGTCTCCGAGACACAGCTGCGTCGGATCGCTCGCATCTTGGCGGATGCCAGTCCGCATCGCGGTGGCAAGGGCGCCTTCCTGCTGACCGGCCGTGGCTCCGAGCAGCACGTCGACGGCACTGACACGGTCACCGCTGTCATCAACCTCGCCCTGACGCTCGGTCTCGTGGGCGCAGAGCGCGGTGGCTACGGCGCGATCACCGGACAGGGCAATGGCCAGGGCGGCCGCGAGCACGGCCAGAAGTCAGACCAGCTGCCCGGCTATCGCATGATCGTCGATCCCGCGGCCCGCGCACACGTCGCAGCCGTGTGGGGCATCGACCCCGACGTGCTCCCCGGCGCCGGTGTGCCGGCGGTTCAGTTGCTGATGAGTCTGGGTACGCCCGAAGGGCCACGCGCTCTCTTCGTGCACGGCAGCAACGTGCTCGTCAGCGCACCCAATGCAGATGCTGTGCGACGCCGCATCGAGTCGCTCGACTTGGTCGTCGTCTGCGACTTCATCCCGTCCGAGACGGCGATGCTCGCCGACTACATCCTCCCGGTTACCCAGTGGGCAGAGGAGGAGGGCACCATGACCGGTCTCGAAGGCCGGGTGCTGCGGCGACGCAAGGCCGTCGAGGCTCCTGAGGGTGTTCGCTCGGAGCTCGAGATCTTCTCGGCACTCGCAGCACGACTGGACGCACCCAGCACGTGGGCGACCGAGCCGCGCGAGGTCTACGACGAGCTCCGTCTCGCCAGCGCGGGTGGCCGCGCCGACTATGCCGGCATCTCGTACGACCGACTCGACGCAGGTGAAGCGCTCTATTGGCCGTGCCCGTCGGAGGATCACCCTGGTACGCCGCGGCTGTTCGCCGAGTCGTTCCCCACTCCGACCGGCAAGGCAAAGATGATCGCCGTACGCGCGGTCGGCCCCGACGACGTACTGCGCGCTGATGCACCCGTGTGGCTCGTGACCGGGCGAGTGCTTCAGCACTACCAGTCCGGTGCCCAGACCCGACGCGTCGCGAAGCTCAACGACTCCATGCCACGCGCATATGTCGAGATCCACCCGATTCTGGCGCAGCGGATCGGCGTCGAAGGCATCGACAACATCAGCATCAAGTCCAGGCGTGGCTCGATGGTTGCTCAGGCTCGCATCAGTCCCGATATTCGCCCAGACACGGTGTTCGTCCCGTTCCACTTCGCCGACGAAGGCATGGTCAACGCCGTGACGAGCTCAGCGACCGATCCGGTGTCCGGCATGCCGGAGTTCAAGGTGTGCGCCGTACAGATCAGCAGGGAGGCGTCATGAGCGAGCGCCAGCGAGTGAACAACGGGCGTTTCATTCCACGGCGTCCGTACCGTGCTTTTCCTACGGAGGTTGTGGAATGAAGGTTGTGGTGATCGGTGCCGGCATGGTGGGCAACCGCTTCGTCGATGAGCTGGGACGCATTGCGCCCGATGTCGATGTCGACCTGCTCGGCGAGGAGTCCTACGAGCCCTACAACCGTGTGTTGCTGACCGAGCTGGTGGCGGGTCGCGTAGACCTGGCCGGCCTGTCGTTGCCGACGCCCGATGAAGGCCGCGTCCGCGTACGCCCCGGGGCCGCGGCACTTGAGATCGACCGTGAGCGGCGCTGCGTCGTGACGGCGCAAGGTGAGTTCGAGTACGACCACCTCGTGTTGGCGACAGGCGCTCGCGGACGAGTCATCCCGATCCCGGGTCTCCGCGATGGTCTGCCTCGTGGCGCGCACGTGCTGCGCAGCCTCGATGATGCACGCGACATCTCGGCGGCCGCGCTCAATGTCGACCGTGCCGTCGTGATCGGCGGCGGCCCGTTGGGCATCGAGCTTGCCTGCGGATTGCAGCACCGCGGCGTCAGCGTCACCGTCATGTCGATCATGCCGACCATGCTCGATCGCGACCTCGACCCCGCGGTCGCGCAGATCGCCGAGGACACCGCCAAGGACCTGGGCATCGAGTTCGTCGGTAACGCCCAGATCGCATCGATCGCTGTGTCCGATGGGCGTGTGACGGCGGTGCGGCTCGAAGACGGCACGACCTATCCCGCCGGGCTCGTCGTACTGGCCGCCGGTACCGCCCCCGAGACGGGACTTGCCGGTGCGGCAGGACTCGAGACCAACATCGGAATCGTCGTGGGCGAAGACCTGCGTACGACCCTGGACCCGCGCATCTCCGCGATCGGCGACTGCGCCGAGACCCCCAGTGGAGTCAGCGGACTGGTCGCTCCCGGCTGGGCTCAGGCACGCGCCCTGGCACGCAGCATCGCGCACGACTCGGAGCTTGAGCTCCCGCCCATCTACGGATCGGCGATGCGACTCAAGGCAGTCGGCATGAGCGTCGTGACCATGGGGATTCGTGCCTCGACCGCTGGCGAACGCGACCGCGTCGTCACGCTGTCCGATCCTCGCGAACGTCGTCATGTCGAGCTTGTCGCCCGCGGCGACACCCTCGTCGGAGTCACCTGCGTGGGTGCGCCCGACCTCGCCGCTCATCTCTCGACCCAGTTCGATCGCCCCGGCATGCTTCCCGCCGACCCCATGCATCTGCTGATGGGCAGTGGCTCCATGGGCGTTGTCGAGAGCGCATCGCCGACGACGATGCCGGCCGCCACCACGGTGTGCCGGTGCAACGGGGTGACCAAGGGCGACCTCGTGCACGCATGGGACTGCGGCTCCACCACCGTGGAGGCGCTTGCCAGCGCGACGCTCGCGACGACCGGCTGTGGAGGCTGCAAGAAGCTCGTCTGCGGCATCGTCGACTGGCTGCAGGAGACCGATCCGCCCGACATCTCACAAGCGTCGGATGTGGCACGTGAGGCAACCGTTCCGTCGAGGTAACACGGATACGCACGCCCTGAAATCTGCTTTTCCTACGGTCGAAGCATGACTGAGAAGAAGAAGCTCGCTGTTGTTGGCGCCGGTATGGTTGCTCATCGTCTCGTCGAGGCGATGGTCGAGCGTGGAGCCGACCAGGAGTGGGACATCGAGGTCTTCGGCGACGAGACTCGGCCACCATATGACCGCGTGGCGCTGACGTCGTTCTTCTCCAACAGCGATCCCGACGACCTCCTCCTCGGCGACGGTGAGCTGTGGAAGCGCCCCGGCGTACGCCTCTACCGCGGATCGATCGTCAGTCACATCGACCGCGAGGCGAAGCAGATCCACGCTCGCAACACGACTTTTGAGTACGACCGCCTCGTCCTGGCCACCGGCTCGTACGCCACGGTGCCTCCCGTCGAGGGCTCCGATCTGCCGGGCTGCTTCGTCTATCGCACGGTCGACGATGTCGCCGAGCTTCGTGCCTGGGTGACTGACCGAGAGGCTGCATTGGGCCGCAAGGTCAAGGGCGCTGTCGTGGGTGGCGGTCTCCTCGGCCTCGAGGCCGCCGGCGCACTGACGGCACTCGGCGCCGAGACCACGGTGGTTGAGTTCGCCGATTGGCTCATGCCCCTTCAGGTCGATCAAGCCGGTGGTGGTGCTCTCCAGCGGATCATCGAGCAGATGGGCGTCACCGTACGCACGTCCACCGCGACCTCCAAGCTGCGCGCCGACCGCGACGGCAAGGTCGCCCGCATGCAGTTCGCCGATGGCGAGAAGATCCAGGCCGATGTCGTGGTCTTCGCCACCGGCGTCCGGCCGCGCGACGAGCTCGCCCGCGAGGCAGGGCTCGAGCTGGGTGAGCGCGGCGGAGTGATTGCCGACAAGTACTGCGCCACCAGCGACGAATCGATCTTCGCGATCGGCGAAGTTGCGCACATCGCCGGCCGCCTGTGGGGTCTTGTGGGTCCGGGCTACTCGATGGCCGAGGTGGTCGCTGATCGACTCCTTGGTGGCGACGCAACCTTCGAGGGTGCCGACCTGTCCACCAAGCTCAAGCTGCTCGGCGTTGACGTCGCCAGCTTCGGCGATGCCTTCGCCGCCACCAACGGCAGCCTCGAGGTCGTCTACGCCGATCCGCTGGCTGGCATCTACAAGAAGCTCGTCATGAGCGACGACGCCCAGACGCTGCTTGGCGGCATGCTCGTCGGAGACGCCAGCGCCTACACGAACCTCCGGCCGATGGTGGGCCGTGCGCTCGGCAGCGATCCGACCGCGTGGCTGCTGCCCGAGGGCATGGAGCCGCCGAGCGGTGGCACACTGCCGGACGACGCAAACGTCTGCTCGTGCAACAACGTGTCGGCCGGGACCGTACGCGGCGCCGTGACCGACCACCAATGCACCGACATCGCCGCCGTCAAGGCGTGCACGAAGGCCGGCACGAGCTGCGGCTCGTGCGTCTCCTTGGTCAAGAAGCTCATGGAGACCCAGATGGCCGAAGAAGGCCTCGAGGTCAACACCGCGCTGTGCGAGCACTTCGCCTACACCCGAGCCCAGCTGTTCGACATCGTCCGGGTCAGCGAGATCACCACGTTCAGTGAGCTCGTCGAGAAGCACGGCACCGGCCGTGGTTGCGATATCTGCCGCCCGGTCGCCGCGTCAATCCTCGCCTCGCTCGGCAACGGTCACGTACTCGAGGGTGAGAACGCGGCGATCCAGGACACCAACGATCACGTCATGGCCAATATGCAGAAGGACGGCACCTACTCGGTCGTACCGCGCATCCCCGGCGGCGAAGTCACCCCGGCCGGACTGATCGTGATCGGCCAGGTCGCCGCCGACTTCGGGCTCTACACCAAGATCACCGGCGGTCAGCGCATCGACTTGTTCGGCGCTCGCATCGAGCAACTGCCGGCAATCTGGAAGCGCCTCGTCGACGCGGGATTCGAGTCGGGTCACGCCTACGGCAAGTCGCTGCGCACCGTGAAGTCGTGCGTAGGACAGTCGTGGTGCCGCTACGGAGTGCAGGACTCGACGACGCTCGCCGTCGACCTGGAGCTCCGCTATCGCGGCCTGCGATCACCCCACAAGCTCAAGCTCGCCGTCTCGGGATGCGCCCGCGAGTGCGCCGAGGCCCGCGGCAAGGACGTCGGCATCATCGCGACCGACAAGGGTTGGAACATGTACGTCGGCGGCAACGGTGGTTTCACACCACGCCACGCACAGCTGTTCGCCGAAGACCTCAGCACCGAGGACCTCGTACGCGCGATCGATCGCTTCCTCATGTACTACGTACGCACGGCTGACCGCCTGCAGCGCACGGCTCCCTGGCTCGAATCGGTCGAGGGTGGCATCGAGGCCGTACGTGCTGTGGTGTTCGACGACAGCCTCGGAATCGCTGCTGATCTCGACGCCGCAATGGAGGCGCACGTCGGCGCCTACGAGGACGAATGGGCCGCAACTCTCGCTGACGACGAGAAGTTAGCGCGGTTCGCATCATTCGTTAACGCGCCCGAAACACCAGACCCGGATCTTGTATATGTCGAGGAACGCGGTCAACGACGACCTGCAAACGGCGATGAGCGGGCTGTACTGATCGCCGGTACCAGCATTCCAATGCGTGAGGCGGAGGCAGTCGTATGAGCGAGCGTCAGCGAGCGATCAATGAGGCTGTCATGCCGTTGTCTTCGTACCCTGCCTTTTCAACGGAGGCGACGGCATGACGAGTTGGCAGCGTGTATGCACGCTCGACGCCTTGGTGCCCGATCGCGGCGCCGCGGCGCTCGTCGGCGATCGTCAGGTTGCCCTGTTCCGGCTCAGCGACACCGGAGCTGTGTACGCGGTGGACCACCTTGACCCATTCAGCCAGGCCAATGTGATGGCTCGTGGCCTGGTCGGCAGTCGCGGCGGCGTCGCCACGGTTGCCTCCCCAATGCACAAGCAGTCCTTCGACCTGCAGACCGGTCAGTGCCTCGACGACCCCGAGGTGTCCCTCCAGGTGTGGTCGACGCGTGTGTCCGACGGATGGGTCGAGGTCGAGCTTTCCGAGCACGGTGGGTCACCGTGACGCCACTCGGACCAGTTCTTGCTGGAACCCAGATCCTCGTCACGGCACAACGTCGGGCCGAGGATCTATCGCTGGCACTCGGCAGACGAGGCGCGGTCGTGACGACGGCTGCGTCACTTGGCGTCGAGTCGCACATTGACGAGAGCACCCTGATCGCCCAGACCCGGCAGATGATTGCAGCGGGCACCGACATCGTCGTTGTCACCACCGGCATCGGTTTCCGTGGCTGGCTCGACACCGCCGAGGCGGCCGGCATCGGCCACGAGCTCATCGAGGCACTGCGCTCCGTACGACTCATCGCGCGAGGTCCCAAGGCTCGAGGAGCGCTCCAGGCTGCGGGTCTGATGCCCGACTGGGTTGCCGAGTCGGAGACCTCGGCTGAGATCGCCGACTTCCTGTCGGCCGAGGGCGTCCGGGGTATGTCGATCGCCGTGCAGCACCACGGTGCAGGTGACGACGGGCTCGAGAAGCGACTCACCGCCGCGGGTGGACGGCCGTTCGGTCTCGTCGTCTATCGCTGGGGTCCTCCGCCGGATCCCGCCGCGGTTGAGCGTTCGGTCCACGACACCGCCGCCGGCTTGTATGACGCCGTCGTGTTCACCTCCGCACCTGGCGCCGCAGCATGGCTGTCATCCGTCATAGAACACGGCGCCGACGACGAGATTCGCCGCCTCGAGAAGGACCGCCGCCTCGTGCTCGCGGCCGTCGGCCCCGTGACTGCTGATCCGCTGCGCGCCGCGGGTTTTGATCCGATGATGCCGGAGCGAGCGCGGCTCGGAGCACTCGTACGTTCGCTTGTCATGTTCCTTGGCGACGCGTCCGAGAACGTACGGACCACCGCTGGTCAGCTCAGGGTCCGCGCAACGGCTGCCACCCTCAATCACGAAATCTTGCCGGTGTCGCCGAGCGGCCTCGCTATTCTGCGGGCGCTCGCGAGTGAGCCGGGCTCTGTGCGCTCTCGCGGGGAACTGCTCGCCGTCCTGCCGGGGGAGTCAGACGATCCGCACTCGGCCGAGGTCGCCGTGGCTCGACTTCGCGAAGCCATGGGCCAGCCGATCATCCAGACCGTGGTCAAGCGCGGCTATCGCCTCGCCGTTGCGGAGGACTCATGACTATCTCGCTCGTGGCGACCAGCCACGGAACCCGCGTACCTGAAGCCCGCGAGGCGATCACGTCGCTGATCGATGGCGTACGGGCATCCGCGCCCCACCTCGACGTGTACGAGGCGTTCGTCGACGTCCAGGATCCGTATGTCGGCGATGTCGTCGAGCAGATCGATGGCGCTGCCGTTGTCGTACCGCTGCTGCTGGCGCCCGGATTCCACGTCGACGTCGACATCGTGAACGCCACCACTCGGCCCAAGGCTGCTGCCGCTCGAACTCTCGGGCCCGATCCGCGGCTGACCCGCGTACTCCTCAAGCGTCTCGCCGAGGTCGGTGCGACCCGCGACGACGTCATCGTCCTGGCTGGCGCCGGCTCGACCAATGACGTCGCGCTTCGAAGCGTCGACGCCGCTGCGCGGTTGCTGGGCACCGCATGGGGCTCGCCGATCCCGGTGGGACACGTTGGCGGCAAGGCCAACCCGATCGAGGACGTCGTACGCGATGTTGCCCGCTCCGGCCGCCGGGTCGTCGTGGCGAGCTATCTGATGGCACCCGGATTCTTCTTCGACAGGCTGACGAAGTGCGGCGCCGATGTCGTGACGCGGCCTTTGCTCGATGGACCTGAGGCGGATCCGGACCTGGTGTCGTTGGTGATTGACCGGTATGCCGAGGCGGCAGATCTGCTGGATCAGACGCATGCCGCCCGTGAACGATGGATGTAACCAAACCTCGGTGTGCTGTTAACGCCCGGGTAACAACGCGCCGCGACTCTGGACGTGTGCCTGCATCCGGTCGTGGTTTACGCAATCGCGGTCCTCGGGGGTGCAGGAAATGACGCGCAGCCTCCTTCTGTGCGCGCATGGCCCGCAGAGCACACGCGGTCGTGCCGCCCTCGCCGGACTGGTCAATGCAGTCAGGCGAGAGGCGCACGACCTCGACGTGATGGACGCGTACGTCGACCTGCAGGAGCCCTCGATCGTCAGCACCGTCGAGACGACGTCGGGTCCGCGGGCGCTGGTGCCGCTGATGCTCGCGTACGACCGCTCCGTCAGCGTCGACATCGTCCGGGCATCACATCTTGATCCAGCCGTGACCGTCACACCGCCGCTCGGCCCTGACTGGGTGCTCGCGGAAGTCGGCGTACGACGACTGTTCGAGGCAGGTGCGCGATCGAACGACACGATCGTGCTGGCGGCGGACACCACGACGGACGAGCGCGCGTTGGCTGACGTTTCCAAGGCAGCACGACTGCTCAGCGCCGTATGGGGCGGACGCGTTCATGTCGGAGCACTCGGGGGTCCCGACACCGCGCTCGTCGAGGCGGTCGATGTTGCGCGTGCGTACGGGCATCGCGTCGTGGTGTCGAGCTATCTCCTCACGGCGGGGACGGCCCACGACGCCATGCGCGAGTGCGGCGCAGATGTCGTCACTGACCCGTTGCTGGACAACAACCCGCCTGATCCGCGACTCGTCAGCCTCGTGATGGCACGTGCTCGCGGCGAAGGAGCGAACACGAGTGACCTCACGAAAGCCACCTGGAGCTAGCGATTTCGGCGCTCCCACGCGGCGGGGGGTGCGCTGAAACACTCATGTTCTGCTTTAGGCTTTCGCCATGGCGACCCGAACGTCTTCCCCGCCGCGCAAGCGGCCGTCCGGTAGCCAGGCTCGAAAGAAGCCGGCAGCACGCAAGCCGCAGCCA
>NZ_JAKFEL010000093.1:0-2046 GCF_036675695.1 Aeromicrobium sp.
GTAGTTGTGGCTGAGCATGCGTGCCTCTTCTTGGGCAAGCACGACCACGCGACGAGCACGGTCAGTAAATCTTTCGAACATTGGGCGTCCCCCTCTGCTGGACTATCAGTTCAGTTTAGTCGGCTATCGGAAACGGCGAGCCGAATGTCCATATACGTCACTCAACCTTCACCACGAGGCCGGTGTTCCGACGTTCGCTGTGGGCAGAACTAGGCTGATGCGCATGTCTGCTGGCGATTGGAAGGACTTGTACGCCGCAGCACGAGCCGGCGATCTCGAGCTCGTGCGGTTCCACGTCGACCAGGGAGTCGACGTCAACCACGTCCACCCGGAGTACCAGGGCACGGTGCTCGTAGCCGCGATACTCGCTGGCCACGAAGACGTCGCCCACATCCTTCTCGACAGCGGGGCCGACCCTGCTGCGCTGTCTGAGCTCGACGACCTCATACCGGCGCAGGCTGCCCGTCAGATGAGGATGACGGGCGTCGAGACGCGACTTGGAGCTATTCGGCGCGACTGAGCGGGAACAGGATGGCTTCGCGGATGCCGATTCCGAGCAGCAACATGACGAGCCGGTCGACGCCGAGACCCATCCCGCCGGCGGGAGGCATGCCGAACTCGAGAGCCCGGAGGAAGTCCTCGTCGATGTCCATCGCCTCGGGATCACCAGCAGCTGCCAGCCGTGACTGCTCCTCAAGCCGTTCGCGCTGGATGACCGGATCGTTGAGCTCGGAGTAGGCGGGAGCCAGCTCGACCCCGTTGATGATCAGATCCCAGGCCTCGACGAGCCCCGGCTTGGTGCGGTGCTTCTTGGCCAACGGACGTACGGCCTCGGGGTAGTCACAGACGAACGTCGGCTGGATCAGCGTGTGCTCGACGAGCTTCTCGAACAGCTCGAGCACCATCTCGCCAGCGCCCCAGTGGTCCTGGAGCGCGACCTCGTGCTTGGCGGCTAGTGCCTTGAGGTCGGCTTCGGAGGTGTCGTTGTCGACCGACGAATCTGTGGCCTCGGAGACGAGCTCGTGGATCGACGCGCGACGCCAGGGTGCCTCGAGGTCGATCTCGGTTCCGTCGCGACCGGGGACGACCGTGCGGCCAACTGCGCGTGCCGCGTTGACCACGAGATCGCGGGTCAGCTCGGCCATCGTGTCGTAGGAGCCGTATGCCTGGTAGGCCTCCAGCATCATGAACTCGGGGTTGTGGCTGTTGTCGACGCCCTCGTTGCGGAACGTCTTGCCGATCTCGTAGACCCGATCGACGCCACCGACCAGCGCACGCTTGAGGTGCAGCTCGATCGCGATGCGCAGCAGCATGTCCTCGTCGAACGCATTGGTGTGCGTGGCGAACGGCCGCGCGGCAGCACCACCGTTGGTGTGCTGGAGCGTAGGGGTGTCGACCTCGACATACTCACGCTCGTCGAGCGTCGCCCGCAGCGACTGAAGGACCTTGGCCTTCACGCGTACGTTCTCGCGAGCCTCGGGACGGACGATCAGGTCGACGTAGCGCATCCGGCTGCGCGCCTCGTCCGACAAAGGGTTGTGCTCGTTGGGCAGCGGGCGAACAGTCTTGGCGGCAATCTGCCAGGTCGTGGCCTGCACGGAGAGCTCACCGCGACGGCTGGTGATGATCTCGCCCGTCACCGCAAGGTGGTCGCCGATGTCGACCAGCGACTTGAAGGCAGCGAGGCGCTCCTCGCCGACCAGGTCGAGAGAGAGCATGGCCTGAAGCTCAGTGCCGTCACCCTCGCGGAGACGTACGAAGCAGAGCTTGCCGGTGTTGCGCAGGAAGATGACGCGGCCGGTGACCGACGCGATGTCGCCCGTCTGGACGTCGGCACCAAGCGCCTCGGCGTCGTACGCGGTGACGATCTGCTTGAGCGTGTGGGTGCGATCGACGACAACGGGATAGGGGTCCTCGCCGGCGTCGAGCAGCTGCTGGCGCTTGTTGCGGCGCACGAGCATCTGCTCGGGGAGGTCGTCCTCAGCCGGAGGTGTCGGGGTGGCGTCGTTCACGAGGAGCAAGCCTATCGGCCCGCGTCACTGGTTC
>NZ_JAKFEL010000041.1:0-2045 GCF_036675695.1 Aeromicrobium sp.
GCCGCCGGCGCGCTTGAAGCCAGCGGCCTCGGCGTCCTCGGCACTCTTGAACCAGAACTCGGCCACCGTGGCGTCGTACCACTGGCCGTCGGGCTCGTGGTAGAGACCCGAGTCGGCGTTGCCCTTGATGTCGTAGCCCTTGGGAGCGTTGCCGCTCTTGAGGGGGGCCTTGGCGCCCTTGGGCAGCGCCGGGGCCTCGTCGGCAGCAGCGTCGTCGGCGACCGCGGCGAACGCGGCAACCTCGGGCTCAGCAGCCTTCTCGGCCTTCGGAGCGGCCTTCTTCGCAACCTTGGTCTCGGCCTTGGTCTCGGCCTTGGCCTCAACCTTGGTCTCGGCCTTGGCAGCCGAGGCGCCACCGACGAAGACGTCGTAGGCACCCTGGGTGAAGACCACGTCGTCGGAGGCCAGCACGTCGTAGGTGTTGAGCTGGTCAACGGCGACGATGTGGACCTGCGGCGCGTTGCGCAGCGAGAGCCAGGTGACGGCGTCGGAGCGCTCGAGCACGACGAGGAACCGCACGCGGTCGCTCAGGGTCAGCAGCGAGGCCAGGGCGGCCTTGGTGGACGGCTTGTCGCCGCTCACGAGACCGTCGACGACGTGGATGCGGTCGTTGCGGGCCCGGTCGGAGAGGGCACCGCGCAGGGCGGCAGCCTTCATCTTCTTGGGGGTCCGCTGGTCGTAGTCACGCGGCTTGGGGCCGTGGACGATGCCACCGCCGGCGAACTGCGGAGCGCGGGTCGAGCCCTGACGGGCGCGGCCGGTGCCCTTCTGCTTGTAGGGCTTGCGTCCACCACCGCGGACCTCGCCGCGACGCTTGGTGGAGTGCGTGCCCTGACGAGCAGCAGCCTGCTGCGCGACGACGACCTGGTGGATCAACGGGATGTTGACCTCGACGTCGAAGATCGCCTGGGGGAGATCAACCTTGACAGTCTTGGTAGCCATGCTCAGACCTCCGTCTTCTTAGCGGCCGTGCGCAGGACGACGAGACCGCCACGGGGACCGGGAACGGCACCCTTGATCAGGATCAGGCCCTTCTCGGCGTCGACGGCGTGAACCGTGACGTTCTGCGTGGTGACCGTGTCGCTACCCATACGGCCGGCCATGCGCGTGCCCTTGAAGACACGACCCGGCGTGGCGCAGGCACCGATGGAACCCGGCTTGCGGTGGTTGCGGTGGGCACCGTGGGAGGCGCCGACACCGTGGAAGCCGTGACGCTTCATGACACCGGCGAAACCCTTGCCCTTGCTGGTGCCGGTGACGTCGATCTCCTCGCCGGCGGCGAAGGTGTCGACACCGAGCTCCTGGCCCACGGTGTAGGCGGCAGCGTCAGCGGTGCGGATCTCGGCCACGTGGCGGCGGGGGGTGACCCCGGCCTTGGCGAAGTGTCCGGCCTCGGGGGAGTTCACCTTGCGGGCCTCGATCTCGCCGAACCCGACCTGGATGGCGTTGTAGCCATCGGTCTCGGGCTGGCGGATCTGGGTCACCACGTTGGTGGTCGCCGAGATGACGGTCACGGGGACGACACGGTTGTTCTCGTCCCAGAACTGGGTCATGCCGAGCTTGGTGCCCAGCAGGCCCTTCACATTGCGTTCGAAAGTCTTAGCCATGTCTGCGCCTCAGAGCTTGATCTCGATGTCGACACCGGCAGGCAGATCGAGGCGCATCAGCGAGTCGACGGTCTTCGGCGTCGGGTCGATGATGTCGATCAGGCGCTTGTGGGTGCGCATCTCGAAGTGCTCGCGGGAGTCCTTGTACTTGTGGGGCGATCGGATGACGCAGTACACGTTCTTCTCGGTCGGCAGCGGCACAGGGCCGGCGACCTTCGCACCCGTACGGGTGACGGTGTCCACGATCTTCCGCGCCGAGGTGTCGATCACCTCGTGGTCATAGGCCTTGAGCCTGATGCGGATCTTCTGTCCCGCCATAGGTCTCTCTCGTCCTCTTCGATCTCGTACGCCTGGTCTTTTCGGCTTTCCTGCCCGGGTGGGCGGCGCCGCCTGTCTCTCCTCCACCCTCCGACCCCCGCGGTCGGGCGTGTCGCGCTG
>NZ_JAKFEL010000187.1:0-2042 GCF_036675695.1 Aeromicrobium sp.
TGGGATAGAATAGAACACGTTCTAGTTCTACCGTCCTGAAGCGAGGAGCGGATTCACGATGGCAAAGGTCGAAGTCGACTTCGATGTGTGCGAGGCGAACGCCTTGTGCGAGGCAATGGCACCCGATGTGTTCTTCGTCGATGACGATGACTTCCTGCAGGTGGAGGACCCCACGGTGACCGACGAGAACCGCGATCGCGTTCAGCGCGCCGTGGCCGTCTGCCCCAAGTCCGCCCTGCGAATCAACGAGGACGCTTAGTGACAAACACGGATCTGGACGGCCGTACTGCGGTCGTCACCGGTGCTGGCGCGGGCCTGGGGCGTGCTGAAGCCGTTGCCCTGGCGAAGGCCGGCGCACGCATCGTGCTCAACGACCTGCCGGGTGCTGCTGACGAGGCTGCCGACGAGATCAAGGCGCTGGGCGCCGAGGTTGCACTGGCACCTGGCGACATTGGCGAGCGGGCCACCGCTGACCTGATCGTGAAGACGGCGCTCGACAGCTTCGGCTCCCTCGACATCGTGGTCAACAACGCCGGCGTCACCCGCGACAAGATGCTGTTCAACATGACCGACGAGGAGTTCGACCTCGTCATCAAGATCCACCTCCGGGGCCACTTCCTGCTGTCGCGCAATGCTGCGGCCCATTGGAAGCAGCTCGCCAAGGAGTCCGGCGCACCCGTCGACGCCAGCGTCATCAACACGGCGTCCGAGGCGTTCCTCACCGGATCGCCCGGCCAGGCCAACTACGCGGCGGCCAAGGCTGGCATCACGGCTCTCACGTTGACGACCGCACGAGGGCTTTCCCGCATCGGCGTACGCGCCAACGCGATCTGCCCGCGCGCTCGTACGGCGATGACGGCCGAGGTCTTCGGAGAAGACAAGTCCGGCAAGACGATCGACCCCTACAGCGCCGATCACGTCGCCCCGCTGGTCGCCTACCTCGCCTCGCCCGCGGCTTCGCGTATCAGCGGCCAGGTGTTTGTCGTCTACGGCGGGATGGTGGCGCTGATCGCCGCACCGGTCGTGGAGCAGCGTTTCGACACCACGGCTGACATCTGGTCCACCGAGGAGCTCGACAAGTCACTCGGTGGCTTCTTCGCTGACCGGGATCCCGAGATCTCGTTCGCAGCCGACGCCATTCTTTCGCTCTAGTTCACACTCTTACTTCCATGGAGGAACACATGTCCCGTCTCGCGGGTAAGCGCGCGATCATCACCGGTGGCGCACAGGGCCAGGGCGCGGCCATCGCGCGCCACTTCATACGTGAGGGCGCCAAGGTGATCATCGCCGACGTCGCCGACGACGCCGGCAAGCTGCTTGCCGACGAGCTTGGCGAGGCTGCGTTCTTCAGCCACCTCGACGTGGCTGACCCGGCGTCGTGGGCAGAGGTCGTCAAGGACGCCGAGGTGAGCCTGGGCGGAACCGTCAACGTGCTGGTGAACAATGCGGGCGTCCTGCGCTTTGGCGAGATCGACACGATGCTCGAGTCGGATCTCGACCTGCTGATCAACGTCAACATGAAGGGCACGTTCTTCGGCATGGCGGCCGTCGCCCCGGCGATGAAGGCCAATCGCCAGGGCTCGATCATCAACTGCTCCTCGGTCGAAGGACTCGCCGGAATGTCGTCTCTGACGGGCTACGCCGGCACCAAGTTCGCCATCCGTGGCATGACGAAGTCTGCAGCGATCGAGCTCGGTGCCCACAACGTGCGCGTCAACTCGGTGCACCCGGGCATGATCGACACGCCCATGACCCAGGCGCAGGGCGGCGAGGCCGCCATGCAGTGGGGATCGACCCGCATCCCACTGGAGCGCGTGGGAACGCCCGAGGACATCGCGCCGTTGTACGTGTACCTCGCCAGCGACGAGAGCGGTTACACCACTGGCGGCGAGTTTGCCGTCGATGGAGGCGTCACAGCGAGCCACACGTTCTACCCGGGCAACAGTGGGAAAAATTCCGGCCGCTGAGGTGACGAAGGCCTCAGTGCCAGAATTTCCTCATTGGCCCTTGGTCACGAGACAATTGAAAGTTCAGTCAAGTGC
>NZ_JAKFEL010000142.1:0-14201 GCF_036675695.1 Aeromicrobium sp.
GTTCGAATTCATCAAGGCTTCTCCGTGTCGCTACCCGGTTGGGACGCTCGCTCGGGTTGTAATTGAGATGGCCCCGCGCGGTATGAGCGCGCTGGGCCCCTTCGTAGGTCAGGCCTTCTCTCGAGTCCGGTTCAACCACCACAGACCGAGGAGCGGCAACCCGAGCGGGATGAAGCCATAGCCCTCGCCAAATCCTGACCACACCGTCTGGTCCGGGAAAAGATCGTCATCGATGATCGACAACAGGCCCACTGTCAGCACTCCAGCAAGCTCGATCGCGATCGCGACCAACGCGAGCTGCCGAAGATTGCGTGCCAAGGCGACAGTCGCCACGACGTACACGATGCCGGCGAAAGCAGATAGCGCATATGCGACTGGTGCATCGTCGACCTTCGTGACCAGCTGGAAGATCGATCGAGCCGAAGCAGCCAGGGCGAATACCGCGTACACGGCGACCAGGGTGCGCCCGAATCCGTGGGACGTGTCCTTGTCGGACGGCAGGGTCTCAGGCATACGTGCCCTTCCAGATGCCGAGGAGTCGTATGCACAGCACGGCCACAGTCAGGAGCGCCACCACGAGTACGCCGGTCCCCCAGCGTGACTTCTCGGCAATGCCCCACAGCACCGCCGCGGGCGGAATGATGGCAACCGTCACGAGGTACGAGACGAACAACGTGCCGTCGACATCACGACTGGTCGAGTTCAGTGCAACGATTCCACCGATCAACAACGCGATCAGCGCAAGCTCAAGCGCTGCGACTGCGTAGAACAGCGGATTGCCTACCGGTTGCTGGCGATACATGTGCCATCCAGCCCAGGCGGCGACGACTGTCGCCAGGATTGCGATGCCGTAGGCGACGGTGTCGGTCACGCTGGTCCTTTGAGCTAGGTGCGGTCCTCGTACGAGGCATGTGGGCTGGTGACACCCACAATGTCAGTGACCGAGTCTGTCACGAAGCGTTTCCACACCGCAGAGCGGCGGAACATGAAATGTCCGCCGCCAGGCAAAGACGTCCACGTTGCACTCGCAGCTGTGCCCTGGCTGCGCTCGACGTACGCGCGACTGAGCGCAGGTGACGTCCAGGAATCCTGGGTTCCGTGCATGACCCGGAGATGACGACCGGCAACGCCGGAATTCGGCTCACCTTCGGGCAGCCATGGGGCGAGTCCGACTGCGCCGATGACGCTGGGTTCGTCCGCGGCACGGCACGCCGTCCGACCTCCCATCGAGTGGCCGACAAGCACGACGGGTACGCCCGGCCAGCGGTCAGAGAGCTCGCTGATCGCCTTGCGGGCGTCCTTCACCGGCGACGGGTCTATGGGGTCGTTCCATCCACGCTGGGCGTACTGCAGGAGGCTCAGAGCGAGATCGTTCTCAGCAGCGTGCCTGCGCAGCGAACGCGCGAGCGCAGCCATCCGCCACCAGCTCGCGTGACGGTCCTTGACCGGCTCGATGTTGTGCTGTTGGCCACCGTGCAGGAGCAGGACGACAGCCCGCGGCTCGGCGGGTGCAGCGTAGTGATCGAGTCTGGACACGGGATCGATCGTGACACGCGACGCCAAGCCGCGCACGTTGAAGCTCAGCGGCCGCCGAAGGCGTTCTCGCCGGTCAGCGCCTGGCCGATGACCAACGTGTGCATCTCGGTCGTACCTTCGTACGTCAGCACCGACTCCAAGTTGTTCATGTGTCGAATGACCGGGTATTCGAGGGAGATGCCGTTGGCGCCGAGGATCGTGCGAGCGTTGCGGCAGATGTCGAGCGCTTCACGGACGTTGTTGAGCTTGCCGAAGCTCACCTGCTCGGGCGTGAGCCCGACCTCGTCCTTGCGGCGGCCCAGGTGCAGGGCCAGGAGCAGTCCCTTGTGGAGCTCAAGGCACATGTTGGCGAGCTTCTCCTGAGTCAGCTGGAACCCGCCGATCGGCCGACCGAACTGCTCGCGCGTCTTGGAGTACTCCAACGCAGACTCAAATGACGAGCGCGCAGCACCCATCGAACCCCAGACGATGCCGTAACGAGCCTCCGTGAGGCACGACAGCGGGCCGCGGAGGCCCTTGACGTCAGGGAACATCGACTCGGCCGGCAGCCGTACGCCCTCGAGCACGAGCTCAGCGGTCGCGGAGGCACGCAGGGAGAGCTTGTGGTGGATCAGCTTGGCGCTGAACCCGGGCGTGTCCGTCGGGACGGCAAAGCCACGGATGCCGTCATCGGTCTGGGCCCACACGACCGCGACGTCGGCGAAGGTGCCGTTGCTGATCCACATCTTGCTGCCGTCGAGGATCCAGTCGTCTCCGTCGCGCTTGGCACGGGTACGCATGCTGCCTGGGTCGGAGCCGTGATCCGGTTCGGTCAGACCGAAACAGCCGACGAGCTCGCCTGTGCCCATGCCGGGTAGCCAGCGCCGCTTGGTCTCCTCGTTGCCGAACTTCCAAATGGCGTACATCGCGAGCGAGCCCTGGACCGAAACCATCGAGCGGATGCCGGAGTCACATGCCTCCAGCTCGACGCAGGCCAGCCCATACTCGACCGACGACATTCCCGGAAGTCCGTAGCCGTCGAGATGCATACCGAGGAGTCCGAGCTTGCCGAACTCCTTGAACAGCTCGCGGGGCTCTTCGACGCCGCCGTCTTCGAACCATTGCGCGATGTGGGGCTGGACGCGCTTGTCGAGCATCGTGCGCACGGTCTCGCGTACGGCGATCTCCTCTGTCGACAACAGAGCGTCGAGTGAGAGTGGATCGGCAGGGTCGAAGACGGTTTTCGGCATACCGCCACGCTATCAACCTAGAGTGGCGTCGAGGAGCCGCCTCAACTTCCCCAGCTCTCCACCAATCCACATCGGCTACAGCGTCGAATTGCAGTGAGGAACACCATTCGTACGAGGAAGGACAAGGCCGTGGCTCAGGGTGCATCGCATCTGCGAATCGCTGGTTCAGCCGAGCCTGAGCCTGTCCCCGATCTCAACGAGCTCCTCACCCGTGTGAGTCGAGGCGACGAGACGGCGTTTGGAGCCGTCTACGACGCGCTCGGAGCCTCGGTCTACGGGATGGCCAAGCGGGTCATACGCGATCCCGCGCGCGCCGAGGAGGTCTCCCAGGAAGTCTTCATCCAGGTCTGGCAGTCCGCTGCCCGCTTCGATGCCGCGCGCGGCAATGCCAAGAGCTGGGTACTCACACTGGCGCACCGTCGCGCGGTCGACGCCGTACGCCACGACCAGGCCGCGACCAAGCGCGAGAACAAGTACGACTGGTCAAGCGGACCGGACTTCGATGAAGTCGCCGAGACCGTCACGATCAGCCTCGAGCACGAGCAAGTTCGGCGCTGTCTCGACAGCCTGACCGACCTCCAACGCGAAGCGGTCAACCTCGCGTACTACAAGGGCTATACGTACTCCGAGGTTGCTGAGAGCCTCAGCGCGAACCCCGCCACCGTCAAGACCCGTATGCGCGATGGTCTCGTCCGTCTGCGCGACTGCCTGGGAGTTGAAGCATCATGACTACTGACTTTCACTCCCTCGTCGCGCCATATGCGCTCGATGCGTTGGACGACGAGGAGCGCGTACAGTTCGAGTCACACCTCAGTGACTGCGCCGACTGCCGCGCCGAACTGGCGGGCTTCGTTGCCACGGCAACCCGTCTTGGTGAGGCTGAGGAGCAGGCTCCGCCAGCTGCGTTGCGTGGGCGCCTCATGGCCGAGGTCGCGACGACCCGACAGGAACGCCCAGCAGTCGTTGCCCTGCACAAGAAGAGCGCGCTGCGCCGTACGCTCCCCCGTCTCGCGATGGCTGCAGCCTTCCTGGTCGGCGCCGTCGGCGTCGGTGGATACGTCAACGAGCGCGACGCGGCGAACGATCTGCGCGCTGACAAGGCCACAATCACGGCACTCATGTCTGCCTCAGACGCCATGACCATCGACAGGAAGTTCGACGGAGGGGGCCATGTCGTCCTCGTCTCCTCCGACGACGCCGATGCCGCGTTCATCGTGGCCAGCGACCTGCCGGGTCTCGAGGACGGCAAGGTCTACCAGGTCTGGACGGTCAAGGGCGACTCTCCCACCTCTCAGGGTGTCTTCGCCAAATCCGGCTCCATGGTGATGGAAGACCTCGACGGAGCCGATCGCATCGCCATCACGATCGAGCCCAAGGGTGGATCCAAGTTGCCGACAACGAAACCCATAGCGGCTCTCGCCGTCTGAGCTGACGCAGGCGCTGCCATGATTGGCACATGGCTGCTCCCCTCGTCCTGATCTCATCGGCGATGGCCGTGCCGTCGGCGTTCTACCGTCCGGTGGTCTCGGCGTTTGAGGAGCATGGCTGGGACGCGATCGCGCTCCCGCACACGGGATTCGAGCGTGGTGAGCCAGAAGCCTCACGGGACAACGACTGGAGTTACGGCGACGAGATGCAGCGCATCGCGGATGCCGTCGCCAAGGCGCGTGCCGAGGCACCTGATCGTCCGGTGATCCTGATGGGCCACAGCCTGGGTTCACAGATCAGTGTGGGCCACCAGCTGCATCACCCACCGGCCGACGGTTTCGTCGCGATCGGCGCCAGCGTTCCGTACTTCCGCAACTATCGGCGCGGCGGTCTGCCGGTGTTGCTCGTGGGCGTGACGGTCCCGGTGGTCGCACGCTTCCGCGGATTCGTACCGAAGCCGATGTTCGGCGGACCGGGCGCTCGTACGTTGATGCGCGAGTGGGCGCGCTTCGTACGCACTGGCAAGCCGCCGTTCAAGGTTCCGCACCTCGTCTCGACGCCGACGTTCGTGATCAACCTCCAGGGCGACACCTACTCTGTCGAGGCTGCCAACAAGTTGTTCATGAAGATGTTCCTCGAGCCTTCGAAGACCTCGAAGTGGCTCTACACGAAGGCTGACGTGCCGGAAGGCGGCAATACCCACCACGTGCTGTGGGGCAAGACACCCGGTCCGGTCGTCGACAAGATCGTCGACTGGTGGGCACAAGTCGGGATCCACTAACCTCAAGCCGTGGATTCAGTTCGGGGGGCTGCAGTCGACGCAGTGTCGGTTGTCGCAACGGGCCTCAAGCTTGCGCTTCGTCATTTGCCTACGCTGCTCGTGATCTACCTGTTTGGTGCCGCGGCTCGCTACGGCGCCCTGTGGGCGTCAGTCGAGCTCAGCGCGTCTCACTCTACACTCGCTGGCCTCCTCCTTCCGCTGGCTCCCATGTCGACGTTGACCGCGATCGTCCTCATGCTCCGGGTCGTCTCGTCGGAGCTCGAGTGGGCGTCGTTCGGCAGCGCCACGTCTGAGCACGGGGGTCGATACCTCGGCCTGCTCGCGAGTGCTCTGATTCCCTTCCTCACGGTCTACGCGGCGCAGGGATACCTCAAGGAGGACCTGCACGAGTTCATCAACGCCGCAACGTACGACGAGATCTTCGGCAGTGCTGGCTCGTTCTACGGCGAGTCCGCGAACACCGATCGGGTGTTCATCGCCACCGGTGTCGCCCTGATCGGTCTGATCGCAGTGGCGCTGTTGCTGCGCTTCCTCCTCAATCGGTTCGACCTGCCGAAGAAGCACGTCGGGTTCGGCATTCTGGCTGGCTATGTCGAGGTGCTGTGGTTGTTCCTGCTCGCGGCCCAGTTCTCCCGCTATCAGCACCGCATCTGGGACTGGGTGGCGGAACGCGAGGCCGTCGCGTGGGTCGAGAACCACTGGTCCAACCTGCTCTCCGTCGTCGGACCGTTGAAGGCACCACTGGACGCCCTGGCCCACGGCATCGGCAATGTGCTGTCGGATGCTGACGCCGTTGTGATCGTGCCTATCGCCTGGCTCACCGTCGGCGCAGTTGCCCTGGGCCAGCGCGTCGAGACGACACGGAGCACAAAGCAGCGTCCCCGCGTTGAACGTCTCACGCAACGCGTCCCCCGAGTTGTTCGCCGTGTCAGCCACGAGGCGACCGCTGATCTCAGGGCGCGGTTTTCCGATCTAGGCAACGGGTTGCGCCTGCTGGCGGTCGGCGGACTGGTTCCCATGCTGATGTTCTGCCTGGTGTTCTTTCTCGCCCGCGGCGCCGGCACGGTCACCGAGGAGCTTTGGAGAATCGTCGCCGGCTCAGCCGAGCGCGACACGGCCCTCGCGTTCGCGCCCTACGTCTCGGCGATGTCCAACGGCGCCTACACACTGGCACTTGTCGGCTTGCTCGCGGCGGCAATCGACCGGGTGCTCGCCAATCAGCCCGTTCAGCCAGCTGCCGACTCGCCGGCATCGACCGGCAGCTCGGCATAGCGCGGCAGGAAGTACCAGACCCGAACCGAAGTCGGCACGACACCGGCCTTCATCACGACTAGCACTGTCTTCTCCCAGGACCTGGGGCGCGGGTCGTCGCCTTCCGCGACCTTGGGCTTGGCCGTACTCCCGAGCTCGGGTCTGGGACCCACGGTCGCGTCAGGAAGACACTTGTCACTGAAGGAGTAGTCCTCGGAATCCCACCCATCACCATCGGCGTTGTACTGCACGCCGTCGCGATCGAAGAGCGCGATGTTGCAGCCGACCAACGCCACATCAGGGTCTGCCTTCCACTTCAGCGTCGCCTCCCAAAGTTGACCACCCGTCGCGACCACCGGGTTGTCAATTGCGCCGGGAACCACCTCGACGGGTCGAATGGAATCGACTTTGAACTCGGCGCGGATCGGGTACTTGAGATGACTGTCGTCGTACTCATCGACGATCTGAGCCCAGCCGCCCTCGACAGCTGCCTTCTCGTGAAAGCCTCGTGCCCACCAGTACTCTTCGACCCTTGAGCCGGCGCCAACCGCGATCGCGATCAGTGCAATCGGCAGGAGCAAAAGTGCACGACGCTCACGACGCCACCAGCGCATCAGTTCACCCATTCCAGTCCATCGACGGCCGTCTCGACGACCTCAAGCTCATTGGTGGCCTTCCACCGCTTCACATCGGACTGCTCGATGCCCAGGTCGATCGTCGCCGCCCCGTCAAATCGTTCGTCGAGCGAATTGGGAGCGACCATCAACGTGGAGCCCACCAGGGAGTCAGGATCGATGTCGAACACCGCTGTGCAGTGGACGACCAGTCCGGGCGGTGCAGCTGGGCAGGCCAGGACGCTGCGTTCACCAAATGACCCGAAATGCGCCGTCGTTCCGTCGCCGCCGCGGAACTGTGCGTAGGTCATTGAGCGGGCCTTGGGACCAGACACAAAGTCGAAATGCACCACCACCGCGACTCCTGCAGCATCGATGTTCGACGACTCACGAATCAGCTTCATGGCGCCTTCGACCGAACGTGGTGTGAGATCACCGGCGCGCAGCTCGGCGGTCTCGCCCATCTTCACGTACGTCTCGAACGGGCGGGAAGCGTTGTCACTCTCCGGAAGGCGCTCATTGAGAACCTGTCCCACGGCAAGAGCCGCAACGACCAGGGCTCCGGCGCCGAAGCGGCTGGCGGCGGGCCTCATGGCTCGAGCTCTGTCACGGGGAACGAGCCGGTCGCAAGTTCAAACCTGTCGAACCAGTTCTCCTGTTCATCGATGTTGCTCTGGCGAAACCCATGCCCGTAGAACGTCAGCTCGATCGAGTTCGGTAGGGGTTTTGCAGCGGACTGTTCCCAGACGTATTCAACGTTGTAGGTCAGGCCCGGGTTGAGATAATCGATCCTGGCCTCGTCACTGACCGCAACGACGTTCATGTCCGCCTTCTCGCTTGCGACCAGGTCATCGGTACCCACGTTGACCGCAAAGTCGTCGAGGCCACGGATTCGTAGTGCCTCTCGAATCACGAATCCGTCGACCGTGTTCTCCTCGGTAGACGTGACCGTCGCGTACACGACGACGTAGCGGCCGATCTCGCTCTCTCGGAACTCTTCGCCGAGCTGCTTCGCCCAGCCAACCTTGGTCACCGTGAGGTCAAACGGGCCAGTGTCGATGGTTTGCCCGACTTTGACTGTCTTGAGCTTGTCGGGTTCGGCACGTTCAAGGCCACCGAACAATCCGGATGCCAGCAGCAGCAATGCCCCGGCCGCAAGGATGATCTGGCGCAAAGAACGCCCCACGACAAATGGGAGCACGTGATTGCGCCACAAAGCTCCCCCCGCCATGAAAAGGATCATAGGGCGTCGGGATGCCGAACCCTTGGCGCGTCCCCTAGACCTCGGCGAACGCCTCAAGGGGTGGGCAGGAGCACGCCAGGTTGCGGTCTCCGTACGCCTGGTCGATACGTCCAACCGGTGGCCAGTACTTGTCGTCGGTCGTCCCTGATGGGAACGCGCCCTCCGAAATCGGGTAGGCGTGCTTCCAGTCGGCAATCTCCCGCATCGTGTGCGGCGAGTGGACCAACGGGTTGTCACCGTCGGCGTACTTGCCGGCCGTGACCGCGTCGATCTCGGCCCGAATCGACAGCATCGCTTCGCAGAACCGGTCGAGCTCGGCAAGATCCTCCGATTCGGTCGGCTCGATCATGAGCGTGCCTGCAACCGGAAAGCTCATGGTCGGGGCGTGGAATCCGTAGTCGATGAGCCGCTTCGCGACGTCATCGATGCTCAGACCCGATTCCTTGGTCAGCGGCCGAAGGTCGAGGATGCACTCGTGTGCGACCAAGCCGTGGTCACCGCTGTAGAGCACGGGGTACGCACCCTCGAGCCGCTTGGCGATGTAGTTGGCCGAGAGAACCGCGACTGAGGTCGCGTTGGTGAGGCCCTCAGCACCCATCATCGCGATGTACGCGTACGGGATCGGCAGGATGCCGGCTGAACCGTACGGCGCGGCGCTGATGGCACCGATGCCTTTGCGCTTGCTCTCGACCGGGTGCATCGGGTGCGTCGGCAGGAACGGCACGAGGTGCTCCGCGACCGCGACCGGCCCGACGCCGGGTCCACCGCCGCCGTGCGGGATGCAGAACGTCTTGTGCAGGTTGAGGTGCGAGACATCGCCGCCGAATGCGCCTGGCTGGGCGTGTCCGAGCAGCGCGTTCAGGTTGGCACCGTCGACGTACACCTGGCCGCCGTGGCTGTGCACGATCTCGCACAGTTCGGTGATGCCGTGCTCGTAGACGCCGTGTGTTGACGGGTAGGTCACCATGATCGCCGCGAGGTCGTCTGCGTGCTTGTCGCACTGAGCCTTGAGCTCATCAAGGTCCACCTCGCCCTGATCGGTGGACTTCACGATGACGACGCGCATACCGGCCATCACGGCAGATGCGGCGTTGGTGCCGTGAGCGGAGCTCGGGATCAGGCACACATCGCGGTGATCGTCGCCGCGGCTCAGGTGGTAGGCACGGATTGCCAGCAGCCCGGCGAACTCACCCTGCGAACCAGCGTTGGGCTGGATCGAGACACCCGCGTAACCAGTGACCTCAGCGAGCCAAGACTCGAGCGTCTCGATCATCTCGATGAATCCCGCAGCGTCCTCAGCGGGTACGAACGGGTGCAGGTCGGCGAAGCCGGGCCAGCTGATCGGCTCCATCTCCGACGTGGCGTTGAGCTTCATGGTGCACGAGCCGAGCGGAATCATGCCGCGGTCGAGCGCGTAGTCGCGATCGCTGAGCTTCTTGAGGTAGCGCAGCATCTGCGTCTCACTGTGGTGCTCGTGGAACACCGGGTGCGTGAGGATCTCGTCGGTACGCAGCAGGTTCTGCGGCAGCGATGCCGGCGCCTCGCTCGCGGTGTCCACACCGAAGGCCATCCAGACGGATTCGAGGTGTGAGCGCGTGGTCGCCTCTGAGGTCGAGACACCCACATGGTTGTCATCGATCAGCCGCAGGTGGATGTCTAACTTGCGGGCCGCGGCGACGACCTCTGCGGCGGCACCAGGAACCTCGGCAACGATCGTGTCGAAGAATCCGCCCTCGGCAACGTTCACTCCCCCGGCTCGCAAACCCGCGGCGAGCGTACGAGCTGACTCGTTGACCTGCTGTGCGATCTCTTTGAGGCCCGCGGGCCCGTGATAGACCGCGAACATCGACGCCGTGACGGCCAGGAGCACCTGCGCCGTGCAGATGTTGGACGTGGCCTTCTCGCGACGGATGTGCTGCTCGCGGGTCTGCAGTGCCAGCCGGTACGCCGGGCGTCCTGCGCTGTCGATCGACACACCGACGAGGCGGCCGGGCAGGTGACGCTCGAGGCCGTCGCGAACAGCCATGAAACCGGCGTGTGGTCCGCCATAGAACATCGGCACACCGAATCGCTGGCTCGAACCCACGACGACGTCAGCACCCAATGAGCCCGGCGACTTGAGCAGCACGAGCGCCAGCGGATCGGCCACGACAACGGCGAGACCGCCATTCGCCTGGGCTGCCTCGATCGCGGCGGTGGGATCGACGATCTGCCCGTCAGCACGGGGGTACGCGATGATCGTGCCTGCAGCCTCGATCTCGGGAACACCAGCACTCAGGTCGGCCTCGACGAGCTCGATCCCCAGCGCTTCGGCGCGCGTACTGACGACAGCGAGTGTCTGCGGCAGCAATCCCGAGTCGACGATGATCGGCAGCTCATCCCTGCCCTTGGTGGCACGGCGGATCAGCGTCATCGCCTCAGCGACGGCCGTACCTTCGTCCAGCAGCGACGAGTTGGCAGTTGGCAGACCTGAGAGGTCGGAGATCAGCGTCTGGAAGTTGAGCAGCGCCTCGAGGCGGCCCTGCGAGATCTCGGGCTGATAGGGCGTGTAGGCCGTGTACCAGGACGGATCCTCGAGCACATTGCGACGGATCACGGCAGGCGTGATGGTCGGGTGGTAGCCGAGGCCGATCATGGCGACGCCGGGGTTGTTGCGCGCAGCCAGTCCGCGAAGCACATCCAGCGACCCGGTCTCGCTCAACGCGGCCGGGAGGCCCAGTGCCTCGGCGCTGCGGATGCCGGACGGCACAGCAGCGGCCATCAGCGCGTCGAGCGAGTCGTAGCCGACCTTGCGCACCATGGCGTCCTGATCGGCCGGGCTCGGCCCGATGTGGCGGCTGGCGAAGTCTGTCACGGGAGTCTCCTGGGTAGAGGCGTGGTGCATACGCCTCCCCTTCTGTCACCCGTGAGAGCTCCAGAATTGCCTACGTCGCGTGGTCCTTTGTGCCTGAGAGGTTCCGGGGAGGAATTGCCCCTTCGGCGCCGCCTGGGCGAACTCTCCCACGCGCGATCGAAAGCAGTGCCAGCCTACCAACTGCACTGTGACTAAGAGGACAGACGGGCCCTACGACGGGCAGCGAGCTCGTCGGCCGCGGAGTCTGAGTCAGCAATGGCGCGCTCGCTCGGGAGCGAGTGCAGCGAGCCCTCGATCTCCTTCCACACACCGCCGATCGCGATACCGAACACGCCTTGACCACCCTGGAGCAGGTCGATGACCTCGTCCGCCGAGCGACATTCGTACACGCTCGCGCCGTCGCTCATGAGCGTCACCTGCGTCAGGTCGTCGGTGCCGCGCTCACGAAGGTGATCGATGGCCACGCGGATCTGCTGAAGCGAGACGCCCGCGTCGAGCAGACGCTTGATGATCTTGAGAAGCAGGATGTCTTTGAACGAGTAGAGACGCTGGGTGCCAGAGCCTGTCGCGGACCGTACGGTCGGATCGACCAGGCCGGTGCGAGCCCAGTAGTCGAGCTGGCGGTAGGTGATGCCGGCCGCGCTGCACGCGGTGGGGCCGCGGAAACCGAAGTCTTCCGGCAGCGGCGAAACGTCGTCGGTGAACAGCAGACCTTGGTTGCGTGCCTTGGCTGCCGCATCTGTTGGGGCGGCGTCGCGTGGCTCGATCATCCGAAAAGCCTTCCAATACGGGTTATGGGGAAGACTACCGCTACGAAACTACATCCGTGTATGACCGGCAGTTCTCTCAAGGTAAGGGTGAGACTTTGCCGGGTCAACGACCGAGCGTGGATCTCGGCGTGTCGCACAACCTTCAAGGCAAGGTTGAAGGTCACTCCCCCGGCTGCACGAAGTCGTCTGGAGCGACTTCTTCGAGGAATTCCCTGAAACGCTCGACTTCTTCATCCTCTTCGCGAGTGGACTGGATGCCAGCCTCGTCCAAGACGTCCTCGGTACACACGATTCGAGCACCCGCACGCAGTGCGAGCGCGATCGAGTCTGAAGGTCGCGCTTCGACTTCAGCACCTGAGGCGAAGATAAGCGATGCGTAGAACACGCCATCGCGCACGTCGAGGATTCGTACCTCTTCGAGCTCGTCGCCCAGGGCGACCACCACCTGCTGCATGAGCTCGTGAGTCAAAGGGCGTGGCGTCTCGGCACCCTCTTGCGCGTACGCGATCGCCGACGCCTCGACAGCGCCGATCCAGATCGGGAGGTAGCGGGTGCCCTCCGTCTCGCGAAGCAGCACCAGCGGCTGGTTGGTCGGCATCTCGACGCGTACGCCGACGACCTCGACCTCGCGCATGCTAGCTTCGCAATCCGCTTCGTACGAGCACGGTCTGCAGACGAACGGACAGAGCTGCAAGTGACGCGATCGTCCTGTCGGTCGCGTCCTTGTCGAGCGAGCGAGCGCGTGGACTCACCACCTGCTCGAAGAGCGAGATTTCACGATCCGCAGCAGCCCGGAACATCCGAAGATGACGAGGCTCAAGACCAAGCTCGGCGAGCTCGCCGACGATCGAGGCGATCGACAGCGCCTCACCGTCGTAGTAGGTCTGCGAGGGTCGCCGCTTGATCAGACCAAACTCCTCGATCGCATCGAGAGTCTTGTCGTCAATGCCTGCCGAGTCCAAGAGCTCCGCACGGGACAGCCTCACGTGGCTCGCCGGCGCGGCAAAGGTTTCGGCAGTCGGGAGTCCGTCCTCGGCCAGGCTGAGATAGGGCACCTTGACGGTGCTGCTCAGGGTGGTGTCGGGTACCGCTCCCCTGTCCATGTCGTCGAGAACTCGACGAATGTGACTCAGTGGCCAGAAGAGCTGCTCCTGCGCATGCAGGATGAATCGGAGTCGCTCGACGTCGCTATAGGCGTACTTGCGGTAGCCAGCAGGCGTACGTTCGGGATCGAGCAGACCCTGCTCCTCGAGGTAGCGGATCTTGCTCTGAGACAGTGCCGGGAACTCAGCGCTCAACTCATCAATCACCTTGCCGATGCCGAGCCTGAGCTCCGACAACGGCTCAGTCACGGAACGACCTTCAACAAGAACCCACGATACGAAGGCCGTGGCGTGACAGCCTCATGGTGACTTCGCTGGCGCTCAGTCACTTCGGCGCCTTCGAACCGGCGAAGTAGATAAGTCGGTACTTGCCGATCTGCACCTCGTCGCCACCTGCCAATGCAATCTCGCTGTCGATGCGATCGCGGTTGACGTAGGAGCCGTTGAGGCTGCCCAGGTCGGCAATCAGGTAGCCGGCGCCACTGCGGGTGAACGTCGCATGGCGACGCGAGACGCTGATGTCGTCGAGGAAGATGTCGCTGTCCGGATGTCGCCCGACCGACACGGTGTCGCTGTCGAGCAGGAACCGCGCGCCTGCATCTGGGCCACGCTGCACCAGAAGCATCGCGCTGCCCGCTGGAAGGTTCTCCACCGCCGCCATGTCACTCGACGTCATCTCCTCGGTGTCAGCATCAAGGATGGGGATGTGCGTCGTGTGGTCCGACATGCCCGCGGACTGACCGGGGGCGCCGGTAGCTGCATCGGGCTCGTGGTCCGGCGATGGCATCGGGTTCACTCCTGAAAGCGGTCTAGAGTCGAGGTTGAGACTTCACTGTCAAACCTAGCACCAGGCGTGGGGGTCCCCCCACGCGAAATGCCGACAGGATCCTCCGCACCCGCGCGTCGGACGCGTAGGGGGACGCAGAACGGACCTTCTTGGCTCAGTCGGCGACGAGTGCCGCGTACGCCTCGGCCTCGAGCAGGCTCGAGGTCGGATCGTCGTCCAACGGTCGCAGCTTGATGAGCCAGCCTTCTCCGTACGGATCGGAGTTGATGACCTCAGGTCCACCGTCGAGAGACTCGTTGCGAGCCACGACCTCTCCTGACAGCGGCGAGAAGATGTCGCTCACGGACTTGGTTGACTCGAGCTCGCCGATGACAGCTCCAGCCTCGACCCGGTCCCCAACAGCTGGAAGCTCGACGTACACGATGTCGCCCAGCTGTCCTTGTGCGAAGTCGGTGATACCGACCGTCGCGATCTCGTCATCAAGGCGCACCCACTCGTGCTCTTCGCTGTAAAACAGGTCCTCAGGGATCACCGTGTTGCTCCTTGCAGGTCAGGATGTGGGACGAGCGTACTCTGGCGACTTCACGTCGGCCAACGCCGTGATT
>NZ_JAKFEL010000149.1:0-14179 GCF_036675695.1 Aeromicrobium sp.
GACAGGTTGACATAACTATAAACCTCCACCTCAGGGTTAAAGTTTCGAAACTCCCCGGAAGGGACACACGATGGCGGTCCAGAACTATCTCGCCGTGATCAAGGTCGTAGGCATCGGCGGAGGCGGCGTGAACGCCGTCAATCGCATGATCGAGATCGGCCTCAAGGGCGTCGAGTTCATCGCGATCAACACTGATGCCCAGGCCTTGTTGATGAGCGACGCAGACGTCAAGCTCGACGTCGGACGCGACTCGACTCGTGGGCTCGGCGCAGGCGCCAACCCGGAGATCGGCAAGCGCGCAGCAGAGGACCACGCCGAAGAGATCGAGGCTGCCATCAAGGGCGCCGACATGGTCTTCGTGACCGCTGGCGAAGGCGGTGGAACAGGTACGGGTGGTGCTCCAGTCGTCGCTCGTATCGCCCGCTCGCTCGGCGCTCTGACCATCGGCGTCGTCACCCGACCGTTCAAGTTCGAGGGCCGCAGCCGTTCGAACCAGGCTGACGTGGGCATTCAGGCACTCCGCGACGAGGTCGACACGCTCATCGTGATTCCCAACGATCGTCTGCTCTCGATCAGTGACCCCAATGTCAGCCTGCTCGACTCGTTCCGTCAGGCCGACCAGGTGCTGCACCAGGGCGTCTCCGGCATCACCGACCTGATCACCACGCCCGGCCTGATCAACCTCGACTTTGCCGACGTCAAGTCAGTCATGTCCGACGCCGGCTCAGCTCTGATGGGCATCGGCTCGGCTCGGGGCGAGCACCGTGCCGCAATTGCTGCCGAGAGTGCGGTGTCGAGTCCTCTCCTTGAAGCCTCGATCGAAGGCGCTCGAGGTGTGCTCCTGTCGATCGCCGGTGGATCCGATCTCGGACTCTTCGAGATCAACGAAGCCGCCGGCCTGGTTGCCGACGCCGTGCATCCCGACGCCAACATCATCTTCGGTGCCGTCATCGACGACGCCCTCGGCGATGAGGTCCGGGTGACTGTGATCGCGGCTGGCTTCGACGGCGGCGAGCCCAAGCTGCGTGACGCTTCACAGCCGGCACTGCTCAAGGAGGTCGACCGTACGCCTGCGGCGACGATCCCCAAGCCCGCCACCGCTGAGAGCTTCCTCGACCCTGACCCGTTCCTCGGCGACGATCCGCGCGATGGTGCGGGCAACGTGACGGTTCCGGCCGATCCGATGCCGACCGAGTACGGCGACGACCTCGACATACCCGACTTCCTGCGCTGACGATTCACGAGTGTTCTTTCACCGCGAGACGGTTGGCCGGGTCGAGTTCGCCTTCAGCGACCGTGAGGGCGGACTGAGCGATGGCGCGTGGGCTTCGCTCAATCTCGGCACGTCCAATGGTGACGATCCCAATCTCGTGCAGGGCAATCTTGAGCTGCTCGGCGAACATCTCGGAGTCGATCGACTCGTCCGTATGACGCAGGTGCACGGAGCCGACGTCGCTTGGACCGATGCTGTCGCTGCTGGCGAGATACCGGTGGTTGATGCATTGCTCACTGACCAGGTGGGAGTCGGTGTGCTGGTACGCGTGGCTGACTGCACGCCGGTGGTGCTGGTCGGTCTCGACGAGCCGGTGGCCGGCGTCATCCATTGCGGACGCGAAGGGCTGGTGCAAGGCATCGTCCCGGCTGCGATCGGTGCGATTCGGGATCGCGGTGCGGAGTCGCTCGAAGCATGGGTCGGGCCGCGTGCCTGTGGTCGTTGCTACGAGGTGCCGGAGGAAATGGCTGATGCGGTAGCCGCCGCCGTGCCCGAGGCGAGGTCGACGACATCTTGGGGCTCCCCGGCGCTCGACATCGGCGCAGGTGTCATCACTCAGTTGCGTGAGCTCGGCGTTCAGGTCAACGACCTCGGCGACCACGTCTGCACGATCGAGGACGAGCGGTTCTACTCCTACCGGCGTCAGGGCCAGGACTCAGGACGTTTTGGCGCCGTCGCGGTGATTCGATGAGCAGGCGAGACGAGATCGCTGCGGGGCTGGCCAGCGTCGAAGAACGCATCGTGGATGCCTGCGCGGCTGCCGGTCGCGATCGGTCCGAGATCACGCTCATTGTCGTGACCAAAACCTACCCGGCCAGCGATGTCGAGATATTGGCCGAGCTCGGCGTACAGGACGTGGGGGAGAACCGGCACCCGGAAGCCGGCGACAAGGCTGAGCAGGTCACCGCACCGCTGCGTTGGCACTTCCTGGGTGGGGTGCAGACCAACAAGGCCGGCGCGATCGCGCGCTACGCCGACACGGTGCACAGCGTCGACCGGGTCAAGCTCGTCAACGCGCTCTCGCGTGGAGCCGAAGCATCGGGACGAACGCTCCGTTGCCTCGTTCAGGTCGACTTCGGTGACGCTGACGGACGCTCGGGCGTCGCACCTGCTGGGCTGGCCGATCTTGCTGCCGCGGTGGCAAGTGCAGATCACCTCGAGCTGGCGGGTGTGATGACCGTCGCGCCTCTGGGAGATGACCCCACACCGCACTTCGAGCACCTCGTACGACTGTCGGCCGAGCTGCAGCAAAACTACCCAGAAGCCACGATCATCTCCGCGGGGATGAGCGACGACTTCGAACACGCCATCAAAGCCGGCGCGACACACCTGCGAATCGGGCGTTCAGTGCTCGGTGAGCGTGCTTCCACCCGGTAATCTCGGAAATGTCACATCTACTCGGAGCGACGGAGTTCTCATGGCTGGCGCAATGCGGAAGGTCGGCGAATATCTCGGCCTGGTCGAACAGGCTGACTTCGACGACGAGTTTGACGACGACATCGAGCCGTCGGTCCCGATCAGTCGGCAGCCTGCAGTTGTGCGCCCGACGCCGGCTCCGACCGTCACGAGCATGGAAGAACACCGCCGCCCTGCGCGTCGGCCGTCCAACTCCTCGGACCTGCAGCGCATCGAGACGGTGACGCCGCGCACGTACAACGACGCGCGCACGGTCGGCGAGCACTACCGCTCCGGTGTGCCCGTCATCATGAACCTCTCCGAGATCGATGACGACGACGCCAAGCGCCTCGTTGACTTCTCCGCTGGACTCGTGTTCGCAGCCCACGGCTCGATCAATCGCGTCACCGCCAAGGTCTTCCTGCTGTCACCCGAAAACATCACGGTGACGGACGAGGACAAGCAGCGAATTGCTGCTGGCGGCTTCTACAACCAAGACTGAGCTCGTCCTATGGCCGCTGTCGGCAGCATCATCTATTTCGCCCTCTGGGTTTGCGTTCTGCTCCTGATCGCACGATTCGTGCTCGACTGGGTTCAGATGTTCGCTCGTCAATGGCGTCCGCGCGGTCTGATCGCCGTGCTCTGCGAGGGCATCTACTCCGTCACCGATCCGCCACTAAGGGCCGTGCGCGGTGTGATCCCGCCGCTCCGTCTGGGCTCGGTGATGCTCGATCTCTCTCCGATGATCCTGCTGATCGGAATCTTCATCCTGCAGCGCATCGTTGCCGCTGTGTTCTTCTGACACGCCCAATTGAGATTGGGATCACGGGGCATCTGAGTAGTGATGTGGCAGGAGTGAACTATGACGGAGTACCCTTGAGTTTCCGAGTCCCCAGGACTACCCCGAACCCCTAGGTGAATTCATGCCGTTGACGCCAGAGGACGTGCGTAACAAGCGCTTTACGCCCGTCCGTCTTCGCGAAGGCTATGACATGGGCGAAGTTGATCAGTTCCTCGACGAAGTTGAGGCTGAACTCGAACGACTTACCGTCGAAAACGAGGAACTTCGCGCCAAGGTAGCTGCCGCATCGACCGGCGAACCGACCGGTCTCATCCCCTCGATCTCGCAGCCGGCTCCGGCCGTGCAGTCTGCGCCTGCCGTTCAGGAGACGTACTACACGCCGCCTGCCCCGGTGGAGCAAGCACCCGAGCCGACGCCGGCCCCCGTGGCAGCGCCGGCTCCAGTTGCGACGCCGGTGCCCTCGATGGGCGACGCGTCGTCCGCTGCGGCACGTCTCCTCGAGATTGCATCGGCCAACGCCGATCAGCTCATGGAGGCCGCCAAGGACGAGGCCGACCGCATCGTCGGTGAGGCCCGCACCAAGGCTGAGCGTCTGACCAATGAGGCTCGTGGCAAGGCTGATCGTCTCGAGACCGATGCCCGCATCCGCGCGCAGAAGCTCGACGAGGAGACCAACGAGCGTCGTCAGCAGGCAGTCGCAACGATCGAGCGTGAGCGTTACGAGATGCAGCGTGAGGTCGAGCACCTCCGTGCTTACGAGCGCGAGTACCGCGCACGGCTCAAGAACTACTTCCAGAGCCAGCTCGATCAGATCTCGGCCAACGAAGCCGGCACCTCTGCCCCGGTCCAGGAGCCTGTCGACGCCGCACCGCGTCGCCTGCGCTCGCTGCTGGGTGATGACGAAGGCTTCTGAGCCCCGTTAGAACCATTCAAAGAGAACGGCCCGCCTCCTTCGGGAGGCGGGCCGTTCTCTTTGTCCTAGGGCGTGTCCTAGACGACCGCGAGGTCGAAGCTGAGGCCAAGCTCGTCGTCGGTGAACTTGTTGGCGTCGGCGGACTCAGTGATCTCCGTAGCAAGCACTTCATCCGCGATGAGCTGCTGGTGGGTCGTGATCGCCTCGGCCATCGGGCCAGCAGCTGTCCACGACAGTGTGATGCGGTCGCTGATGTCGAAGCCGGAGGACTTGCGCGCCTCCTGGATGACGCGGATCGCTTCACGAGCGAGCCCGGCACTGCGCAGCTCGTCGTCGAGCTCGAGATCGAGCGCAACGGTCTCCCCCTGGTCGTTGACGACGGACCAGCCTTCGCGCGGACGCTCCGAGATGATCACGTCGTCGGGTCCGACCTCGACGGGCTTGCCGGCGACCAGAACGGTTGCCTTCGACGTCGCAGCAAGGTCAGCGGCCAGCGTTGCTGCGTCGGCTTCGCCGATCGCGGCTGCGATCTGGGGCGTCTCCTTGCCGAATCGCTTGCCGAGGTTGCGGAAGTTGCCCTTGGCCGAGTGGTCGACCAGGTCGCCGGCCGCTTCGGCAAGTGACTCCAGCGATCCGACGTTGAGCTCCTCGCACACCTGAGCACGGAGATCCTCGCCGAGCTGCTCCCAGGCTGCCGAGGCGACCAGGGCGCGACGCAACGGCTGACGCGTACGTACCTTCGCCTCAGCGCGAGCAGCGCGGCCGAGCTCGGTGACCCGTCGGGCCAGGTCGACGCGGGCGTTGAGTCCGTCGACGATGAGGCTCTCGTCGGCAACCGGCCAGGTGGCCAGGTGGACCGAGGCAGGAGCGTCGGGTGTCACCGGGACGATGACGTCCTGCCACACCCGCTCGGAGATGAACGGTGTGAGCGGCGCTAGCAGTCGCGTCAGGACGTCGAGAGTCTCGTGCAGCGTCGCGAACGCGGCAGCGTCACCTCGCCAGAAGCGACGGCGTGAGCGGCGGACGTACCAGTTGGACATGTCGTCGATGAATGACGCCAGGCGCGCACCAGCGGCTTGAGTGTCGAACGCCTCGAGCGACGCAGTGACATCGCGGGTAAGTGTGTGCACCTCGGACAGCAGCCACTGGTCGAGCACCTCGCGCTCGGCGACCGGTGGAGCGTCACTCGACGGCGTCCAGCCCTCGGAGCTGGCGTAGAGGACATGGAACGCGACGGTGTTCCAATAGGTGAGGAGCACCTTGCGTACGACTTCGGTCAGCGCGGTGGGACCAATACGGCGTGGCGCCCACGGCGAGCCCGAGCACGCCATGAACCAGCGCAGGGCGTCGGCGCCGTGCTCGTCCATCAGCGGCATCGGCAGCAAGATGTTGCCGAGGTGCTTGCTCATTTTCTTGCCGTCCTCGGCCAGGATGTGGCCGAGGCAGACGACGTTCTCGTACGAGCTCTCGTCGAACACCAACGTGCCGACCGCCATGAGCGAGTAGAACCAACCACGCGTCTGGTCGATCGCCTCGCAGATGTATTGCGCGGGGTAGGCCTGCTCGAACTTCTCCTTCGAGCCGGGACTGTGCGGGTAGCCCCACTGAGCGAACGGCATCGAGCCGGAGTCGAACCACGCGTCGATGACGTCCGGAACGCGTCGGTAGGTGCCCGGCTCGCCGTCGACCTCGAACGTGACGTCGTCGATATAGGGACGGTGTGGATCGAGGTCTGCGAGATCGCGGCCAGTCAACGCGGACAGCTCGGCGAGCGATTCGATGCACACGAGCTTGGACGGATCGGCGTCGTTGCGCCAGATCGGCAGGGGAGTGCCCCAATAGCGGCTGCGTGACAGCGACCAGTCGACGTTGTTGGTCAGCCAGTCTCCGTAGCGACCGTTCTTGATGGTCTCGGGGAACCAGTTGGTGTCGGCGTTCTCTTCAAGAAGCCGGTCCTTGACCTCAGTCGTGCGGATGTACCAAGCGGGGAGCGCGTAGTACATCAGCGGCGTGTGGCAGCGCCAGCAGTGCGGGTAGGAGTGCTCGTATGCCAGCTCGTTGAACATCAGACCGCGAGCGGCGAGGTCGTCGGCAAGTACGCGATCGGCCGTCTTGAAGAACTGTCCGCCCACCAGCGGGACATAGGCCTCGAAGTGGCCGTCGGGGGTGATCGGGTTGACGACGGGCAGATCGTACGCCTTGCAGACCGCCATGTCGTCGGCGCCGAACGCGGGGGACTGGTGCACCAGACCGGTGCCGTCCTCGGTTGTGACGTAGTCGCCGAGCACGACGAAATGAGCGGGAGATGGACTCTGCCCATTTGTCCCTACCGGGAAGGGGACCAGGTCGAACGGGCGCTCGTACGTCCAGCGCTCCATGTCGGTGCCGGAGAACGACTCGCCGGTGGCCGTCCAGCCCTCGCCGAGGGCCTTGGTCAGCAGCGGCTCGGCGACGACCAGCGTCTCGTTGCCGTCGGTCGCTGCGACGTAGGTGACGTCGGGGTTGACCGCGACCGCCGTGTTGGACACCAGGGTCCATGGGGTTGTGGTCCAGACCAGCATGGAGGCCTTGCCGGCCAGTGGGCCCGACGTCAGCGGGAAGCGTACGTAGACCGAGGGATCGGTGATCGTCTCGTAGCCCTGAGCCAGCTCATGGTCGGAAAGCGTCGTGCCACAGCGCGGGCAGTAGGGCGCGACGCGGTAGTCCTCGGTCAGCAAGCCCTTCTTGAAGATCGTCGACAGCGCCCACCAGACGCTTTCGACGTACGCCGGCTCCATGGTTCGGTAGGGGTTGGCCATGTCGACCCAGTAGCCCATGCGCTCAGTCATCTCTTCGAAGAGATCGACATGGCGTACGACTGCTTCGCGGCACTTGGCGTTGAACTCGGCAATGCCGAACGCCTCGATGTCAGGCTTGCCGTTGAAGCCCAGCTCCTTCTCGACAGCGATCTCGACGGGCAGACCGTGGCAGTCCCAGCCGGCCTTGCGGTCGACGTGGAAGCCTTGCATCGTCTTGAAGCGTGGGAAGACGTCCTTGAACACTCGCGCCTCGACATGGTGCGTGCCGGGCGTGCCATTGGCCGTCGGGGGACCCTCGTAGAACGTCCATCGGGGAGCGTCAGCAGGTGTGTCGAGAGATGCCGCGAACGTGCCCTGCTCGGCCCAGAGATCGAGGATCTCGCGCTCCAACGCCGGGAGATCGACATGGGCGGGAACGGGGCGATAGGACGCGTGCGAGGTCACACCTTCAATTCTACGGGTGACGAGAGCGAACCCTGCGGCGGTGCGAGTTGGCTTTGGCCGACAGGGGGTCTAACCTTCCTGCATGCCAAACACCAAGCTGGCCGTACGCGCCGACGAGAAGCCCTGGACCGCTGCCGAGGCCAAGGCTGTCCGCGCCGAGCTCGAGAGCGACCTCACCCGTCTGCGGGGCGAGCTCGACCAGTCGGCTCGCGAGCTGCAGGATCTGCTGCGCGATGGCGTCGATGGCGCCGGAAACGACCAGGCTGATGTGGGCTCCAAAGGTCTCGAGCGCGATGCCGAGATGTCACTCGCTGCCAACCAGCGTGAGCTGCTCCAGCAGACCGAGAAGGCACTCGATCGTCTCGACAAGGGCGTCTACGGCCAGTGCGAGGTCTGCGGTGAGGCGATCGGCAAGATGCGGTTGATGGCGTTCCCCCGTGCCACACTGTGCATGACATGCAAGCAGCGCGAGGAACGTCGCTGAGCCCTGAAAGCGGCCCGACAACCCACACTTCGGTACGACTCTTCGCGATCGTCGCTGCCCTGACGCTGGTCGTTGACCAGGTCACCAAGTACCTCGCCGTCGAAAAGCTGCAGGGCCGCGAACCCGTCGAGCTCATACCCAACCTGTTGTCGCTGACGTTCCACCGAAATCCCGGCGCCGCGTTCAGCACCGGCACTGGGTTCACGCTGGTGCTCAGCATCATCGCCGTCGTCGTGTGCGTCGCGGTCGTACGCATTGCCACCCGGCTCCGCGATCGTGGCTGGGCGATCGGTCTCGGGCTTCTGCTCGCCGGGGCGCTCGGCAACCTTTCCGACCGCGTCTTCCGCCAGCCCTCGCCGTTCAAGGGTCACGTCGTCGATTTCATCGACTACGGACTGTTTGTCGGCAATGTCGCAGACATCGCGCTGACGTTTGCCGCAATCGTCATCGTCTGGCGCACGTGGCGCGGTATCGCAATCGACGGCACCCGTGAGGTCAAGGAATGACAGAGGAAGTCGAACTCGAGCACAAGGTGCTGTCGGTGCCGGAAGGCCTCGATGGTGAGCGGATCGACAGCGCCCTCGCGCGTCTGCTCGGTCTGTCCCGTACGCGTACGAGTGAGCTCGTCGCCGACGGGCACGTACTGATTGACGGGCACTCGCCATCCAAGTCCGACCGCGTCCATCCGGGATCGATCCTCGAAGTCTCGATCCCGGCCCCCCGACGTGCCGTCGTCGTACCGTCAGAGGTCGAAGGCATGCGCATCGTGTTCCAGGACGACGACATCGTCGTGGTCGACAAGCCGGTCGGCGTCGCAGCGCACCCGAGCGTCGGCTGGGACGGACCGACCGTGCTGGATCACCTCGCCGGCATCGGCGTACGTATCTCTACGTCGGGCGCTCCCGAACGTCGCGGCATCGTTCACCGCCTCGACGTGGGTACGAGCGGGCTGATGGCGGTCGCGAAGTCAGAGCACGCCTACACCGTGCTCAAGCAGGCATTCCGTGACCGGACGGTCGACAAGACCTATCACGCGCTCGTGCAGGGGCACCCCGATCCGCACATGGGCACGATCGACGCTCCCATCGCGCGACACCCCAAGCACGACTTCAAGTTCACCGTGAAGGACGGCGGACGCGAGAGTGTCACGCACTACGACACGCTCGAGGCGCACCGATTCGCCAGTCTGCTGACGATCAACCTCGAGACCGGTCGTACGCACCAGATTCGCGTGCACATGGCCGCGCTGCACCACCCGTGCGTCGGAGACCTGATGTACGGCGCCGATCCGACTCTGGCCAAGCGCGTCGGCCTCGATCGTCAGTGGCTGCACGCGTACAAGCTCGGGTTCATCCACCCGCGTACGGGCGAATACGTCGAATTCGAGTCGGTCTATCCCGATGACCTCGTACACGCCCTCGAAGTCGTACGCGCCTCCGACTAAGCGAGGTCCCAGACGTACCGGCTCGTCGGTACGAGGTCGAGCCCCTGGTCGCCGCCGAATCGGGCGACGCTGGCCATCAGCTCAGTCATGCGGCGGCCGAGCTCCTCGTCGTCTCCACCGCTGCCGTAGAACTCGTGAATGTCCGTGAGCGCAGACATCGGGAACAGCTCTTCGACGATCGCCGAGATCTCGGGAGCGCCGGGCGTCAGCGGCTCCTCGACGATGTTCTGGATGTAGCCGAACGTGTTCTGCGTGTCGATCGCGATCTGGGTATGGCTGCCGAGCCAGATGTCGAGGTACTCCTCGCGAGTCATGCCTTCTGGGCGTCGAAGCACGGCGATGTTGGCCAGTGCCCCGGCGCGCGCACCGTCAGCCACGCTCGGGGGATCGATCGGACGGCGTTCGGTCACCCGCCAGGCGTGCGCGGCCGCATCAATGTCGGAGAGCACGGCGATCGCGGCTTCGGGGTCCCCATCCGTCCAGAGCGTCACGAACGCGGTGATCGGGGCACCGGGGCCGAACCGCAGGGCATCTGCCACGGGATCGTCGTCGACGTTGAGCTGGAACCGGGTGACCCCGATGGCGGCGAGTCGCGCTCGAAGGTCTGCGTCGTCAAGGGCAAGGTCTGTGCCGTGGAAGGCGAGGATCAGTTTCGTCACGCCTGCAATCTAGTGCCGACTGCGTCGTGGACAATGGGTGTATGACCCAGATCGTGCGCCAGTCCGAGAAGTTGCGTGATGTCTTGTACGACATCCGCGGACCCGTCAACGCACGAGCGGCCGCCATGGAGGCCGAGGGACAGCACATCCTCAAGCTCAACATCGGCAATCCGCAGCCCTTCGGGTTCGATGCTCCGGCCGAGATCCTGCAGGACGTCATCGCTGGTCTGCCGACGGCGCAGGGCTATTCAGATTCCCGCGGCATCCACTCGGCCCGCCGTGCTGTGGTGCACCACTACCAGCTCCAAGAGGGCTTCCCGATCATCGACATCGATGACGTGTGGCTGGGCAACGGCGTGTCTGAGCTGATCCAGATGGCGCTGCAGGCACTACTGGACAACGGCGACGAGGTGCTGATCCCGGTCCCCGATTACCCGCTGTGGACGGCCGTCACCAATCTGGCTGGCGGAGTGCCGGTGCACTATCGCTGCGACGAGGCGAACGGCTGGAATCCCGACATCGCCGACCTCGAGTCCAAGATCACTGACCGCACCAAGGTCATCGTCGTCATCAACCCCAACAACCCAACGGGTGCGGTCTACACCCGCGAGACGCTGACCGCTATCGCCGATCTGGCTCGCAAGCACAATCTCGTCCTGATGTCTGACGAGATCTACGACAAGATCCTGTACGACGACGCCGCACACATCCCGATGGCCAGCATCGCTCCCGATGTCCTGACGCTGACGTTCAATGGGCTCTCCAAGGCGTACCGGGTCTGTGGCTACCGCGCAGGCTGGATGGTCGCGACGGGACCGCTCAAGGAAGCCAACGACTACCTCGAGGGCATCACGCTGCTCGCCTCAATGCGACTCTGCCCCAACGTGCCTGCGCAGAACGCGATCCAGGTTGCACTGGGCGGCTACCAGTCGATCAAGGAGCTCATCCTTCCCGGCGGTCGACTGCTCGAGCAGCGCGACACCGCGGTCACCGAGCTCAACAAGATCCCTGGGGTGAGCGTCGTGGTGCCTCAGGGTGCGCTGTACGTGTTCCCGCGTCTCGACCCCGAGGTCTACCCGATCAAAGATGACCAGCAGCTCGTACTCGACCTGCTTCTGCAGGAGAAGATCCTGCTGACCCAGGGGACTGGCTTCAACTGGCCGGACCCGGACCACTTGCGCATCGTCACCCTGCCGTGGTCCCGCGACCTCGCCGAAGCCATCCAGCGGCTCGGCCACTTCCTGAGCAGCTACCAGCAGGCCTAGCCGCTACTTCTTCTTGCTGGCGACGTAGTCGGCGACCTCGTTGACGCGGAATCGTACGATCGAGTCGATCAATTCGGCCGGCAGTGGCTCGTCCAGTGGGAAGCGGATGGCGGACTTGCTCGTCTTGTACGCCGACAGCTCGGCTGCGAACTTCGAGAAGGCACCAGCGGTCGGGAAGAACGTCAACGATGTGTGCTCGGTGAACCCGGCGAACTGCACGACGACGACACCGTCGGCCTTGTAGGCGGGGATGTTGTAGCTGATGGTCTCTTCGGTGTCGGGTGCTGCGGCACGGATGATCCGGCGCATCTCGACGAGTCGTTCCTCCACACCGATCAGCGACGCATCGATGTACTCGTCAACGGTCGTGAAGGACTTCTTCTCGCGGTCCGGGTGCTCGGTCATGTGACCAGTAGAGCGGGTATGGGAGCGGTTCGCCAAACTTGCGGGCGAGCCATCCAAGTTCTGTTGGTTAGGGCCGACTAGGCTGAAGCTCTTCCCCCCAAAACGCGCCGAGGAGGCAATCTTTCGATGTCGAGCGACTCGCCCTTCGTGCATTTGCATGTGCACACGGAGTACTCGATGTTGGACGGCCACGCGCTGCTCGACCCGCTGTTCGAGCGCACAGCAGAGCTCGGAATGTCTGCAATTGCAATGACAGATCACGGCAATCTCCACGGCGCCTACGACTTCTGGGCCAAGGGCCGGCAGCACGGGGTCAAGCCGATCATCGGCATGGAGGCCTATCTCGCGCCCAACATCTCGCGCCACGAAAAGAAGGCCGTGCAGTGGAACAAGGGCGGCGAGGACGACATCTCGGGGCGTGGCGCCTACACGCACATGACCCTGCTCTCAGAGTCGACCGAGGGCATGCACAACCTGTTCCGCATCGCGTCCTACGCCAGTCTCGAAGGTCAGTACCGCAAGCCTCGCGCCGACCGCGAGCTGCTGCAGCAGTACGGCAAGGGCATCATCGCCACGACCGGTTGCCCGTCCGGTGAGATCCAGACCTGGTTGCGCATCGGCAACTACGAGAAGGCCCGCGCCTCGGCCGCCGAGTTCCAGGACATCTTCGGCAAGGAAAACTTCTTCCTCGAGCTGATGGAGCACGGTCTCGAGATCGAGGCACGCGTACGCGACGGACTGCTCAAGCTCAAAGCTGATCTCGGACTCCCGGTCATTGCCACCAACGACTCGCACTACGTGTCGCCCGAGGACGTCGAAGCGCACGACGCCCTGCTGTGCATAGGCACCGGCACGACGCTGGGCGATCCCAAGCGGTTCAAGCTCGACGGCGGCGGCTACTACATCAAGTCGGCCAAGGAGATGCGTGATCTCTGGGAAGACCGCTTCGACCTCAAGGAAGCCTGCGACAACACGCTGCTCATCGCTGAGCGGTGCAATGTCGAGTTCGCCGAGTCCAACGGTGGCTACATGGCGCGTTTCGACGTGCCTGCCGGCGAGACTGAGGAGAGCTGGTTCGTCAAGGAGGTCTGGAAGGGCATCGAGTCGCGCTATCCCGGCGATGCGCTGACCCCCGAAGTGCGGGCGCGTACCGAGTACGAGCTCGAGGTCGTCCGCGACAAGGGCTACTGCGGCTACTACCTCGTGGTTGCCGACTTCATTAACTGGGCCAAGGACAACGGCATTCGCGTCGGCCCGGGGCGCGGTTCCGGAGCGGGCTCGATCGCCGCGTACGCGCTGCGCATCACCGACCTGTGCCCGCTCACTCACGGCCTGATCTTCGAGCGATTCCTCAACCCTGAGCGCCCGTCGATGCCCGACTTCGACATCGACTTCGATGAGCGTCGCCGTGGCGAAGTGATCCGCTACGTCAGCAACAAGTACGGCGAGGAGCGCGTCGCCCAGATCGCCACGTTCGGCCGACTCAAGGCCAAGGCCGCCATCAAGGACGCCAACCGGGTGCTGGACTACCCGTTCGCGATGGGCGAGCGCATCACCAAGACGTTGCCGCCCGACATCATGGGCAAGGGCGTCGCGCTCAAGGACATCTTCGACACGACCAACAAGCGCTACGGCGATGGGTCAGAGTTCCGGGCGCTGCACGAGGCTGACGCCGAGGTCCGCAAGATCTACGACACCGCCCTTGGTCTCGAGGGTCAGATCCGTCAGTGGGGTGTGCACGCTGCCGGCGTGATCATGTCCAGCGATCCATTGATCGACATCATCCCGATCATGAAGCGCGACCAGGATGGCGCGGTCATCACGCAGTTCGACTACCCGATGTGCGAGGCGCTCGGGCTGGTCAAGATGGACTTCCTCGGTCTTCGCAACCTCACCGTGCTCGACGACGCGCTCGCCAACATCAAGCGCAATCGCGACATCGACCTGGTGCTCGAGGACCTCACCTTCGACGACCCTGCGACCTACGAGCTGTTGTCCCGCGGCGATACCCTCGGCGTGTTCCAGCTCGATGGTGGTCCGATGCGAGCGCTGCTGCGGAGCATGAAGCCCGACAAGTTCGAGGACATCTCGGCTGTCGGTGCGCTCTACCGCCCGGGTCCGATGGGCGCGGACTCTCACAACAAGTACGCGCACCGCAAGAACGGTCGCGAGCCGATCGACCCGATCCACCCTGAGCTCGAGAAGCCGCTGGAGAAGGTGCTCGGCGAGACGTACGGCCTGATCGTCTATCAGGAGCAGGTGATGGAGATCGCCCAGGTGCTGGCCGGCTTCAGCCT
>NZ_JAKFEL010000198.1:0-2006 GCF_036675695.1 Aeromicrobium sp.
ACGGGGTAGCGTGTCGCGGGTGGTAGACGAGACTGAGGCCGGCAAAGGGCGCGCAACACCGAGTCGCAAAGAGGCAGAAGCGGCCCGCAAGGCCCGTCTGAAGACCCCTGTTTCGCGCAAGGATCAGGTGAAGCGTGAGCGCGCTGCCCGCGAGGAGCTCCGCGCCAAACAGCGTGAGGCTTTGAAGTCCGGTGACGAGAAGTACCTCCCGGCACGCGAGCGCGGACCCGTACGCGGATTCGCCCGCGACTTCGTCGATCGCCGCCGCAACATCGGCGAGCTGCTGATCCCATTCCTGTTCGTGATCCTCGTGTTCCTGTTCATCGCCGGAGCATCGGGGCATCCCGAATGGACCAACTACGCGACGACGCTCGTCTACCCGTTGGTCATCATCGGCGTGGTGATCGACGTGTTCCGATTGACCCGCTCACTCCGCAAGGAGCTCAAGGCGCGGTTCGAGCCTGACGAGACCAAGGGCACGGTCGCCTATGCGATCCTGCGCAGCATGCAGCTACGCCGTATGCGCCTTCCCAAGCCCCAGCTCAAGCACGGCGACCCCATGAAGGATCGCTACTAACTCAGCTTTCTCGGTGGTTGAGTAGCCCGAGGGACGAGGGCGTATCGAAACCTCGTGCGCCGAGAGGCTCGCTCTAGCCCTCCGCGTGGAGTGACATCGGGCCGTAGATCTCGTTCTCTCCATCGAACAGGCGCACCTGGTCGACGCCGTCTGAGACCAGGTCCCCAAAGGCTTCGCCGATCCACGACTCAGCATCGCCGCGGCTCTCGAAGGCTTCTGACCGACGGATGACGTCTCCTGCGGCGGTCTCCAGCGTCCAGGTCCAGGTCATGGTCAGCTCTCCTTGGTCGACGGTTGCACGAACGGCGGCTTGGTCACCGTGAACAGCTCGGAGCGCCCACGTACGTCGACGGTGACAGTGGCGCCATCCTCGACCGACGGCTCAAGCAGTGCAAGCGCGATGCCCTGGCGCAGCGTCGGTGAGAACGTGCCCGACGTGACCTCACCGAGCTCGGCTCCATCATCGCCGAGCACCGTCATCCCTGGGCGCGGGATGCCGCGACCCTGGGCGAGGAGTCCGCGCAGCGTACGTACGGTCTTCTCGTCGCGCTGGCGCTGCAGTGCGTCCTTGCCCCAGAACGCCGGCTTCTTCCAGCCGACAGCCCATCCGGCGCGGGCCATGACGGGGCTGATCTCGGCCGAGAGCTCATGGCCGTGGAGTGGATAACCCATCTCCGTCCGCAACGTGTCGCGCGCGCCAAGTCCGCAGGCGCGGATGCCGTATGACTCCCCCGCCGCCATGACTGCATCCCACACGGCGACGGCGCCATCCGCCGGTACGACGAGCTCGTAGCCGCGTTCGCCGGTGTAGCCGGTGCGGCACACCGTGATGTCCTTGCCGGCGATCGTCGCGTCCGCGAACGACATGTACTCGTGATCGACGGGCAGGTCGAGAGCCTGGAGCACCTCGTCACTCAGCGTTCCCTGGATCGCCAGAACCGCGTAGTCGCGGTGCAGGTCGGTGATCTCGATGCCAGCTGGCGCCTCGGCCTGGAGCTTGGCCACGACGGCAGCCGTGTTGGCGGCGTTGGGGATGAGAAACACCTCGAAGTCGCTGCGGAGGTACGCGATGAGGTCGTCGACCGTGCCGCCATCCTCGTCGCAACAGAGCGTGTACTGCGCCTTGCCCGGTGCGATGCGGTCGAGGTCGTTGGTGAAGCAGCTGTTGACGTACGCAGCAGCGCCGGTGCCTCGGACCAGCGCTTTGCCAAGGTGGCTGACGTCGAACAGACCGACTGCCTCGCGTACGGCCTTGTGCTCCGCAAGCACTCCGCCTCCGGCGTATTCGAGCGGCATGTCCCAGCCGCCGAACTCCGCGAGCTTGGCGCCGAGGGCGACGTGACGGTCGTGAAGGGGCGAGTGCAGCAGATCCATGAACGCAAACCTAGAGGAGCCGTGGATACAGTGACGACATGCCTACCGTCAGCCT
>NZ_JAKFEL010000056.1:0-2004 GCF_036675695.1 Aeromicrobium sp.
ACCTGCGGAAGGGACTTCCATGTCGGAACCCACACTCCATACCGCTGAGACTGTCATCGACAACGGCAGCTTCGGCAAGCGCACCATCCGATTCGAGACGGGCATCCTCGCCCAGCAGGCCGCAGGCGCGGTCTCCGCTTTCATCGATGACGACACCATGCTCCTGTCGGCCACCACGGCTGGCAAGCACCCCAAAGAGCAGTTCGACTTCTTCCCGCTGACGATTGACGTCGAAGAGCGTATGTACGCCGCGGGTCGCATCCCGGGCTCGTTCTTCCGTCGCGAAGGTCGTCCGTCCGAGGACGCCATCCTGACCTGCCGCCTGATCGACCGCCCGCTGCGTCCGACCTTCAAGAAGGGTCTGCGCAACGAGGTCCAGGTCGTCATCACGGTCCTGGCACTCAACCCCGACACCCCGTACGACGTTCTCGCGATCAACGCGGCCTCCGCGTCGACGCAGATCTCGGGTCTGCCGTTCACCGGTCCCGTCGGCGCCACCCGCGTCGCCCTGATCGACGGTCAGTGGGTCGGCTTCCCGACGCACAGCCAGCTCGAGAACGCCGTGTTCGACATGGTTGTTGCCGGCCGCATTGCTGACGACGACGTCGCCATCATGATGGTTGAGGCCGAGTCGACCGAGAAGACCTGGGAGCTCGTCCAGAGCGGTGTCCAGGCTCCCACCGAGGAGATCGTCGCTGGCGGCCTCGAGGCTGCCAAGCCGTTCATCAAGCAGCTCTGCGAAGCGCAGATCGAGCTCGCGAAGGCCGCTGCGAAGCCCGTCCAGGACTTCCCGGTCTTCCTCGACTTCGAAGATGATGCGTACGAGGCAGTCAAGGCTGTTGCCGCTGGCCCGCTCGCTGAGGCCATGACGATCCTGCACAAGGCTGACCGTGAGGTCCGCGAGTCGGAGATCAAGGCTGACGTCATCGACAAGCTCGGTGCCGACTTCGAAGGTCGCGAGAAGGAGCTTGGAGCTGCGGTTCGCGCCGTCACCAAGTCCGTCGTCCGCGACCGTGTCCTCCGCGACAACATTCGCATCGATGGCCGTGGCCTCGCTGACATCCGCGCCCTGAGCGCTGAGGTCGGCATTGTGCCCCGCGTCCACGGTTCGGCACTGTTCCAGCGTGGCGAGACCCAGATCATGGGCATCACGACGCTCAACATGCTGGGCCTCGAGCAGAAGCTCGACACGCTGTCGCCGGTCACCTCGGTCCGCTACATGCACAACTACAACTTCCCGCCCTACTCGACTGGTGAGACCGGTCGCGTTGGTTCGCCGAAGCGTCGCGAGATCGGCCACGGTGCCCTCGCGGGCCGTGCGCTGCTGCCCGTGCTGCCGTCGCGTGAGGAGTTCCCGTACGCGATCCGCCAGGTGTCCGAGGCGCTCAGCTCCAACGGTTCCACCTCGATGGGTTCGGTCTGCGCCTCGACGCTCGGCCTGCTCAACGCTGGTGTCCCGCTGCGCGCGCCGGTTGCTGGCATCGCAATGGGCCTCATCTCCGGTGAAGTTGACGGCAAGCAGACATTCGTCACGCTGACCGACATCCTCGGTGCTGAGGACGCATTCGGCGACATGGACTTCAAGGTTGCCGGTACGCGTGAGTTCGTCACCGCCCTGCAGCTCGACACCAAGCTCGACGGCATCCCCGCCGACGTTCTGGCTGGCGCACTGACGCAGGCGTACGGCGCTCGCGTCGCGATCCTCGACGTCATGGCTGAAGCCATCGACGAGCCGGACGAGATGAGCCCCTACGCTCCACGGATCATCACGATCAAGATCCCCGTGGACAAGATCGGTGAGGTCATCGGCCCCAAGGGCAAGATCATCAACCAGATCCAGGACGAGACCGGCGCCAACATCTCACTCGAAGATGACGGAACCGTCTACGTCGGTGCTGAGAACGGTGAAGCGGCTGAGGCTGCTCGTGACGCGATCAACGCGATCGCCAACCCGACGATGCCCGAGGTCGGCGAGCGCTACCTCGGCACGGTCGTCAAGGTTGT
>NZ_JAKFEL010000059.1:0-2003 GCF_036675695.1 Aeromicrobium sp.
GCTGCAATCCCGCCCCGACCGCCACTGTTCACCATGCGTTCAGATCGGCCGGGGACTTGCGTTACCGACGCTCCCTAACTTCTCAGTTGTCCAGTACGAATCGGGGGGCCCCGAGAAGACAACAGCCCCTCACCTCTGAGAGGCAAGTTCCTTGAACTTCAAGACCATTCGAAGCGCCGCCATCCCCGGCGTTGCTGCCCTCGCCCTGCTGATGAGCGCCTGTGGCGCCTCCAACGAGGGTGGCGACGACGCTGCGTCCAGCGACCTGAGCGGCAACCTGAAGGGCGGCGGCGCGACGTCGCAGGAGAAGGCCCAGGAGGCGTGGAAGACCGCGTTCCAGGGCAAGAACAGCGGCCTGACCATCGACTACTCGCTGCTCGGCTCGACGGACGGCCGCGGCCAGTTCATCGGCAAGGCGTTGTCTTTCGCCGGCACTGACTCCTACATCAAGGACGACGAGCTCGCCAAGGCCAAGGAGCGTTGTGGCGGCAACATCATCGAGGTCCCGGCCTACATCTCCTCGATCGCCGTTGCCTACAACCTGCCCGGCGTCGACGACCTGAAGCTCGACTCCGCGACGATCGCCAAGATCTTCGCGGGCAAGATCACCAAGTGGAACGACGCCGCGATCGCCGCGACGAACGAGGGTGTCGAGCTGCCTGACACCAAGATCACCGCCGTCCACCGCGCGGACGACTCGGGCACCACCAAGAACTTCACCGACTACCTCGCCAAGACCGCGGAGAAGGACTGGCCCCACGAGGCCGAGGACGCGTTCCCGGTTTCCGGTGGTCTCTCCGCCGAGGGCACCTCGGGTGTCGTCAAGCAGATCGCCGACATCGAAGGCGCCATCGGTTACGCCGACGAGAGCCAGACCGCTGACCTCCAGAAGGTCCTGGTCAAGGTCGGCGAGGAGTTCGTCGCCCCGTCGCCCGAGGGTGCCGCCAAGACCGTCTCGGTCTCCCCGGTCGTCGAGGGACGCGACGACACCGACATCGCTGTCGACGTCGACCGCAACACCACCGAGGCCGGCGCCTACCCGGTGATCCTCCTGTCGTACCTCCTCGCTTGCGAGACGTACGACGACGCTGCCGAGGCCGCCAACGTCAAGGGCTACCTCGAGTTCATCGTGTCCGACGAGGGCCAGGCCGCTTCGTCCGACTTCGCGGGTTCCGCGAAGCTCGCGCCGGAGACCGCCACCAAGGCGCAGGAGATCGTGGCGGGCATCTCCGCCAAGTGATCCACTTGAGGGGTGAGGACGGCGATCCCGTCCTCACCCCTCAACCCGTGGGCCAGCCCGCGATCCCAGACCCCCCAACCCTGAGGTGAATCCAGTGACAGCCCCCACCGCCGAGATCGAGGAGCAGCCCAACGACTGGGCGAGCGTCCGCGGTGGCGTCGGCGACCGCATCTTCTCCGGCCTGGCCCTCAGCGCCGGCCTGGCGATCATGGCCGCGCTGGCCGGAGTCTTCATCTTCCTGGCCGTCAAGGGCGCCTCGGGCTTCACCAAGTCCGGTGACGTCTACGGTCCGCACGCCGAGAGCTTCCTCGGGTACGTCTTCCCGCTGCTCGTCGGCACCTTCGCCGCCTCGATCATCGCGCTGATCATCGCCGTCCCCCTCGCCTTCGGGATCGCGCTGGTCATCAGCCACTACGCGCCGCGCTGGATCTCCACGCCGGTCGCCTACGTGATCGACCTCCTGGCCGCCGTACCGTCGGTCGTCTACGGCCTCTGGGGCGCGTTCTACCTCGCCAAGAAGCTCGTGCCGATGCACGACTGGCTGCACGAGCACCTCGGATTCATTCCGCTCTTCGGCGAGCCGAGCACGGCCGGTCGCACCGTGCTGACCGCCGGCATCGTGCTGGCCATCATGATCCTCCCGATCATCACCGCGATCTCGCGCGAGGTCTTCTCGCGCACCCCCCGCCTGCACGAGGAGGCCGCGCTGGCCCTCGGTGCCACGCGCTGGGAGATGATCCGGATGACGGTCTTCCCGTACTCC
>NZ_JAKFEL010000083.1:0-2001 GCF_036675695.1 Aeromicrobium sp.
GTGATGTAGCCCTCCTGCTTCAGGATCTCGGCGACGCCGGCCTTCAGCTTGGAGTACGGCATCGTCACGCTGTCGTGGTATGCCTGATTGCCGTTGCGGACACGCGTCAGCATGTCGGCGATCGGATCGGTCATTGTCATAGTTCAGGTGTTCCATTCCTGCCCCGGTTTCTTCCCCGCAATTCAGCGGAGAGACCTGTGGCGTTCAGTGGGTAGGTGTTGTTACCAGGAGCTCTTGGTGATGCCGGGCAGCTCGCCGCGGTGTGCCATCTCGCGAAGGCAGATGCGGCAGAGGCCGAACTTCTTGTAGACCGAGCGCGGGCGTCCACAACGCTGGCAGCGGGTGTAGCCGCGGACAGCGAACTTGGGCTTGCGAGCGGCCTTGACCTTCAATCCAGTCTTCGCCATGTCAGTTCTCCTTGTAAGGGAACCCGAGCAGCTTGAGCAGCGCGCGTCCCTCGTCGTCGTTGGTCGCCGTGGTGACGATCGTGATGTCCATTCCACGCGAGCGGTCGATCTTGTCCTGATCGATCTCGTGGAACATGACCTGCTCGGTCAGACCGAACGTGTAGTTGCCACGACCGTCGAACTGCTTGGGCGAAAGCCCACGGAAGTCGCGGATACGAGGAAGTGCGAGCGTCAGCAGACGATCGAGGAACTCCCACATACGGTCGCCGCGCAGTGTGACGTGCGCACCGATCGGCATACCTTCACGCAGCTTGAACTGCGCGATGGACTTGCGAGCCTTGGTGACCTGCGGCTTCTGGCCCGTGATGGCGGTGAGGTCGCGAATCGCGCCCTCGATCAGCTTGCCGTCGCGAGCAGCCTCGCCGACGCCCATGTTGACGACGATCTTGGTGAGGCCTGGAACCTGCATGACGTTGGCGTAGTTGAACTCCTCGCGGAGGGCCGGAAGGATCTCTTCGCGGTAACGCGCCTTCAGGCGGGGGGCCGCCGTGGTGGTGTCAGCCATGTCAGATCTCCTTTCCGGTCTTCTTGGCGATACGCACGCTGCGGTGCGCGGAATAGGTGGAACCGTCGGGACGGGACTTGGTGACCTCGTCGCGGCGGAAGCCGATGCGCGTGGTGGTCTTGCCACCCTTGTCATCGACGAGCAGCATCACGTTGGAGATGTGGATCGGAGCCTCGCTGGTGATGATGCCTCCCGTGCTTCCGCCACCGGCCTGTCCAGCCTTGGTGTGACGCTTCACGCGGTTGACGCCTTCGACGATGACGCGGTTCTGCTCGCTGATCACTTCGATCACCGAACCAGTCACGCCCTTGTCCTTGCCAGCGATGACCTTGACCTGGTCACCCTTCTTGATGCTGATGGAACCTGCATTGCGGGCCATCTCAGAGCACCTCCGGTGCGAGAGAAATGATGCGCATGAACTTCTTGTCGCGAAGCTCGCGCCCAACGGGACCGAAGATGCGCGTACCGCGCGGGTCGCCATCGGCCTTGAGAATGACTGCGGCGTTCTCGTCGAACTTGATGTAAGAACCATCCGGACGACGGCGCTCCTTGACGGTGCGCACCACGACAGCCTTGACGACCTCACCCTTCTTGACGTTTCCGCCGGGGATCGCGTCCTTGACAGTGGCGACGATGGTGTCACCGATGCCGGCATAGCGCCGACCCGAGCCACCGAGCACACGGATGCAAAGGATTTCCTTGGCACCGGTGTTGTCGGCGACCTTGAGTCGCGACTCTTGCTGAATCATCTGTCGTCTCCTACTTGGCCTTCTCGAGGATCTCGACGATGCGCCAACGCTTGGTGGCAGACAGCGGACGAGTCTCCATGATGAGAACCCGGTCGCCGATGCCAGCGTCGTTCGCTTCGTCGTGAGCCTTGAGCTTGATGTTGCGACGCAGAACCTTGCCGTAGAGCGCGTGCTTGACGCGTTCTTCGACGTTGACCACGACGGTCTTGTCCATCTTGTCGCTGACGACAAGTCCCTCGCGGGTCTTGCGCGCGGTGCGGTCGGTCACTGCTTCGTCCTT
>NZ_JAKFEL010000195.1:0-13692 GCF_036675695.1 Aeromicrobium sp.
GCCCCGCGGAGATGGACGCCTCACCCACGACATCGATCCCCAGGACGCCGGACCCCAGGATGCCTGTGGCGTCTTCGGCGTCTGGGCTCCCGGTGAAGAGGTCGCCAAGCTGACCTACTTCGGGCTGTACGCGCTGCAGCACCGCGGCCAGGAGTCCGCCGGCATCGCCGTGAGCAATGGCAAGCAGATCCTGGTCTACAAGGACATGGGACTTGTCTCGCAGGTGTTCGACGAGTCCACGCTCGACTCGCTCAAGGGTGAGATCGCGATCGGCCACGCTCGCTACTCCACGACCGGCTCCAGCGTGTGGCACAACGCCCAGCCGACGTTCCGTCCGACGGCACAGGGATCAGTCGCTCTGGGTCACAACGGCAACCTCACCAACACGGCCGAACTGATCGAAATGGTTCGCCAGCGCGAGGGTCTCGCGGGCAGCGGCAGCAAGGGCGAGACCGCGACCAGCGACACCTCGGTCATGGCGACCCTGCTCTCGTCGTTCCCCGATCGTTCGGTCGAAGAAGCCGCGCTCGAGGTGCTGCCCAAGCTTCGCGGTGCGTTCTCGCTCGTCTTCATGGACGAGGGCACGCTCTATGCTGCCCGCGACGCCCAGGGCATCCGGCCTCTCGTGCTCGGTCGCCTGGAGCGCGGCTGGGTTGTCGCCAGCGAGACGGCTGCCCTCGACATCGTCGGCGCCTCCTACATCCGCGAGATCGAGCCCGGTGAATTCATCGCGATCGACGAGAACGGAATGCGCAGCGAGCGCTTCGCCAAGGCCGAGCCCAAGGGTTGCCTGTTCGAGTTCGTCTACCTCGCCCGACCCGACACGACGATCTCAGACCAGCGGGTGTTCTCGGTTCGCGCCGAGATCGGCCGCCGCCTGGCTCGCGAGTTCCCGGTCGATGCCGATCTGGTGATCCCCGTGCCGGAGTCCGGTACGCCGGCCGCGATTGGCTACGCCGAGGAGTCGGGCATCCCGTTCGGCCACGGCTTGGTCAAGAACTCGTACGTCGGCCGCACATTCATCCAGCCGTCCCAGACGCTGCGTCAGCTCGGTATCCGGCTCAAGCTCAACCCGCTGCGCGATGTGATCGCCGGCAAGCGCCTCGTCGTGGTTGATGACTCGATCGTCCGCGGCAACACCCAGCGCGCGCTCGTACGCATGCTGCGCGAGTTCGGTGCTGCCGAGGTGCACGTACGTATCTCGTCGCCGCCGGTGAAGTGGCCCTGCTTCTACGGCATCGACTTCGCATCGCGCGCCGAGCTGATCGCCAATGGCATCTCGGTCGACGAGATCCGCAAGTCCATCGGCGCTGACTCGCTCGCGTACATCTCGCTCGACCAGCTCGTCGAGGCGACCAACGTCAAGAAGGACAACCTCTGCCGCGCCTGTTTCGACGGCATCTACCCCGTGGCGCTGCCGGAGGATGACCTGATCGGCAAGCACCTGCTCGAGGTGCAGGAAACCCTGCCCCTCGAGGTCCTCTGATGACCTCCTACGCCGCAGCGGGCGTCAGCATCGCCGAGGGCGACCGCGCCGTAGAGCTGATGAAGGAGTGGGTCGAGAAGGCTCGCCGCCCCGAGGTTGTCGGAGGCATCGGCGGATTCGCCGGACTCTTCGATGCATCCGCGCTGAAGTCCTACGACAAGCCGCTGCTCGCCACCTCTGCTGACGGGGTCGGCACCAAGGTGCAGATCGCGCAGCGCATGGACAAGCACGACACGATCGGCTTCGACCTCGTCGGCATGCTGGTCGATGACCTCGTTGTGTGCGGCGCCGAGCCGTTGTTCATGACCGACTACATCGCCTGCGGCAAGGTCGTGCCGGAGCGCATCGCCGACATCGTCAAGGGCATCGCCCAGGCGTGCGCCGAGAGCGGCACCGCCCTGCTGGGCGGCGAGACTGCCGAACACCCCGGACTCCTGTCACCCGACGAGTACGACATCGCCGGCTCGACGACTGGCGTCGTAGAGGCCGACAAGCTCCTTGGCGCCGAGCTCGTACGCCCCGGCGACGTCGTCATCGGCATGGCGTCGAGCGGACTTCACTCCAACGGCTACTCGCTCGTCCGGCACGTCTTCTTTGACAAAGCCGGCTGGGAGCTCGACCGCGAAGTGCCCGAACTCGGTGGCACCCTCGGCGAGGAACTGCTGACCCCGACCAAGCTCTACACATTGCCGTGCCTGGCGCTGGCCGCCGAAGTTGAGGTGCACGCGATGTCGCACATCACCGGTGGCGGCCTCGCTGCCAACCTGGCCCGAGTGCTGCCCGACTCGGTGTCCGTACGATTCGAGCGCTCGTCCTGGACTCCGCAGCCGATCTTCGACCTGGTCGGATCTGTGGGCGGAGTGGCTCAGGCAGATCTCGATCTCGCGCTCAACATGGGCGTCGGCATGGTGGCGATCGTTGCGCCGGATGCCGCCGATGCAGCCATACGACTGCTTGCTGAGCGGGGCATTGACGCCTGGATTGCAGGCGATGTCTCCGAGGCGGGCATCCACGGCGACGGCGGCACCGTAACTCTCGTTTAACGGCAAGCCACGCGGGTGGGGGCCGATGCCAAGATTGTTGAAGGTCTTAGGTAGGCTTGTCAGCACGACAAACTGACTATTTTTCTGCGAGGGGGTCGGACCCATGGGGCGCGGCCGAGCTAAAGCCAAACAGACCAAAGTTGCGCGCGACTTGAAGTACCGCACACCAGAGACGGACTTCAACAATCTGCAGCGCGAGCTCCACGGCGAATCGGGCGAACCGATTCCGGCGCAGTATGTCGACATGGTCGAACGAGAAGACCCGGCAGCTTCTTGAGCCACCGGGTCGTTCCCTGAACGATCTTGCCTACGAGTTGGGCAGCCACACCGAACGCAGTCGGCCGACTTCGCGCATGCGCTGTTCTGCCACGCGGTCGGCAGCCACTGACGGCGTGACGCCTTCGCTCTTGGCGTGCTCGAGCACGCTCAGAGTCGTGTCGTAGATCTTCGCTGCCCGCACCTTGGCGCGGTCGAAGTTGAATCCTTCGAGCTCATCGGCGACCTGTACGAGACCGCCTGCGTTGACGCAGTAGTCGGGCGCGTACGTGATGCCGTGCTCTTCGAGCAGCTTGTCGATGCCTTCGTGGGCGAGCTGGTTGTTGGCAGCCCCGCAGACGATCTTGGCCGACAGAACACCCACGACCTCGTCGTCGAGTGCGCCACCCAGCGCACACGGTGCGTAGATGTCGAGCGGCTCGCGTACGAGTGTCGCTGTGTCAGCGACGACGCGGATCTCGGTGTGCTTCTCCTTGAGCGCCTCGACGGCAGGAGCGTAGACATCGGTGACGACGACGTTCGCCTTCTCCTCGAGGAGGAGATCGACGAGGTGGCGGCCGACCTTGCCGACGCCGGCAACACCGACGGTCTTGCCGGCCAGCGACGGGTCTCCCCACACGTGGAACGCGCTGGCGCGCATGCCCTGGTAGACGCCGAATGCCGTGAGGACCGAGGAGTCGCCGGCACCGCCGTGCTCGACGGTGCGGCCGGTCACGAAGTCGCACTCGCGCGCGATGATGTCCATGTCGGGGCTGAACGTGCCCACGTCGCAAGCGGTGTAGTAGCGACCGTTGATCGACTGGACGAAGCGTCCGTACGCGCGCAGCAGGGCCTCGGACTTGAGGGTGTTGGGGTCACCGATGATGACGGCCTTGCCGCCACCGAGGTCGAGTCCGGCGAGGGCGGCCTTGTAGGCCATGCCCTGCGAAAGATTGAGGACGTCGGCGAGAGCTTCTTGCTCTGAGCCGTACGGGTAGAAGCGCGTTCCGCCGAGCGCAGGGCCCAGGGCAGTGGAGTAGATCGCGATGATGGCCTTGAGGCCGGATGCTTCGTCGTGGCAGAACACGACTTGCTCGTGCTGGGTGCCAAAGGCTGACGGTGGGGTGCTGGAGTCGGTCACGGTAGTGCTCTCTTGTAGAAGTGGCGAATGTGCGTTGGTGGGCACATCCATCGTTCGAACCACGGGGTGGTGTGGCTCGAAACACATTCTACGCGTGTTCGAGGCTCTACATTGACCCCATGACTGAGCGAACCTTCAAGGCCGGACTCATCGGCATCGCAGCCCTTTTCATCGTGTTGTTCGTCGTGATCCTGGCGCCGGAGGTCAAGGACCTCACGCTCGGCAAGGCGATTGACGACATGTTCAACACACCCGTCAACCAAGGTGTCTCGACCGACATCCTGCTGACGTATGCAGCGCTCGCCCTGTGGGTGGTCTACGAGGCAGTGACCAAGAAGGTGCGACGCGGGTGGATCGCCCTCGTGCTCGGTGCGGTCGGAGTGGCTGTCGCACTGCCGGCGTACCTGATCATCCGGATGGGTCAGGTCAAGGAGGGCTAGTCCTTGACCCGCTTGGCCAGCGACTTGTCCATGCGGCGGAACAGTGGCTGAGACGCTTTGGTGACAACGCCGGGGAGCGCGGCCATGCCAAGCTCGCCCATCGTGCCTGCGAAGCTCGTCACTCGTGTCGGTTTGTCGACAATTGCCTTGACGAGCCAGTTGGCTGCCTTGTTGGCACTCAGCATTGGCATCGCCTGATAGATGTGTGTCGCTGTCGACATCTCGGTGCGGACCATCGGGAAGTAGACGACCGTTGACGTGATGCCCTTGTGGCCGAGCTCGGCTGTCAGCGAGCGGGTGAACGACTCGAGTGCCGCCTTGCTGGCGAGGTAGGCGGAGAACAGTGGAATCGGGACCTGTGTCGACATGCTTGAAGAGATCACGACGTGGCCGTGGCCCTGCTCGACGAAGCGCGGCACCAGTGCCAGCGTGAGTCTGACGGCACCGAAGTAGTTGATCGCCATCGTGCGCTCGTAGTCGTGGGCACGATCGACTGAATCGAGAATTGGCCGGCGAATTGAGCGGCCGGCGTTGTTGATCAGCCCGTCGATCCGAGGGTGCTCAGCGAGCAGCTGCTTGGCGACGGTGTCTGCCGCATCAGGATCCGAGAGGTCGACCGCGTACGTATGGGCGACGCCGCCTTCAGCCTCGATGCTCTCGCGTACGTCGGCGAGCTCATCCTCGCGCCTGGCCAGCAGGCATACGGTCGCACCAAGTCGGGCGAGCTTCCGCGCGGCTTCGGCGCCGATGCCGCTCGACGAGCCGGTGATGACAATCGTCTGACCTGCCAGCTTGGTCATGCGTGATCTCCAAACAGTGCGTCGAGCAGGCGCATGCAGCGCTGGATCATCTGTTCCGCTGTCTCGCTGGGATGGTCGAGCCACCAGTCCATCAGCGAGTCCACAATGCCGAGCCAGACCGAGGTCATCGCGGAGATGTCGAGCTCGTCGGAGTTGCCCGCCAGCGTCATGAGCTCGGCGACACCCTCCTCGGCAAGCTTGCCGATGCGGTCGGCGTACAGGGCGACGGAGTCGGCGATGGAGCCAGTGGTTGGAGCGGTCGGATCGAAGAAGAGGCGCCACAAGTAGGGCTGGGGCTCCAGCAGCGTGAACATGCCGCCGAGAGTCTGCATGCCGCGTTCGATACCGACTGCGTCTCCGCGGGCGATGCGCTCGATCTCCTCGGCCACGATGGCACCACCCCGGTCCAGGCACGCCTCGTACAGGCCTTCCTTGGACCCGAAGTAGTTGTAGATCAGCGGCTTCGAGATGCCGGCCTTCTCGGCGATCGCGGCGACGGAGGTGGCGGCGAATCCGAGCGTCCCGAACTGCTGCGACGCGATGTCGAGTATCTGCACCTCTCGGTCGAGGCGGGGGACACCCTTGGTGCCGGCATTGGGTCTGACCACGAAAACAGTCTAGCGGTCTTGTATGAACCTATGGTAACTTACCGGAGAGTCATATAGATCAGGAGAACATCGTGCAGGACTTTCTCGACCCGCTGAAGAACCCGATCCTCGTCGCGTCACCTTTCTTCGTCATGACGCTGCTGATCGAGCTCGCCGCGTTCAAGTACCTCGAGACCGATGAGGAGTACCGCGGCTACGAGGGCAAGGACGCCCGGACGAGCATCATGATGGGCGTCGGCTCCCTGGTCTCGAGCACGGTTTTCAAGATCACGACGCTCGTCCTGTTCGTGGCGATCAGCGTGCACCTCGCACCGTGGCACCTGCCGACCAACACCTGGTGGTCGTGGGCGGCACTGATCCTCGGCCTCGACCTGGCGTTCTACCTCCAGCACCGATTTGTCCACCGCGTACGTGTCGGCTGGGCCGCGCATCAGGCGCACCACTCAAGCGAGTACTTCAACTATTCGACTGCCCTGCGCCAGAAATGGAACCCCTGGTTCGAGGCGCTGTTCTGGCTGCCGTTCCCGTTCCTCGGCTTCGAGCCCTGGATGCTCTATGTGGCCTTCTCGATCAACCTGGTCTTCCAGTTCTTCCAGCACACCGAGCGCATCGACCGGCTCTGGGCCCCGATCGAGTTCATCTTCAACACTCCGTCCCACCACCGCGTTCACCACGGCAGCGACCCGGAGTACCTCGACAAGAACTACGCCGGGATCCTGATCATCTGGGATCGCATGTTCGGCACCTTCCAGAAGGAGCTGCACCGACCGACGTACGGGCTCACGGTGCCGGTCGACACCTACAACCTGCTGCGGCTGCAGTACGGCGCCTACGGCGAGCTCTTCCGTGACGTCTACAACGCGAGGAACTGGCGCGAGAAGCTCGGCTACGTCTTCATGCCGCCGGGTTGGCACCCGGGCGAGAAGCGAGCAGAGGCTGAGCAGCCGCGCGAGATGTCCAACGCGTGAGGCGGCTCGCGCTGGTCGCCGGGGTCTCGGCGCTCTTCCTGACGCTGTGCGATCAGCTCTTCCACGTCCGCACGGAGACACTCGTCTATCACTGGGATCCGCAGGTCGCCGGTCAGACGATCATCGTCCCGCTCACGTTCCTGCTGGCGACGTCCTCGATGCTCGACACCAGCACGCGGGTCAATGCCGTGCAGCCACGCTCGACGAGCGCTCGCGGGGTGATCGCCAGCCTGGCCATCGTCACCGCTGCGTACCTCATCTCGGGGTTCGTCGATCAGAAGTACGCCATTGCGTACGCGCTGCTGCTGCTCGTCTCCTTCGGTGCACGGTTCGTGCTGCGCAAGGAAGGTGCTGCCGTCCTGGTCTCGGCCGTCGCAATCGCAATCGGCGGCGTGCTCGGTGAGGCGGTGCTGTCGGCGATCGGCGAGTTCAGCTACCTGCAACCAGACGTCATCGGTGTGCCGTGGTGGCTGTTCCCGCTCTACTTGCACGGAGCACTAGCGGCCCGTGACATTGCCGCTGCCATACGTGACTCGTCGAACCAGGACCTCGAACGGACCTCGACGACCAGTCCGACGCATCCACTCGGCTAGTGCGATTGTCACTAGCCAGACGCCGACTGCGAGCAAGGCGGTGGCGGCCACTGTCAGAGTGCCGGACAGGTCGAGCAGGAAAGGTGTGAAGACCAGCATCCAGACAATCGATTGCGCGAGATAGCAGGTCATCGACCTCTGGCCGACCGCAGCGATGGCGTTGACGACCGGGCCGCGTCGTCGCGTCAATCTGATCGCGATCAAAGAGATCAGAGTGGCGTATCCGAACCCGCCGAGGATTCCTGTGGCGTCGTGGAGCGGGCCGATGAGCTCGAACTTGTCCTTGCCGGGTGAGGTCCAGCCGGCGAGCATCAGTGAGATCGGCTGCGCTCCCAGGACAGCGGCGCCGATGCCAACCGTTGCGACCGTGACGAGCAGTCGGCGATGGAGCCTGGGCTGTTCAAGGATCCGGCGTCTGCCCATCCAGAGTCCGATCGCGAACGGGCACACGAAGCCGAAGGGGCCGAGGAGCGACACGAATACTGACGCTGCGGCGCGCTCGCGAATCATCGTCCGGAGGTCTGGTGGAAGCATCGACGCGTCAGGTGGATCGGTGATCAGGGTCGACGAGTCGGCGCTCGGGGAGAGTGTGATCGCGAAGAACACGATGGCTATCGCGATTAGCCAGCGATCCTTCCAGCGCACCATCCATGCGCCGGCGAGCAGAAGGACGCCGTATGCGCCGAGGATGTCGCCGGCATACAGCAGCACCGCATGCAGGAAGCCCACAACGATCAGGACGGCTGCGCGGCGCCAGAGCAGGCGCCGCACTGACTTGGGCCCCAGGGCTTCCTGACGCCGTACGATCTGGGCGACGCCGTAGCCGAACAGCAGGCCGAACATGGGGAAGGCGCGTCCGTCGACGAACGTCGCCAACAGCCAGGTCACGATCGAGTCGATCTGGGAGCCGTCCTGCGGATAGCCACCGAGAATCGAAGAGCCGCGCAGGAAGTAGTGGGAGTTGGCGAGGGCGATGAAAAGGAGCATGAATCCGCGGGCGAGGTCAGGTCCGAGAACACGCTCGCCGACGGCTGTCGGATGGTGCAGGTCGGTTGACGACATGACATGAGTCAATCGTCTGCGCGCCGATCACCGCATCGGTCAAAGGTTGTGCGATCAGCGACTTTGGTCTAGACCGTCGATCCTATTTGGGCCCCAGCTCCTCGAACGCGGTGATATGCAGTCCGCCGGGCGCATCGAGGCGCGCATTGAGAGAGCGCCACGGAGTCTCGGTGGGCGGCGCGATCACCGTGGCGCCGCCGGACTCGAGCGCTGTAGTGGCGGCCGCGGCATCCGCGACCTCGAAGGCCACCCGGATGCTCAGCGGGTAGGGCCGGCTCACGCCCTCGCGACCGACCTCGACGGAGTCGATGAGTCGCACCTGAGCGGGGTTGGACAGCTCGAGCGTCGCGGTCGGGACGCTCAGGATCGAGACCTTTGCGCCGCCGTCACCCTCGTACGACTCGAGCTCGGACAGTCCGAGCACGTCACGGTAGAAGTCGAGGGCAGCCTCGAAGTCCTCGGTCTCGACGACGAGACGCAGCTGGGTCACGCGGTTGTCAGTCATGCCGCCCAGCCTAGGCGGGTCAATGGCGTGGGCGCCCCGATCTGGCCGCCGTCGCGCCGGCGGTAGTTTGAGGCATGCGACCGCTCCGCTACTCCATCAACCTCACGCTTGACGGCTGCTGCGATCACACCGCTGTCAAGGCGACCGAAGACATTCACCGGTTCGCGACGGAGATGATCGGCCAAGCCGATGCTTTGCTGTTCGGTCGGGTCACGTACCAAATGATGGAAGCTGCGTGGCGTACGCCGTCGCCGGATCTGCCCGACTGGACGGCCCCCTTCGCCGAGACGATCAATGCGGCCAGGAAGTACGTCGTGACAAGCACTTTGGACGACGTCGACTGGAATGCCGAGATCGTGCACGGCGATCTCGCTACGTTCGTTGAGGACCTCAAGCAGCAGCCGGGTGAGGCGATCTACACGGGAAGCGTGATGCTCCCGATGGCATTGGCCGAGCTCGGCCTCATCGACGAGTACGTGTTCCTGGTCCATCCGAGGCTGGCGGGCCACGGCCGAACGCTCTTTGAAGGGCTTGCTGAGCACGTCGACCTCAAGCTCACCGGAACCAAGGAGTACGGCTCGGGAGCGGTGGCGCTGAGCTACGTGCCGGCCTAGATGCCCCTGATCAGTCCGCCGTCGACGGGCAGCATCGTTCCGGTGATGAAGCCTGACGCGGGTGACAGCAGGAACGCAGCAGCGCGGCCGAACTCCTCGGGCTTGCCGTAGCGGCGAAGTGGGATCGCTGCTTCGTTGGCCGCGCGGGAGGCGGCTGGATCATCGGCCAGGGCATCCAGCTCGCGTACGCGATCGGTGTCGACTCGACCCGGCAACAAGCCGTTGACCCGTATGCCGCGCGGCCCGAGCTCGTCCGCAAGTGTCTTGGCCGCCATCGCGAGACCCGGGCGCAGTCCGTTGGAGATGGCCAGGTTGGCGACCGGCATCTTCGCCGAAGACGACAGGACGAAGGCGATCGAGCCACCATCCCCGAGCTCGGCACCCACGGCCGTGGCCAGCCTGATCGAGCCGAGGAACACCGACTCGAACGCGCTTCGCCACTCGTCCTCGCTGCGCTCCATGAGCAGTCCCGCTGGAGGACCGCCGACGCTGATCAGGGCGCCATCCAGTCGCCCGAAGGAGTCGCGGGCTGCGGAGATCAGGCGTGCTGGTGTCCCGGGGTCGGAGTTGTCTGCCGCGATGCCGGTCGCGCTGGTGCCGAGCTCGGCAACCGTACGGTCGACTGACTCCTGCGATCGCGAGGAGATGACGACCTTCGCACCCTCGGCGACCAGCACTTGGGCGGTGGCAAGGCCGAGACCGCCGGTCGCGCCGGTGAGGATGTACGTACGGTCAGCGAGTCCGAGATCCATACGGCCAGCCTAGGTCGGTCTGGTCAGAACCCGAGATCTGCCTTGAGGACACGCTGTCCTGCATCGGCGACGCGGTACCAAGCCCACGTGCCACGGCGTTCGCGAGTGAGCAAGCCTGCGTCGACGAGGATGCGGAGGTGGTGGCTGACGGTGGGCTGGGAGAGTTTCACCGTGTCGGTCAGGTCGCATACGCAGGCCTCGTCGCGACCGGCGCCGGCAACGAGGTGAAGCAGCTGAACGCGGGTTGGGTCAGCGAGTGCCTTGAACCGGGCTGCCTTTGCCTCTGCGTCTGCTGACGACAGTGCCGTCGGCAGATCGCTGCAGCAGCTGACGTTCTCGACGACGGGCAGCAGATCGGTCTTCATCGCGCCTCCTGTATTGACAAACATCAATATAGCGGAGCATCCTTGCATCGAACAACATCGATGAAAGGATTGCGCCATGGACGGATGCGACTGCGGCACCGGATGCTGCTGAACTCAAGGAGGGCGGTCCTCGCTGAGTTCTTGGGGACCGCCATCCTCATCATGGCGGTCGTTGGTTCTGGCATTGCCGCCCAAGGCCTCACCGATGACATCGGGCTCCAGCTGCTGATCAACGCGATCGCGACGGTGCTGGCCCTCGGCGTACTCATCACGCTGTTCTTGCCGATCAGCGGTGCGCATTTCAACCCAGTCGTGACGGCAGTGATGCTCGTACGCCGCGACCTGCCGGCTGGACCTGCCGTGGCGTATGTCGTGGCTCAGATCGCCGGAGGTGCGCTCGGCACACTGCTGTCCCACGCGATGTACGACCGCGCGCTGGTTTCGACGTTCGACGGCGATCGGTCCGAGCCTGGGCTGTGGCTCGGCGAGGTCATTGCCACCGCCGGACTCGTGCTCGTAGTACTGCTGGCGTCGCGTGAGGTTGTCGCGCTCGCCGTACCTGCCTGGATCGGCACTGCGTACTTCTTCACCTCATCCACCTCATTCGCCAACCCCGCCGTGACGATCGCTCGCGCTTTGACGGACTCGTTCTCGGGGATCCGGTGGAGCGACGTACCGTGGTTCGTCCTTGCGCAGCTGCTGGGTGGCGCCATCGCAATCGTTCTTGCACGATCACTCAAGGAGACGACATGAAACCCACTGTCTTGTTCGTATGCGTGCACAACGCCGGCCGCTCGCAGATGGCTGCGGGCTTCCTGCAGCAATTGGGGGAGGGGCGCATCGAGGTGTTGTCTGCCGGATCGCAACCAGCAGACTCGGTGAACCCCGCGGTAGTCGAGGCGATGGCTGAGGTCGGCATCGACATCGCGACCGAGCAGCCCAAGCTCCTGACCGACAGTGCGGTCCAGACAGCCGACGTCGTGATCACCATGGGCTGCGGCGACGAGTGCCCGTTCTACCCCGGCAAGCGGTACGAGGACTGGGAACTGGACGATCCGGCCGGACAAGGTGTCGAAGCCGTACGGCCGATCCGCGACGAGATCAAGACGCGAGTCGAAGCCTTGATCGCTTCGCTCTAGTCCTACTTGCGCGGCGGGTCAGGCTCGATCCGGAGCGTGTTGAGGGCTGTCGCGAGCATCTCGTAGTGTCCGGTCAGCAACAGGAACTCGACCGAGCGTCGCTCGTCGAGGTGTTCGCGGAGTGCTGCCCAGTTGGCGTCACTGAGGTCCTTCTTGTCGTGGAGTTCGTCCACTGCAGCCAGCAATGCAACCTCGCGGGCGTTCCAGTGCTTGGCGGTCGGCCCGACTGTCACCGCGACGAGATCCTCCGGCGTCACCCCGGCGCGTTTGCCGATGCGCTCATGGTGGGCGCGCTCGTACGCACTGCCCGCCAGGGTCGCGACGCGAAGGATGATCAGCTCGGTCTCGCGTCGAGGCAGCTTCCCGCCCGGCATCAGACCGCCGGCAAACATCAGCCATCCCCAGAACAGTCGCTTGGTGCGGCCGAGGACGAGGAAGACCTGGGGATCCTTGGTGCCCATCGCGCGGCCGGCGAGCTTGCTGAACCCGCGGATGACCGGCCCGGTCTGACGCCAGTTGCCGGACGTGATGCGAGGCCCACTCATCGGATGGCTCGCGCCTGTTCGGCCTCGGGCAGGACCTTGTTGGCCACCTTGTTGAAGATGCGCATCGCGAGAGAGTAGCCGGGCGGGAAGGCTCGCTGCAGCGTGAAGGCCAGGAGGATGTTTGGCGAGGTGTAGACCATGTAGCGGTTGCGCTTCACGCCGCGAAGGATTGCGCGGGCGGCATGGTTGGGCGTCACGGCACGCTTCTTGAAGTGAGCCTGAGCCTTCTTGAACGCCTTCCCGCCCTTGTCCACCCCGGCGACCTCGATCGTCTCGGTGAGCCCTGTGTCGACGCCGCCCGGGCAGACCAGGCTGACACGGATGCCGTGACGTCGTAGGTCGAAGCGCAGCACTTCTGAGACACCGCGCAGTCCGAACTTGCTGGCCGAGTACGCAGCGTGCCACGGCATACCGATGAGGCCGGCTGCTGAGGAGACGTTGACCAGGTGCCCGCCTCGTCCGGCGTCGACCATCGCCGGTACGAATGCCTCGATGACGTGGATCGGGCCCATGAGGTTGACCTCGACCATGCTGCGCCAGTGCTTGTGCTCGAGGGCGGAGACGGTACCCCACGCGGAGATGCCGGCGACATTCATCACGACATCGACTGAGCCGTGTGCGTCGTGGACTTCCTGGGCGAATTGCATGACTGCGTCGACATCAGTGATGTCGAGCGACTTCGCGTACGCGACCTCTCCACCAGCGGCCTTGATCGTCGCGATCGTCTCGTCGAGGGGGGAGATATCGGTCAGCACCACTCGCGCGCCGCGCTCAGCGGCGACTTCAGCAGTCGCGCGGCCGATGCCGCTGGCTGCGCCGGTGACGAGCACGAGCTTGTCGGAGATGTCAGTCATGGCCCGATTCTAGGCGAGATTCACCGATAAGTCGTACGTTTGTATTAGTTTGTTGCATCACCTTGGGTCGGGCGAGCCTGTTGGCTCACCGGGGCCGGGGTCGAAGCCCCCTCGCCCTGCGCCGCGCTCGTTGTCGAGTTGCCTCGCGGCTGTTCAGATGTGCGCGGCTCCGGGCTGGGAGGGACCCCCAGGCGCCTGCCGTTTCTCATGACCGGGGTCGACTCCCCCAAGCTCTTCCGCGGCGCTCGTCGGTGAGGTCCGTTGCGCCGGTTCGCTGGCGCCGCTCCGAGCAGGGGGTACCCCCAGGCCCGCCGGTTCTCTTACCAACGCCTGGCCACAAAGAACGGGCCACGACGTTGTGTCGTAGCCCGTGCGTGTGGAGCCAGTGGCCCGTTCTTTGTGGCCAGGGCCGGGGTCGAACCGGCGACCCTCCGCTTTTCAGGCGGATGCTCGTACCAACTGAGCTACCTGGCCGTGCCCGAGACGGGCGACGATCACCTTATCGCACTGACTTGGCCCGTC
>NZ_JAKFEL010000044.1:0-13632 GCF_036675695.1 Aeromicrobium sp.
ATCTGACCTCTCCCTGTAACCTCGACGGGTGGCAACACCTGATTTCGCAGAACAGCTCAAGGCCCTCGACGCGACCCTGACGTCGATCGAGAAGGTCCTCGACCTCGACTCCATCCGGACCGAGATCGCGTCCCTGCAGGAAGAGGTCGGCGACCCCGGACTCTGGGACGACCAGGCCAACGCGCAGCGCGTCACCAGCCGTCTGTCCGGTCTGCAGGCTGAGGTCGAGCGCGTGACCGGACTGCGCCAGCGCCTCGACGACGTCGAGATCATGCAGGAAATGGCCGCCGAAGAAGGCGACGCTTCCGCTGAGGCTGAGGTCACCAGCGAGCTGGTCAAGATCCAGAAGGCCATCGACGCCCTCGAGGTGCGCACGCTGCTGTCGGGGGAGTACGACATGCGCGACGCCCTCGTCTCGATCCGCTCCGGCGCTGGTGGCGTGGATGCTGCCGACTTCGCGCTGATGCTGCAGCGTATGTACATCCGCTGGGCCGAGCGCCACGGCTACACCGTCGAGGTCTACGACACGTCGTACGCAGAAGAAGCCGGGCTGAAGTCGACCACGTTCGCGATCAAGGCGCCTTACGCGTACGGCACGCTCTCGGTTGAGGCTGGCACGCACCGCCTCGTACGCATCTCGCCGTTCGACAATCAAGGGCGACGTCAGACGTCGTTCGCAGCCGTCGAGGTCGTGCCAGTGCTTGAGCAGACCGACGAGATCGACATCCCGGAGGAAGAGATCCGCGTCGACGTCTACCGCTCCTCGGGTCCCGGCGGCCAGAGCGTCAACACCACCGACTCCGCCGTACGCCTGACCCACATTCCGACCGGCACGGTCGTCAGCTGCCAGAACGAGAAGAGCCAGCTGCAGAACAAGGCCAGCGCCATGGTGATTCTGAAGGCCAAGCTGCTCGCCCTCAAGAAGGCGGAAGAGCGGGCGCAGCTCGACGAGATGCGCGGCGACGTACAGGCGTCATGGGGCGACCAGATGCGCAACTACGTCCTCAACCCGTACCAAATGGTCAAGGATCTGCGCACCGAATACGAGACCGGCAACACGCAGGCGGTGCTCGACGGTGAGATCGACGACTTCATTGAAGCCGGAATCCGTTGGCGCCGGGGTCAGGCCGCCTAGGCAGGTATGGACGCGCTCGGGATCGACGAGGTATTCGCTGCCGTCGATCGAGCCGAGTTCCTGCGACCGGAGGACCGGGCGCTCGCATCCGTCGATGCTCCGCTCCCCATCGGCAACCGCCAGACCAACTCTCAGCCCACGACTGTGCGAAACATGTTGGAGCTGCTGGACGTACATCCCGGAGCGCACGTGCTCGACGTCGGAGCGGGTTCTGGCTGGACGACGGCTCTGCTCGCTCGGCTCGTGGGTTCTTCCGGCTCGGTACTCGGCGTCGAGCTCGTCCCTGAGCTCGCAATGTGGGGAGCCGACAACCTCGCCAAGCAGGAGACGACATGGGCCTCGATCCGGCCAGCTGACCCGGACGTGCTTGGCGCGCCGGACGCGGCTCCGTTCGACCGCATCCTCGTGTCTGCGTCAGCGCGCAAGCTTCCCGACTCCCTCGTCGAACAGCTGGGTGTCGACGGAGTCATGGTCGTGCCAGTGGGCCACGCGATGACACGAGTACGCCGTACGGCCGAAGGCCTTGTCACCACGACGCACGGCGCGTACTCGTTCGTGCCGCTCGTCGAAACCTAGTCGCCCGAGCTGAAGGCCGCGTCGAACGCCGCTTCCGGTGCGTCGAAGAGGTTCTTCTTCACGAACGCCAGCGCCTCAGGTGCTCCGAGCAGGCGATCCATGCCGGCGTCTTCCCACTCGATCGAGATGGGGCCGTCGTAGCCGATGGTGTTGAGCATGCGGAAGCACGCCTCCCATGGCACGTCGCCCCGACCCGTCGACACGAAGTCCCACCCGCGCCGGGGGTCGGCCCAGGGCAGGTGCGAGCCGAGTCGGCCGTTGCGACCATTGCCGACCTGCTTCTTCGCGTCCTTGCAGTCGACGTGATAGATCCGGTCCTTGAAGTCCCACAGGAATCCGAGCGGATCGAGGTCCTGCCAGATGAAGTGGGACGGGTCCCAGTTGAGTCCGAACGCCTCGCGATGACCGATCGCGTCGAGCGCCGCGTGAGTCGTCCAGTAGTCGTATGCGATCTCGCTCGGGTGCACCTCGTGCGCAAACCGCACGCCCTCTTCATCGAAGACGTCGAGGATCGGGTTCCAGCGATCGGCGAAATCCTGGTAGCCGGCGGCCACCATCTCCTCAGACGCTGGCGGGAACATCGCGACGTACTTCCAGATGGACGAGCCGGTGAAGCCAATGACCGTGTCGACGCCGAGCAGCTTGGCGGCGCGGGCGGTGTTCTTGAGCTCTTCGGCGGCTCGCTGACGTACGCCTTCGGGATCTCCGTCGCCCCAGATGCGCGACGACAGGATTCCTTCGTGGCGCCCATCGATCGGGTCGTCACAGACAGCCTGACCGGTCAGGTGGTTGGAGATCGCGTAGACCTTGAGGCCGTTCTTCTCCAGGATGTCGTGGCGCGACTGTACGTACTGCGGGTCCTCAACGGCCTGCCACGGGTCGAAGTGATCGCCCCAGCAGGCGATCTCGAGGCCGTCGTAGCCCCACTCACCAGCGAGCCGCGCCACCTCTTCGAACGGCAGGTCAGCCCACTGCCCGGTGAATAGAGTGATCGGTCGTGCCATCTCAAGCTCCTGTCGTATGAGTGGTGCCGTCCTCGGAGCTCGCGGCCACCGCGTCGAGGACGCGCTGGACGGCGAGGCCGTCGGCAAATGAAGGTACGGGGTCTTTGCCCGCGGCGATGTCGTTGACGAAGTCGACGACCTGGTGGGTGAAGCCGTGCTCGTAGCCGAGCCCGTGCCCGGGTGGCCACCACGCGGCGATGTAGGGGTGCGATGCCTCGGTGACGATGATCCGACGGAACCCGGCGATCGAGGGATCCTCGGTGCCGTCGAAGAACTCGAGCACGTTCATGTCCTCGAAGTCGAACGCCAACGAACCCTTCGAGCCGTTGACCTCGAGCCGCAGGCCGTTCTTGCGGCCATTGGCGAAGCGGGTGGCCTCGAACACGCCGATGGCGCCGTCGACGAAGCGGCCGGTGAAGACGGCCGCATCGTCGACGGTCACCGGACCACGTTCAGCATCGGAGCTGGCAGACCCCCCGAGCGTCGCGTGTTCGCCCCCGATTGGGCGCGTCTTGACGAATGTCTCAAGCATCCCGTTCACCGATGCGATCTGCGAACCAGTGACGTACTGAGCCATGTCGATGATGTGGGCTCCGATGTCCCCGAGAGCGCCGGAGCCAGCCTTGTCCTTGTCGAGGCGCCAGTTGAGTGGTGCGTTCTCGTCGGTCAGCCAGTCTTGGAGGTACTGAGCGCGTACGTGTCGGATCGTGCCGATGCGACCGTCAGCGACCAGCTTCTGTGCGAGCGCAACGGCGGGCGTACGGCGATACGTGAAGCCGACCATGGCGCGTATGCCGTTCTTGGCGGCCTCGGCCGCGGCGGCCGTCATGGCCTCGGCCTCGGCGACGTTGTTGGCCAGAGGCTTCTCGCACAACACGTGCTTGCCGGCCTTGAGTGCCTCGATGGCAATCTCGGCGTGGGTGTCGCCCGGAGTGCAGATGTCGATCACGTTGATGTCGTCGCGCTTGAGCAGCGCGCGCCAGTCGGTCTCGACTGACTCCCAGCCGAAGCGTTGGGCAACCTTGCCGGCTGCATCCTCGTTGCGGCCGCAGACGGCGGCCATACGGGGGTGGAGCGGAAGATCAAAGAAAGCTGGGGCGGTGCGCCAGGCCTGCGAGTGGGCTGCGCCCATGAAGGCGTAGCCGACCATGCCGATCCCGAGTGCGTCAGTCATCTGGCTTGCCTTCCGGAATGTATGAGGTGGAGAAGTGGTGTTGGGGCCTGCGCACCAGGCAGCTGATGCGCAGGCCCCTGCCTATCAGGACTCGAAAGCCGACGGGAGGTACGTGTCGACGTTGTCCTTCGTCACCACGGGCGCCGCGAGCTTGATCTGGCGCGGCACCTCGATCTCGGCGAGGTCAGACATCGACTTGCCCTGGACGAGCAGGCGAGCCATCTTGATGCCGTCGGCAGCCTGTGTCGACGGGTAGACGACCGTCGCCTTGAGCACCGTGTTGTCCGCCTTGATGTCGCGCATGACGTTGGCCGAACCAGCGCCACCGATCATCACGAACTCGTCACGGTTGGCGTTCTTGATGGCGGCGAGCACGCCGACACCCTGATCGTCATCGTGGTTCCACAGGTAGTCGATCTTCGGAGCAGCCTGCAGAAGGTTGGATGCAGCCTTCTCACCCGTCTCAACCGTGAATTCAGCCGCAACGCGGTTGTTGACCTTGAGGCCACAGACCTTGAGTGCGTCCTTGAATCCGCGTGAGCGATCCTGTGTCAGGGGCAGCGAGTCGATACCGGCGATCTCGGCAACAACCTTGTTCTTGTCACCCTTGGCGTCGTCGCAGACGAACGTTCCGGCGGAGACACCCATGCCGTAGTTGTCGCCCAGAATCGTGCTGCGGGCGGCGAACGGCGAGTTGAACTCACGGTCGACGTTGATCACGACGATGCCGGCGTCCATGGCCTTGCGGGCCACAGCTGTCATGGCTGCACCATCGAACGGCAGCAGGACGATTGCGTCGACCTTGTCGTTGATGAATGTCTCCACCTGCGAGATCTGCAGGTTGACGTCGTTGGTGCCTTCGGCGACCTTGAGTTCGACGTCGTCGTACTCCTTGGCCTGGGCGATCGCCGATTTGGTGATGGAGCCCATCCAGCCGTGGTCGGCTGCAGGAGCCGAGAAGCCGATGACTACCTTCTCGCCGGACTTGTCGTTGTCGGTGTTGCTCTTGCCAACGGCGTCGCTGGTGTCGTCGCCGTCGCCAGAGTTGGTACACGCTCCGAGTGCGAGAGTCGCCGCCGCGAATGCGCCGACAAGGGCGAAGGCGCGGCGCCTCCGTGGATGGATGGTGGACATATGTGACTCCTGTTGTGATGGGGGTGTGACGTGGTGGTGCAGCAATCAGGTTTTGCGATTCGCGATGCGCTGCTGCAGAAGCACAGCGACCACGATGATCACGCCCTTCGCGACATTCTGGGTCGACGTCGAGAGGTTGTTGAGCGTGAAGACATTGGAGAGCGTGGTGAAGATCAGGACGCCGAAGAGCGTGCCGACGACGGTGCCTCGGCCACCGCTCAGGAGGGTGCCGCCAATGACCACGGCGGCGATCGCGTCGAGCTCGAGCTGGAAGCCGTGCGTTGACGAGCCGGTGGTCGTGCGTGACATCAGCATCACCGCGGCGATACCGCAGGTCGTGCCGACCAGCGTGTAGAGGTAGACCGTGTGGCGCTGCACCTTGATGCCGGCCAGGCGCGCTGCCTCTGGGTTGCCGCCGACGGCGAACGTACGCCGACCGAATGTCGTGCGGTTGAGCAGGAACCAGCCGCCGAGCGTGACCACGGCGAAGATGATGACGATCACCGGGATGCCGAGAGGTTCCGCGCCGAAGAAGTCGGTGAAGCCCTGGTTGGTGATGATCTGCGTCTTGCGATCGGCGATGAGCTCGGCGAGCGCACGCGCGGAGGCGAACATCGCCAGAGTCGCGATGAACGGCACGATCTTGCCGTACGCGATCAGCACCCCGTTGATCAATCCGCAGGCCGCACCCACGACCACCGCCGCGAACACCATTGCGATCCAGCCAATGTCGTCCGCCATCGCCTGGGTGCCAGTTGTGGTCGCCCAGACGGACGCCAGCGCCACAATCGCGCCGACGGACAGGTCGAATCCGCCGCCGATGATGACGAACGTCATGCCCACTGCGACCACACCAAGCACCGCTGCAAGACGCAGGATCGTCACCATGTTGTCGGTGCTGGCGAACCGGTCGCCTGCGGTGGCGATGCCCACGATGCACAGCACGATCAGTGCGATGATCAGGCCGAGATTGCGGGCGACTCCGAGTGAGCGGGTGCCGTCTCCGCGGGCCTTCGTGCCTTCATCAACCGTGGTGGTCACGCTACGTCTCCTTGGATCATTTGCTGGTCGTCATGGGTTGCGAGGATGCGATCGAGCACGCCGGACGCGTTGATGGCGGTGCTGGGTCCTTCGTGCACGACCCGCCCGTCGGACACGACGAGCACTCGGTCCGAAAGGCCGAGTACCTCGTCGATGTCGCTGGACACAATCACGAGAGCGACTCCGGCATCGGCGAGCTCACGGATCAGGTTGTAGATCTCGGCACGCGCCCCGACGTCGACGCCCCGAGTCGGCTCGTCGAGAAGCAGCACCTTGCACGACCGCAGCAGCCAACGGGCCAGGACGACCTTTTGCTGGTTGCCGCCCGAGAGTGTGCGGATAATCCGATCGGGGGCGTCGGGTCGTACGTCGACCGACTTTGCCGCTTCGCGTGCGGCGCGACGTTCGGCGCCTTCCATGGAGATGCCATAGCGAGCGAAGCGGGTGAGGCTCGCCAGTGAGATGTTGCGGTAGACCGCGTCGTCGAGGATCAGCCCCTGGGACTTGCGCTCTTCGGGGCACAGCCCCAGCCCGGCATCCACTGCCGAGTCGACCGAGCCGTTGCGTAGCGTCTTGCCGTCTACTTTGACGGTTCCGTGGGTCGCGCGGCGTGCGCCGAACACCGTCTCGACGATCTCGCTGCGTCCAGCGCCGACGAGGCCGGCAATGCCTACGATCTCGCCAGGGCGTACGTCGAACGACACATCGTGGAACTCGCCATCCCGCCCGAGGCCTGCGACCTGGAGCAGGGGAGCGGCGTCGGGTACGTCGTCCGTACGACGAGGGAACACCGACGACACCGTCTTGCCCGTCATCAGTTGGACCAGTTCGGCCGTGGACGTTTCCTTCGCGGGCAGATCCGAGGCGACCGTCTTGCCGTCCTTGAGCACCGTGAGTCGGTCACCGATGCGGCGGATCTCTTCGAGACGGTGCGAGATGTAGATGATCGCCGTGCCTGAGGCACGCAGGTCTTCGACGACCTTGAACAGCCCGTCGACCTCATCAGGGTCGAGCACAGCCGAAGGCTCGTCCATCACGATCACTCGGGCGTCGTGCGAGAGCGCCCGAGCCATCGACACGATCTGCTTGCCAGCGGCTGAGAGGCTGCCGACCTCGCGGGTCGGACGGATCTCGGGGTGGCCAAGCGTGGTGAGGAGCTCGCGCGCTTTTTTGTTCATGTCGGAGTCGCGGGTGATGCCGCCGACTGCCATCTCGTGTCCGAGGAAGATGTTGTCGGCGACGCTGAGGCCGTCGATCAGGTCGAGCTCCTGGTAGATCGTGGCGACGCCGGTCGCCAGTGCCGCGATGGGATCGGCGAAGGTGACAGGCTCGCCCTCCCACAGGATCGTTCCCTTGTCGACACCGTGTGCGCCCGACAGGATCTTGATCAACGTCGACTTGCCGGCGCCGTTCTGGCCGAGCAGGCAGTGCACCTCGCCGGCGCGAACCACGAGGTCGACGCCGTCGAGGGCCCGGACTCCGGGGAACTCCTTGACGATGCCGCGCATTTCTAGCAAGACCATGGCGTGACCCTAGTCACACCTTTTGTCGTTCGTCAAGCAAAAGTCCGACGTTCCGTGACATACTTGAGTCACCACGACGTGTGAAGGAGGCATGGTTTACTCATGGCCATGACTGTGCCCGCCGGGCTTCCCCCCACGCTCGCCGGCACCGGAGAGCTGTTCCAGCTGTTGCGTGACGGCAGCCCTCGCACACGCGCCGAGTTGGCTCAGCTCTCATCCCTTGCGCGGTCGACTGTCACGGCTCGCGTCGATGCGCTGCTCGCGTCAGGGCTGCTGGCCCCAGTCGGTGAGGCGGCCTCGACCGGCGGTCGTCCACCCACTCGTTTTGCGCTCAACCGCGACGACCGAGTGGTGCTCGCGATCGATCTCGGCGCTTCGCACGCCAGCGTCGCAGTCACCGATCTGGCCGGCAGGATCCTGCAGCAGAAGACGATCGACAGTGACATTGCCGACGGCCCAGAGGCTGTCCTCGAGCTGGTCACGACCATCGGACTTGAGCTGCTCAAGGAGATTGGCCGTCCCATACGAGACGTCGCCGGCGTCGGCATCGGCGTACCTGGTCCCGTCGAACACGCCACCGGTCGACCGGCCAACCCGCCGATCATGCCGGGCTGGCACGACTTCGACATTCCCGCAGAGCTGGGCAAGACCTTCAAGGGACCCGTGCTCGTCGACAACGACGTGAACCTGATGGCTCTGGGTGAGTTCGTCACGTCCTGGCAGTCGTCGCAGCACTTGCTGCTGATCAAGGTGGCCACCGGTATCGGCGCCGGCGTCATTGCCGACGGGCGTCTGATGCGTGGCGCGCTTGGATCGGCGGGCGACCTCGGGCATGTTCAGGTAGCCGGAGCGCCAGACGACATCGTGTGTCGGTGCGGCAACGTCGGTTGCCTCGAGGCAATCGCCGCTGGGCCAGCCATAGCAGCCAAGTTGCGTGCGAAGGGACTCGACATCGACGGGTCTCAGGGCATCGTTGACGCTGTGGCAGCTGGCGACATCGCGGCACTGCAAGCCGTACGCGAGGCAGGTCGGGACATCGGCACCGTCCTTGCGACCTGTGTGAACCTGCTGAACCCGTCAGTCATCGTTGTCGGCGGCAAGCTTTCGGAAGCCGGCGAATACCTGCTCGCTGGCGTACGCGAGGTCGTCTACGGACGTTCGCTTCCCCTCGCCACGCACGATCTACGCATTGTCAGCACCACTGCCGGCAGTCGGGCCGGCATCCTCGGCGCCAGCGCCATGGTCATCGACGCAGTGCTGGCTCCTCGGGCGGTCGACGACTACGTGGCGCAGCAGACGGCTTGACGAGGTTCGTCTCGAACGCGATGACGACCAGCTGTGCGCGGTCGCGGGCTCCGAGCTTCAGGAATAGTCGCGACACATGGGTCTTTGCTGTCAGCGGCGACAGCACGAGGTGCTCAGCAATTTCGTGGTTGGACATTCCCCGGCCGACCAGCCCGAGGACCTCCCGTTCACGGGCCGTGAGCACGTCGAGCCTGTGGTTGGGCGGCTCGATGGTGCGCTCGGTCGGGGCGGATGCCACGAACGCCTCGATCAGGGTCCGGGTGACACGAGGAGCGAGCAGGGCCTGACCTGATGCCACGACGCGCACGGCGTCGATCAGGGCGACGGGCTCGATGTCCTTGAGGAGGAATCCGGAGGCACCCGCACGGAGCGCGCCGAAGACGTATTCGTCGACCTCGAAGGTCGTAAGCACCACGATGCGCGTATTCGCCAGCGCTGGGTCGGCCACGATGCGCCTGGTCGCCTCCAGACCGTTCACATGCGGCATCCGGATGTCCATGAGGATGATGTCGGGTCGCGTGGCGGTCGCCAGATCGACGGCTGTGATGCCGTCGACGGCCTCGCCGACAACCTCGATATCGGCTTCGGAGTCGAGGAGTGCGCGGAAGCCGGCGCGTACGAGCGTCTGGTCGTCGGCGAGCAGGACCCGGATCACGTCTTCACCGCGATCGGAATCTGCGCATGGACCCGCCAACCGCCGTCGCTCCCGGGCCCAGCCTCGAGTGTTCCGCCGAGTGCGAGAGCACGCTCACGCATACCGCGGACACCGTTGCCCGATCCCGTGCTGCTGGTTGTCACGCCTGGTCCGTCGTCGAGCACGTCGATCACGATGTCGCCGTCCAGCCGGCGCACGCTGACGACTGCATGTGATGACCCGGCGTGACGCAGAACGTTGGTCAACGCCTCTTGCACGATGCGGTAGCCGGTAGCACCGATCGAGGCGGGCAGGGTGGCGATGGCCGGGTCGATGTCGAGCTCGACCGAGATCCCCGCAGCCCGCAGTGTCGTGCCGAGTTCCTCGAGGTCGTCGATGCCATCGGTGGGGCTGACCGGTGCGATGTCGTCAGCCGTGGTGCGCAAAATGCCGAGGGTCGATCGCAGGTCGGTCAATGCCTCGCCGCTGACGCGTTTGATGTCGAGGAGGGTCTCGCGTGCCCTGTCGTGATCCTGGTCGATCAGATGCGCGCCGACGCCGGCCTGGACGTTGATGGCGACCATCGCGTGCGCGACGACGTCGTGGACGTCGCGGGCGATACGCAATCGTTCCTCGCTGACCCGCCGCAGCGTCTCCTCCTCGCGGGTCCGCTCGGCGGTCTCGGCTCGGTCGACGAGAGTGGCGAGGTAGGCACGTCGGTCCTTGATCGCGACCCCCAACAGCAGCGGCAAGCCGACGAGCGCGAGGTTCTTGGGGGTCTCGAAGTCGATCAAGCCATGTGGGCTGAAGATCGCTATTGCGAGCAGGACGAACGGCACCAGCGCGATCCCGACGTGGATCACTCGCCTGCGGCCCGCGTGCAGAGCCAGAGAGTAGCCAGCGACCATCGTCGGGAACGGAAGTGTCTGGTAGATGTGCAGCACCGGAAAGGCCGCGAACAGTGCGCCCATCGCGGCGAAGACCGCGATCGTGGGATGGGTTCGACGGAACACGACAGGCATGGAAGTAAGCACCATGACGGTGAGTGTCGCGGGTGTCACATCGGACTGCGGCTTGTCCGAAATCAGGCACTCGAGCACCATCGCGGCTGTCAGGAGCGCGACGATGCCGAGATCGGCGAGGAAGGTCCAGCGCAGCGGCGTCACCCCCCGAAAGTACGCGGAGGGCGACGCCGCTGTCATCGTCCTCAGGGAGTACGTACGTCGACGAGATCGGGCTCGGCGACACCACCCTCCTGAAGGCCGACGCGGTCATGCAGTCGACGCAGGGACATCGGCGCCCACCAGTTCCACTTGCCGAGCAGGCCCATGAGGGCTGGAACGAGCAGCGAGCGCACTACGAAGGCGTCGATCAGAACCCCCGCTGCGGTGGCGACACCGATCTGTTGGATGAACGAGATCGAGCTAGTGCTGAACGCACCGATCGCGACGGCCATGAGGATCGCCGCGGCTGTCACGACGCTCCCTGTGCTCTGCAGGCCGGCGGCAACCGACTCACGCTCGCCCGCACCGGCGTCCCGTGCCTCCTTGATCCGCCCGAGCAGGAACACCCCGTAGTCCGTCGACAGCGCGAACACGAGCGCTGCGGCGACGAGGAAGTCTGTCGGCTCGATCCCGCCGTTGGGCGTGTAGTCGAGCAATCCGGTTAGTCGCCCGTCCTGGTAGATGAAGGTCAGGATGCCAAGCGCCGAGCCCACGGTCAGCACGTTCATGAAGACGGCCTTGACCGGCAGGACGACCGAGCCGGTCATGAGCCACAGCACAAGTAGGGTCAGGCCAACCAACAGGAGCAGGGCGGCCGGCAGGCTCGACGCGATGGCGTCTTGTTGATCGACGAATCCGGCCGCGGCCCCGGTGACTTTGACGTCCAGCGTCGTGTCGATGTCGCGGATCTCGCTGACCAGTCGCTGCGCGCCATCCCCGGCCGGCGCCCCGTCGGCAGTGACGTCGATCTGCCACGTTCGCCCGTCGAGCTCGGCGGGCGGCGCGATCCCGGTGACGCCCTCAATGCGAGAGACCTCGTCGGCGTACGCCTGGACAGCGTCAGCAGGATCGCCCGAGTCCATCTGGATAGCGATCGTCACCGGGGTGTTGCCGGAGCTGGTGAAGTCGGACTGGATGGTGTCCGCCACCGTGCGTGAACTCTTGTCCACGGGGATGACTGAGCTGTCGATCGGGCTCCAGCTTGCTCGCAGCGCGGGCAGGGCGAGGGCCATCATGACGACGGCGGTTATGGCGGCAACTGCGCCGGGCCGGCGCATGACGGCATGCGACAGTCGATACCACCGCCGCGTTTCGGTCGATCGGGCGGCGGACCGACGCGTGAGCTTGGCACCCCAGAGGCCGAAGAAGGCCGGCGCGATGACGAGTGACGCCGCTGCCGCGACGATCGCGACGATCGCGCCGGCGATGCCCATCGACTTGAGGAACTCGAGTGGGAACACGGTCAACGTGATGAGTGCTACCGCGACCGTGGCCGCGGAGAATACAACGGTTCGTCCGGCGGTGCGCATCGTGACGGCGATTGCGCCCGGCACCGGGCCTTGCCGTTCGAGCTCCTCGCGGTAGCGGGTCACGAGGAACAACGTGTAGTCGATCGCGAGACCTAGCCCGAGGCCGATCACGAGATTGATCGCGAAGATGCTGAGCCCGTAGACCTGGTTGACCCCGGCGAGGGCGAGGAAGGTGCCGAGGACCGTCGTGACGCCGACGACGAGCGGCATGAGCGCGGCCCGACCTCCAAAGAACAACAATGACAGCACGACGAGGATCGGCAACGCCAATGTCTCGGCCCGGGCGAGGTCCTCTCCGACTGTGTCGCCGATCTGGAAGTTCGAGATGAGCTGCCCGCCGACCGTGACGTCATCTGCTGCCTCGAACCGATGGACTATGGCTTCAGCCACAGCGTCTCGGTCGACATCGGCCTCGACCGTTCCAGTGACCAGCGCGGACGTGCCGTCCTCGGCGACGAGGTCAGGTGAGTCGTTGGACGGAAAGGAGACGTCTACGACGCCTGCCTCGTCGGCGAGGTCCGCGGCGACCTGTTCGAGGCGATCGGACGCGGCATCGGCGCCACCGGGTGTCTCGACGAGGAGAATGATGCCGGCGCTCGGCGCGCGGCCCGTCGCGTCCTCGATCCGTTCGATCGCAACGGTCGAGTCGGCTCCACGGGGGATGAAGCCGCCCTCAGGCTCGAGGGCGCCAGCGACGGATCCGCCGAGCGCGGCGGCCGCGACGACGAACAGGAGGACCGCGACGAAGGCGCGGCGTGGGTAAGTGGCGATAATGCGAACGACTGAGATGAGCATGTTTCGATGCTGGCTGTGACACGAGGTGCGCGGCGTCGGCCACAGGGTGTAAGCCGCCGGCGCTCGTACGCCCGGGGGTGTACTCCGCTTGGAGCAGTGCAGGCACCGGGGGCGTCAGGGCGAGCCTTCCCGGCCTCGGTGGGGGAGTCTGCCTAGACTCGTTCGAGTGATTCGATTCGACAAGGTCACCAAGACCTATCCGGGCCAGAAGCGCCCTGCGCTCGACGCCCTCGACCTCGAGATCGAAAAGGGCGAGTTCGTCTTCCTGGTCGGCGCCTCGGGCTCGGGCAAGTCCACGTTCCTTCGCCTGATTCTTCGTGAGACGACGCCGACGACCGGCCGTGTCTACGTTGCCGGCAAGGAGATCAACAAGCTCTCGAGCTGGAAGGTCCCCAAGCTGCGTCGCCAGGTCGGCACCGTGTTCCAGGATTTCCGCCTGCTGCCCAACAAGACTGTCTCGGAGAACGTCGCGTTCGCGCTTCAGGTCATCGGCAAGTCGCGCAGCGAGATCGCCAAGGTCGTACCCGAGACGCTCGAGATGGTTGGTCTCGAAGGCAAGGGGCACCGGATGCCCGACGAGCTCTCCGGCGGTGAGCAACAGCGCGTTGCGGTCGCCCGCGCGTTCGTCAACCGGCCGATGATTCTGATCGCGGATGAGCCGACCGGAAACCTCGACCCCGCGACCAGCGTCGGCATCATGAAGCTGCTCGACCGGATCAACCGCACCGACACCACTGTCGTGATGGCAACCCACGACTCCACGATCGTCGACCAGATG
>NZ_JAKFEL010000045.1:0-13631 GCF_036675695.1 Aeromicrobium sp.
ACGGATTTTTTGTCCCGCCATGCTCTCGCTCGTCCTTCTCTTCGTTCCGCTTCGCTTGGTCTCGCCTCGGGTTCGAGGGAGAAACTCATCCTCCCGCCGACCCCCGAGGTCGGGCGTGTCGCGGGCGCTCTAGGCGCGTACGTCACACACTTCTCGAGTTAGGTGGTTGGACCCGCAGATACTGGTTGAAACAACACCGTGCGGGACAAGCTCGATCTCAGGTTCGGCGCCGGCGTCTTGGTCGGCGTGAGAGCCGGACGGTCGGCGCCCCAGCGATCAAGCCGGAGCAACCGAACTATTCTGACAGACACGTCGCCGTAAAGACAAATCCGCCCCCGCTGGTGCTAGGAGCGGGTGATGGCCGCATTGGTCGCGCGTTCGAAGCCGCTGACAACGGCTTGCAAAGTCAGGGCGCGCAAGCGTTGGATCGTGAGCTCGAGGCGTGCGGACTGTTCCTCCGTACGCGGCATCGATCGGTAGGGCTCGAGCACCTGGCGGTTGAGGATGTCATTGAGGTCGTCGCGTAGTGCCCGCATGTGCCGATCGATCGCCTTGCCGGCCTCCGTTATGCCGTCGACAGGGATCTCGACATCGAGCAGCTCCACTCCCATCTCGAAGCCGGGAAGCGGTGAGTATGTGCGCCCGATCTGCTCGAGCACGCCGGTCTCGACGAGCAGAGCGACCTCATCGGCTGCCAGCTCCCGGCCTGCGCGTACGTCGAGCTGCTGACGGTCGAGCACCTCAGGACCGCCCGGTGACCATGACGTCAGCACCGCTCGCTGGACGGCGATGTCCTCCACCGTCGCATCGTTGGGGATCCGGCTCATTGCCTTCTCGATGGCGGCCATCGTGAAGCCGTGAGCCTGCAAGGCGCGTACGAGAGACAGACGAGCCGCGTGCTCCGCGCCGTAATAGGCGACCCGGCCACGACGGGTCGGTGGAGGCAAGAGGCCCAGGCTCGCGTAGTAGCGCGTAGTGCGCACGGAGATGCCTGCGCTGTTGGCAAGTTCGTCGACGGTTTGCATGTCGTCGATGGCATCAGGGAGGGCGGTCACAGCCGTGACAATATTACTGTCACAGTGATCACGCAATTCTTTCTGGAATCTGGGCGAACTTCTGGAGGGCGAGCCGTGACCCCGGTCACGCTTTCGTCGTTTAAGACCTTGACGACCACGACAGATTTACTGTTACAGTTCCGGCGTCACATGGACGGCGAGGGCTCCCGACCCCCGCACATGACGACGGAGGTGACGGGTGCCATCAGTTGAGTCGGCCACCGCCGTACGTCGGTCGAAGGGTCCTGGCCCCCTGCGCGACGCCCTGGAGATGCTCCGCCTGGGACTTGGCGTCGCACGCGCGATACCCGCATCCATCGCCGCTCGACGGTTCCCCGCCGAGGAGACGATCCGGCAGACCTGGTTCACCATCACGGTGTGCACCCTCCCGGCGCTCGCGGTGTGCATTCCGTTCGGTGTCATCCTCGCTCTGCAGGTCAACGTGCTTGCCCAAGAGGTCGGCGCCACAGGATTCACCGGCGCCGGCAACACATTGGCCGTCGTACGTCAGGGCGCCCCGATCATCACGGCATTGATGCTCTCGGGAGTTGCCGGGTCCGCCATCTGCTCCGAGCTCGGCTCCCGCCGCATCCGCGAGGAGATCGATGCCCTCGAGGTCATGGGCGTGCGGGTCGTCGAACGAGTGGTCCTCCCCCGCGTGATCGCCACCGTCATCGTGTCGATGCTGCTCAACGGTGTCGTGACGTTCTTCTCGATCGTCACCACTCTGTTGGTCAGCATCACCGTGCAGGACTTGTCCGCCGGCGGCTATCTCGCCTCCGTTGCGACGCTCGCCCGGCCGAGCGACATGGTGCTGTCCTTCGTCAAGGCCGGAATCTTCGGCACGATCTGCGCCGTCGTCGCCTCATACAAAGGGCTGAAGGTGGAGAACGGTCCGTCCGGCGTCAGCGATGCTGTCACCTCGGCAGTCGTCACCAACTTCGTGCTGCTTTTCGCGGCCAACTTCGTCATCTCCCAAGCGCAATCAATGCTCTTCCCGGGAGGCGTCGCATGAGCGCCCTGGTCAAGGTCCTCGACGTCACCGTCGTCAATCCACTCAGCCGCCTCGGCGACTTCCTGTGGTTCTGTCTCGTGGCGATCGTGCAGATCCCCCTCGCCATCCGGCACTACCCCGCCCAGATCGGACGCCACCTCGCCGAGGTGAGCCTCGGTGGCGGAGCGCTCGTGGTCGGTGGCGGCGCTGTCGGCGTCGTGTTCCTGATGTCGACGCTTACCGGCACCGAGGTCGGGCTGGAGGGACACAACGGCCTCGACATCATCGGCCTGGCCCCGCTCGTGGGCTTCGTGTCGGGCTACGCGAACACCCGCGAGCTCGCACCGATCATCGTGGCTCTCGCGTTCGCCGCACGCATCGGGTGCGGCTTCACGTCACGCCTTGGCGCCATGCGTATTAGCGAGGAGATCGACGCCCTCGAGGCAATGTCGATCCGCCCCGTTCCGTACCTCGTCTCGACCCGCATCGTGTCAGCGCTCATCATGGTGATCCCACTGTTCCTGCTGGGCCTGGTCGGTACGTACGTCACCACTGACCTGGTCGTCACTGTCTTCTTCAACCAGTCGGCCGGCACGTACGACCACTACTTCTCGACTTTCGTGTCGCTGACTGATGTGTTGTTGGCAGCCGTCAAGGTGGTCGTTCTGACCATCATGGTGACCTTGGTGCACTGCTACTACGGCTTCTTTGCCAGTGGTGGGCCTGAGGGTGTCGGCCGGGCGACCGGACGCGCCATCCGCACCAGCATCATCGGCATCACCTTGTTGGACATCGCGCTGACACTCGCGCTTTGGGGCCCTGACCAGCAAGTGACGATCACCGGATGAACACGGAGCCCACCCGCCTGCAACGCCTGGTGATCGGCGCAATCGGCCTCGTCCTGACGGTTGCTCTTGGCCAGTGGTTGACGCTGTCGTATTTCGGGGTGTGGACGAGCGACGCGAAGGTCTCCGTCGAGGTCGAGCGGATCGGCGACGCCATCGGGCCAGGAGCCAAGGTCCGCTATCACGGCATCATCGTGGGTCGCGTCCTTCGACTGTCCGATCACGGCGATGGCTACCGCCTGCACCTGCTGGTGAACGAGGACCATTCGAAATCAATCCCGGCGAACGCCACGGCTCGGATCCTGCCGAGCACGGTGTTCGGGTCGGAGTATGTCGAGCTGTTGGCCGACAAGGATGCTGTCGGCGACGCTCATCTGGTGTCCGGCGACGTGCTTGCCGCCGACAGCACTGAGGCGACCCTGAGCTTGATGAAGTCGTTCGACGAAGCCGAGAGGCTGATCTCGGCCGTCGATGCCGAAGACATCAACCGCATCACTGGCAAGCTGGCCCCCGCACTCGATGGCAAGGGCGACGACATCAAGGACTTCCTGGAGCGGACCGACCGCGTCGTCACCGATTTCAACCGCGACCTCCCCACCGTGTGGGAGACCTTGACCCTCGCCGCGGGAGCGCTGGACACGATCGCGGACATAGAACCCGACCTCACCTCGGCCATGGGTCATTCCCGTACCACCACCGACACGATCGCCGAGAAGGACAGGACGATCGGCTCGGTCCTCAACGGGTCGGCGAAAGTTGTCGATCGCGCCGACACTCTGTTCGCCGGCCTCGATGACGTGCTTCTGACGTTCGTCCAGCGTCTCGAGCGACTGACGGGTCTCGCTGCAGGCAACGGGCCCGCAGTTCAGCAGATCCTCGCGAACTTCGCCAAGACCGGAACGAATGGTGCGGCCGGCGTGGACGACAACGCGATCCAGATGATCGGCACGATCGGACTCGACATCCCGCACGCCTATACGGCCGCAGATTGCACTCGTTACGGGCCGACGCTGATCGCCACGAACTGCGGCGATCCGGTTCCTGCCGAGGCTCCGGCTGAACCAACAAGCGAGGCCGCGGGCATCGACGGGCTCGCCGCAAAGATCACGGCGATGCTCGAGCAGGCAGAGTCTGCCTCGAAGGGCGACAAGCCGGTCGCTGGTTCCGTCGCGACGTTGCCCGAAACGTCGTCCGAGACCCACGAACCTCAGGGACTCTTCGAGATTCTTCGCGACCTCGGCCTTCTCATGGGGAGAACCACTCCATGACACTTCTGCGTCGATACACCTGGGAGATCGCTGGCCTGGTGGCGTTCACCGTCGTTGCCCTGATCATGACGATGACTGTCGCCAACACCCTTGCCCGGCGAGACGCCGGGGACACCACTCACTACTCGGCGTTGTTCAGCGACGCGTCGGGCATCCGCGTCGGAGACGACGTACGCATTGCCGGTGTCCGGGTCGGCCGAGTCGAGGGGCGAGAGCTCGACGGCGGTCTCGCCCGCATCGACTTCGTCGTGGCTTCGGATCAGCCGGTCCGGACCGACACCGTCTCCCGCATCTCCTACCTGAACCTGCTCGGTCAGCGCTACCTGGCGCTCGAAGCCGGAGCCACGACAGGAAAGCGCCTGCCCGAAGGCTCAACGCTCGGCGTCGAAAACACCCGGCCCGCCCTGGATCTGACCGAGCTGTTCAACGCCTTCAAGCCCATGTTTGAAGCGCTCGACCCCAAGGACGTCAACCTCATCGCCACCGAGGTCGTACAGACGCTGCAGGGCGAAGGACCGCGACTGGCTCACCTGATGGAACAGACGTCGCAGCTGACCGCACACCTGGCCGACCGGGACGAAGTCATCTCGCGGGTCATCGCGAACGTCACGACCGTGATGCAGGCGACCTCGGAGCACCGTGAAGAGCTGCGCTCGGTCATCAGTGGTCTTGACGGCCTGGTTGGTGACTTGGCTGATGATTCCGGTGATGTCGACTCCGCCGTGGTGGCGCTCGACCGCATGACCGCGTCGCTGGGCGGCTTGCTCGATGAGACCTCCGGGCCGCTGAGCGCAGCACTCGCGCGCTTCGCCGAGCTCGGCAAGACGATCGTCGAGAACAACGACGTCCTCGCCACCACGCTGGAGGACACGCCCCGCCTGCTCGAGGGATTCAACCGGGCGCTCAGCCACGGGTCGTGGCTCAACACCTATGTCTGCACCCTCGACTTCGGTGCCGCTGCAGTCAAGCTCCCGGACCTTCCCGGGGCAGGACACTCGAGGCCATGCCGATGACCACCACGATGCGCAAGACACTCATTGTCGGAGTTGCCCTCGTGCTCCTCGTCCTCGTGGCGTGGCGTGCGCTCAAGCCGACCGACGCCAGCTACCAGGCCGAGTTCGTCCATGCGTCCGGCATCAAGACCGGCGACGAAGTACGCGTGGCTGGCATCGAGTCCGGATCGGTCACCGGGATCACGCTCGACGGAGACAAGGCAATCATCGCCTTCAAGCTCGATCGGGACGTGCCGCTGCACACGAGTTCCGAGGCCAGGGTCAAGCTCGCGTCGATGCTCGGAACGACGTTCCTGGACGTCTCCATCGGCGAAGGCCCGAAGCTCCCACACGGCGGAACGATCACGACAAAGCACACCGCACCGTCGTACACCGTCTCCGACGTCTTCACCGACAGCAACGACCTCCTCCACGACCTCGACCTCGACGCGATCGACAAGGCGGTCGCCACCTTGTCGACCGAGCTCGACCAGGACCCGAAGCTCACTCAGCGCGCCATGGAAGACACCGCAGCGCTGGCCCGGCTGATCGGTGACAAGGACGACCAGATCGACCGGCTTCTCACCTACACGCGCAAGGTCACCGGGGTCGTCCACGATCAGCAGAGCGAGCTCGACAACCTCCTGGTCAACGCGGAGAAGGTCACCGGACTTGTCCAGCGCCGACGCGACACGATCGAGCGGCTCGTTGTGAACGGCAAGCATGTGGTCACGACCCTCGACTCCATGGCCGACGACAACGACGCGACGATGCGCAAGCTGCTCAACCAGTTCGACGACACACTCGGCGTCCTGCAGGCGCATTCCGACGAGCTCGGCCAGACCTTGCGCAGCTCGGCACCGTTTGCGCGGTACTTCGCCAACGCGACCGGCAACGGACCGTGGCTCGAGGTCGGCGCCCCCTACTTCCTGTTGCCGGACAACCTATGGTGCCCCCTGGTCCAGCCGGACGGCGGATGCTCATGATCCGCTCGAGACTCTTTCAAGTCGTTGCCGCCGGCGTGGTCGGTCTGTTGATCGTCGCCGGCCTGCTGGTCGCGCTGCGCCCCAGCTCGCAGTCGACGACGTTCACGCTGCAGTTCACTGACACGACCGGCCTGTACGTGGGCAACGACGTACAGACCATCGGCGTACGCATTGGCGAAGTCACGAAGATCCAGCCGAAGGGCGAGCGAGTCGACGTGACGGTACGCGTCGACGAACCGGTGTCCGCCGACGTCGGAGGGATCATCATGCAGTCGTCGCTGGTCACCGACCGATTTGTCGAGCTCACACCTGCGTGGACCAAGGGAGCCAAGATTGCCGACGGTGCGATCGTTTCACTGGAGCGCACCAGGGCGCCCGCCAACGTGGACGACATCTTCGCTGCGGTCGATGACCTTCTCGTCGCGCTGTCAGACACCACGAAGGACGGCAAGGACATCGGTGACCTGCTCTCGGTCACCGCCGAGCAGCTCGAAGGCAAGGGCGAGGCCTTCGCCGGGCTGTTGAACGAGTCGGGCCGCGCGCTCGAAACCGTCAGCGACGCGGACGAGGACCTGACGGCGATCGTCGGTGACGCCGACGAGCTCGTGACGATGTTGGCCAAGCGGGACAAGACGATCCGCTCCCTCGCCAGCTCGGTTGCCGACAGTGCGGAGCTGTTCGCCGGTCAGCGCGAGAACATCGCAGAGTCCCTCGCCACGCTCGACCAGCTGAGTCGCAAGATGACTGAGTTCATCCACGACAACGAGGCTTTGATGACCCGTACTGTCGATCGCACGTCAGACGTGCTCGGCACGATCGCGGAACAGCGCGAGGCCATTGCCAGCGCCTTCAACACGCTGCCTCTCGCGGCCGAGAACATCGCCCGCGCGTATGACCCGGCCACGCGAGACCTCCGGGTTCGGCTCGATTCCAGGCGCACGGCACCGCATGGCGAGGTCGCGCGCGAGTCCTTCTGCAATGCCTTCGTGCCGGAGAACATCGGAGTCTGTGACGTCCTCGTCGAAGACAACGCCGCCTTCTTCGACAGCTTCCTCGACATCTTCGCGCGACTCGTGGACGGAGTCGTCCCGTGATACGCACGTCTTCCAGCCGCAGAGCGATGGCCAGCATGGCCCTCGCTGCCGCGTTCACGCTCGGAGCCTGTGGCGGGCCCGACTTGTACGACGTCCCACTGCCGAGCAAGGTCACTGGAAAGACCTATCCACTGAGCGCGGACTTCGCGTCGGCGCTCAACCTGCCGCCGGCATCCCCGGTCAAGCTCGAGGGCAGGACCGTCGGGCAGGTCACCGAGGTCACGACGTCCAACTACGTCGCCCACGTGTCGTTCGAGGTCATGGAAGACACCAAGATCCCCGCAGGGTCTCGGGCCGAGGTACGGCTGACTGCCCCTGTCGGTGAGGCATTCGTGGCCCTTGTTCCACCCACAAAGCCCACCTCCGGCGTACTCGCGTCCGGTTCGACCATCGGCCTCGAACGCACGGCCACCGCACCTGACACCACCGACCTGCTGACCGGCGTGTCTGCCGCCGTCACCGGTGGTAGCTACGCAGACCTGAAGGTCGTCGTCGACGAGCTCGCAATCGCCATGGACGGCTCGTCCACCACTGTCAGGCACCTGTTGCGCCAGGTGGATGACCTGGTGACCTCCACCAACCGACACCGAGACGACATCGACGTGAGCCTGGATGCGCTTGACCGGCTCACGGCTGGCCTGGTCGATGACACTGAACTGATCGCGTCCTCGATCAAGAAGCTCGACCCAGCCATTCGTACCCTTCAGCGGCATGAGGACAAGGCGGTCGAGCTCCTCATCGCGCTTGACCGCGTCGAGGGTTCGAGCCGCAAGACCGTCGAGGGGATGCGCGGCCGTCTGCGCAACCAGCTGAGGGACACCCGGGCGCTGGTCGACGCCGTGATTGCCGAGCGTGACCAGATCCGACCCATCATGACTGGGATCACCGCATTCGCCGACGCCCTCGATCGCGCCACCCCCGGCGACTTCGCGATGTTCGACCTCACGTTCAACGTGATCCCCGCCCTGCCCAATGCGCTCGGCAACGTCCCTGTCGCACCGGATGCAGCCACCCTTCTCGAGGGCGATCTGGGTGAGCTGCTCGCAGGCTTGCAGGACACGGTCACCGACATCGCCGGCGACGAAGGCTTGGTGGGTCAGCTCTTCCAGGGCCTCACGGGGGGTACGCGCTGATGACCCGCCTGATCGATCGCCGCAACACGCGCCTCGCCGAGGTCGTCCTACTCGGGATCGCCATCCTGGGCCTGCTCTATCTCGGAGACCGAGTGATCGGGTCGTCGGTGTTCTCGTCGACGCACTCGGTGTCTGTACAGCTGCCGTCCGGCGGCGGCATCTACCCGGGCGCCGATGTGACCTATCGCGGCAGCACGATCGGTCGTGTCGACGACGTACAGCTTGACGACGACGGTGTCGTGGTCAAGCTCCACATCAAGGGCCATGTCGACGTACCGGTCGACACGGCTGCCGTGGTCTCGAACCTCTCGGCGATCGGCGAGCAGCGGCTCGACTTCCGTCCGCGTACGGACCAGCGCCCGTTCCTTCGCGATGGCGACGTCGTCGCGCGCGCCGACACGGCCGTACCTCGCCGGTTCGACACGATCATCCGGCACCTCGGTGACGTCGCTGCCCAGATCGACGAGGACGACCTGACGACCATCACCTCCGAGCTCGGCACCGGACTCGACACCGAGGTCGATCTCGCGACGCTGGGTCGAGACGCCGACCGAGTCGTGTCGATGCTCGAGCTGCTGGCGCCCAAGGTCACCCACCTCACGAAACAGGCGCAGGTGCCCCTGCGCACAGTCGTCGACACGGGCGATGACCTGCGGTCATTCGCTGCTGACGTCAATCTTGTGACCGCGCAGCTCGAGAAGTCCGACCCCCAGCTCCGCCGTGCACTCACGTCGACCTCGACCCTCACCCCGAAGCTCGCGAGCGTCCTCCAGGAGCTCACCTCGCCGTTGACGTCCACCGTGATGAACTGGAATGAGTTCGCGGGCCTGGGCGACGACAGACTCCCGGGCTACCAGCACTGGCTGTCCTGGGCGCCCCAACAGTTCCACGCAATGTCCGACGCGACTCGCGACGGATCAGGCCACGTGCTCCTCGCCGCAAACTTCGGCGACAACTGCGAGTACGGCCCACCTCGAGTCAGTCCGTACGTCATGACCCACGACCCGGCTCCGCCCAACCAACGCTGCACGAGTGAAGACCCCGGCGTCCAGCAGCGCGGCGCGCAGTACGCACCTCGCCTCCCCGGCGACCCAGTCCCCTAGTCAAAGTCTCCGAAAGGCTCCTTGATGGATTTCACCCTTCCCGACACCGCCGTCGCCGTACGCGAAGGCGTACTACGGGCCATGTCCGGCTTCGACCACGCGTACTGGTCACGCCTCGAGGAGGAACACCGCTTCCCCGACGAGGCATGGGCCGCGCTCGGTGAGGGCGGCTGGCTCGGACTCTCGGTACCCGAGGAGTACGGCGGTGGGGGGCAAGGACTGCTGGAGCTGGCTGTCGCCAACGAGGCACTCGCCTCCACGGGCGCAACTCAGGGCACGTTCCTCTACATCCTCACTCCCGGCTTTGGTGCCATGACGATCACTCGCCACGGCACCGACGAACAGAAGAAGGAGATCCTCCCCGGCCTCGCCGCGGGCGACACTCAGTTCTGCATGGCGCTGACCGAACCCGATGCCGGCAGCAATGCCCTGGCCATCACCACCCATGCCCGCCGCGATGGCGACGACTTCCTGATCAGCGGCCAGAAGATCTGGATCTCAGGCGTCGACCGAGCCGATTGGATGGTGGCGATCACCCGTACGATCCCGGCGGCAGACGCCAAGCCACGCACGGCCGGATTCACCCTGTTCCTCGTCGACGTGAAGGAAGCACTCAAGGCAGGGACGCTGACCTTCCAGCCCATCCCCAAGATGGGCAGCAATATCGTCACGTCGAGCCAGGTGTTCTTCGACGACGTACGCGTGCCGGCGCACCGGGTCATCGGCGAGGTGGACCAGGGATTTGGCGTGTTGTGGGACGTGCTCAACCCCGAGCGCATTCTTGCGGCCGCCGGTGGCGTCGGGGCGGCCGACGCTGCCCTCAACCTCGCATGCGACTACGCACGTCAGCGCGAGGTGTTCGGCCGTCCGATCGGCGCGAACCAGGCCATCCAGTTCCCGCTCGCGCAGATCAAGGCCAAGACCGAGCTCGGTCGGCTCATGGCCTACAAAGCCGCGTGGCTCTTCGATCAGGGCTTCCCCTGCGGCAACGAGACGAATGTCGCCAAGCTGACCGGCGCACAAGTCGCTTGGGAGGCAGCCGACCAGGCCTTCCAGACATTCGGTGGCATGGCCTATTCCAAGGAGTTCCCCATCGAGCGGTTGTTCCGCGATGCGCGCATCGGCAAGAACATCCCGGTCGCTGAGGAGCTCATCCTCGCCCACATCGGCACCCAGATGTTGAACCTTCCCCGAAGCTACTGAGAGAGGCATGACCTATGACGAATCACCAGACCCTTGCTGACCGCGCCGCCGTCGAATCCGCCATCGCCGGACGCACCCTGTGCGATGTTCTGCGCGACACCGTCGCCAGCCGCGGAGACCACCCTGCCTACTCCGACAAATTGGGGGACGACGGCAACGGCTGGCGCACGCTGACCTGGTCCGAGGTACGCGAGACCGCCCTCGATCTCGCCGCGGCCATGATCGAGGCAGGACTGCCCGCCGGCGGCACCGTGGCCATCATGGGCTCCAACCGCATCGAGCACGTTCTCGCAGACATCGCGACGCTCCACGCTGGCGCCATCCCCATGTCGATCTACAACACGCTCGCCCCCGAGCAGGTCGCATACGTCGCCGCCCACAGCTCGCCGAGCATCGCGATCCTCGAGGGTCCCGACCAGCTTGCCCGCTGGGCACTCGCCCTCGAGGCTGCTCCCAACACGACCGTCGTGACGATGGACGCAGATTCCTGGGACGCCTTCGTCGCCAAGGGTCGCGCTTACCGCGCAGCAAACCCCGATGCCGTCGACGAGCGCACGGCAGCCGTCATGCCCGAGGACACCGCGACGATCCTCTACACCTCCGGCACGACGGGCGACCCCAAGGGTGTCGTCCTGTCACATCACAATGTGTTGTTCGAATCGCAGACATCGCTCGACACCGGTGAGCTCCACGAGCCCGGCGTAACGCTTTCGTATCTGCCGTTCGCGCACATCGCCGAGCGCATCCTTGGCATCTACATCCCGCAGTTCCAGGGCGGGCACGTGCACCTCATCGGTGACCCGGCTCTGCTCGCGCCCTCGCTGCTCGAGGTACGACCGACGCGCTTCTTCGGCGTCCCGCGCGTGTGGGAGAAGATCCGAACGGGTGTCTCGGCAAAGCTTGCCGCCGAACCCGATGCCGCTCGCAAGGCCGGCATCGAACAGGCTCTCGCCGTGGGATTGGCCTGGGTCGAGTCGACGCAAACTGGCAGCACCACCTCGCCGGAGCTCCAGGCGCAGTTCGAGGCGATGGACGCTGCCGTGCTCACCCCGCTCCGCGGTGCTCTGGGTCTCGACCGAGTCGAGTGGGCCGCAAGTGCGGCCGCCCCGATGCCCGAGGACGTCGCGCGCTTCTTCGCCGGCCTGGGACTGCGAATCTTCGACGTCTACGGGATGACCGAGACGACTGGCTCCGCAACGTCCAACGGTCCGGCGTCATTCAAGCTCGGCACCGTCGGCCGACCGCAGCACGGTATCGAGCTCGAGCTCGCCGAGGACGGCGAGATCCTGATCCGCGGCCCGATCAACACGAGCGGTTATCACAAGGCCCCGGGTCCGACCGCCGAGCTGATCGACAATGACCAGTGGATCCATACGGGTGACATCGGCGTGATCGACGAGGACGGCTTCCTGAAGGTCGTCGATCGCAAGAAGGAAATGATCATCACCTCGTCGGGCAAGAACATCGCTCCGTCCAACATCGAGAACTACCTCAAGGAATCTCCTCTGGTCGGCCACGCCATGGTCATCGGCGAAGGGCGTCCGTACGTTGTCGCTGTCCTGACCCTCGATGGCGAGATCGCTCCCCTCGTCGCCCAGAAGATGGGCATCGAGGCTGGGAGCCTCAGCGAGCTGGCGCAGAACCCGACGATCCTCGCCGTGGTCGGACAAGCGGTCGAAGCAGCCAATGCGCGACTCTCCAAGCCCGAGCAGGTCAAGGCGTTCGAGCTGCTGTCGGGTGAGTGGACAGCTGAGAGCGAAGAGTTGACGCCCACTCTGAAGCTCAAGCGACGCGTGGTGACGTCGAAGTACGCTGATGTGATCGGCCGACTGTACGGCGACTGATTCAGTGGTGCAGGTGCTGCTCGGAGTCGGCGTGACCAGCGGGTTCGATCTGGAAGGTCGAGTGCTCGACATCGAAGTGCTCGGACAGGCACCCGCGAAGCGTATCGAGCACGCCATGCGCGTGGTCCATGCCGGTGACTGAGTCGTCCACGACGATGTGCGCACTCATCACGGGCATGCCCGAGGTGATCGTCCATACGTGCAAGTCGTGCACCTCGCGTACACCTTCGACGCCGAGGATGTGCTCGCGCAGCTCGTCGAGGTCGACATCACGCGGAGTCGACTCAAGCAGCACCTCGCCAACTTCGCGCAGCAGCGAGATCGCGCGCGGGACGATCATCGCTGCGATCACCAACGACGCAACGGCGTCAGCTGCATCCCAGCCGGTCGCCAGGATCACGGCGGCCGAGACCAGCACCGCAATCGAACCGAGTGCATCGCCGAGGACTTCGAGATAGGCGCCTCGTACGTTCATGCTCTCCTGCGCTCCCCCGCGCAGCAAGAGCAAGCCGATGACGTTGACGACGAGGCCAATCGAACCAGCGATGAGAATCGGTGTCGCCTCGAGCTCTGGTGAGTCGCCGAATCGGCGAATCGCGCTGTAGACGACCCAGACGGCGAGGCCCATGAGGATCAGCCCGTTGAGTCCGGCAGCGATGACCTCCGTTCGGAGATAGCCGAACGTACGGCGCGAGCCCGGACCTCCGCCGTGCTGCGCGACCGTGATCGCGGCGAGCGCCATCAGGATGCCGAACGAGTCACCCAGCAGGTGTCCCGCATCGGCGAGCAGCGCGAGGCTTCCGGTGATCCACGCAACGACTGCTTCAACCGCCAGCACGCCAACTGTCAGCGCCAGGACCAGCGCGAGGCGACCCCGGTGACGCACTCCGGTGCCGTGTGCGTGGTCATGTCCCATCCATTAAGGCTACGGCTCTGTTGCGAAAACCTCGACCTCGTGTCCGCCAAAAGGACGCCAATGGGAGTCACTCCCGGGAACGACAAAGCCCCGCCTGCCGAAGCAGACGGGGCTTGTCAGAAAGCCTTAGTGGAACAGGCTCACTTGGTGATCTTGGTGACGCGACCAGCGCCAACCGTACGTCCACCCTCACGGATG
>NZ_JAKFEL010000068.1:0-13609 GCF_036675695.1 Aeromicrobium sp.
CGGATTTGATCCGCGGGTCGCCGCCCCGTAAAGTAGCGAGAGCGACGCGGGGTGGAGCAGCTCGGTAGCTCGCTGGGCTCATAACCCAGAGGTCACAGGTTCAAATCCTGTCCCCGCTACCAATCGAAGGCCCGGACCAACAGGTCCGGGCCTTCGTCGTGACTGCCCAAGTAATACAGAGTCTCCTCATCCCTGTCGAGAGTGATACACGAAATGGCGAGCAGTTCACACGTCATTGGGCAGTCGAACGGAACCCTAGTCTCGGCGAGCCTGACTTGGTGCCGTGCCGAACCGATCACGGTAGGCGCGGCTGAGGACTGCAGGACGGCAGCACAATGCCAAGTCGACTGGGCGCGAACTCTTCGGCGACCCGTTGCGGGCTGTTCGGACTATTCATCCTCCGGTCGCCAGCGTCTGAGTACATGCACGATTCGAACGAGATTGGGCGACCATCCGACACCGAACGCTCGCGGGAGGAACATGCGCGAGTCCTCCGGGGCCCAGAGACTGTCCTTGACCCTCGCGAGTGTGGGGCGCCGAAGGTCGTATGGCACGAAGCCCATCACGGTGCCGTGCCAATCTCGCTCGGCCTTCGGGCGTCGCAGCTGTTGAGCGATCGCTGCACCGAGCAGCGTCAGCCCAATCCACGCGGCTATCCGCCGGGAGAGCCCTTTTCGGTGAAGACGCGGACTCGTGACGACGGTGAGCATCAGTTCACCCGGCTGAACGTGCCGCGGAACGCGGGCTCGGCAAGCGCCAGATGCCCGGATCGAGCTGTTGGGCTTGACTCGAAGACGTGCCAAGCAGGGCCATCGTCCGCTGGGCTGGGGAGATCGGTCGTCGGCGGACGCGTGCGGCCCGGCTCGGTCGAAGCCTGCCTGGCGCCCGTGAGAAGTTGGATGCATCCGCTTCGAGCCACTCCATGAGTGTCAGAAGTGCCGGTTGCTCTCTTCTTGCCGAACGGTCCATCCTGCGCCTCCTCAACAATCAGTTTTCTGGTCACAGCCTGCTCGTGAAGGCCTGCTTCCGGACTGGTCGAAGGTCCCGACGTTGCGGGACGACCGTCCGTTCCGCCGCTGCATCGAGTCGGCTCCCGCTGTGACCTAGTTCAGTCCTCGGATCGCTCAGACGTGGATCGTGATCTTGTTCTCCACGTGGTTGACGTGGGGCGAAGACCATGCGGTCTGCTCTGCTTGGTGCTTCTCTGCCCACGATGAGACCGAACCTGTCAGAACCACTCGATCGCCGTGTGCGGTCACTTCGATGCTCGATGCGTCGAGGACGGCGTTGCGTGTGATCGCCCGCCGAATCATGCCCTCGGTCTGGGCGGCATCAGCATGCGAGCGGGGCTTCAAGGTGATCCGATTTTCTATCCCGCGGACCGCAGTGAGGTTGCTGACGGCCTTGCGGGCGGCATCGCGCTGGTAATGCCACAGAACCTCGCCAGTCAAGGTCACGTAGTGATCCCGGACCTCCACCTTGACACTGTCGCGCGGAATGGACGACGTGGCGTCGATGACGGAGCGAACTGTGACCGCCAGGTCGGAGTCGCTTGGCTTTTGACCGGGGTAGTGCACGGCGATGTCGTTCGCCACTGCGCTGACACCTCGTGTCCTGAATGCGGCCTTGGATGCGCCGCGCTTTTCCGCAAAGGTGTCCACCTGTCCTGTGAGCGTGACGGCTCCGTCGCGGACGGACACGCCGACTCTCGAAGCTTCGACTTCAGGCGCCCACTCGAGCTCCTTCTCGACTGCGAGCTGCAGCTTGTGATCGTGCTTCGTTGCCATGGTGGTGCTCATGACTCCTGCCCTTCTCGGCAGTGAGTCAGCGGCATGGCCACTGCCGAAGTCTTGTGGGAAGACCCTGTGGAGTGCCGCATTGCCAGACTCACACTCCACTCCGGTGAACGACATGGATGTTGTGCCCCGGTGGTTGGGACCAAGGTCCATCGGGCTGATGACGACGACCGATTCGCCTTCCTATGGTCGCGGCAATACTCGTGGCGAAGCCAACGAACCCCGGAGCGCTGACCCTTGAACGCTCACGGGCGGAAGCTGGAGGTGACGTACGCATGATGGATCCGGCAAGCACGCGAGGGACCGCAAGGGATTCTCGCGGCCCGTCGAGACGGCTGATCGGCGTGTGTTCGGCTGGGGAGTGTGGCTGTGGGCCGTCCCGGCGCTTGTTCTGCTGGTCGTAGGTCGCCGACACGACCTGGCGGGTGTTCCCGGCCAGGTTGGTGCTTCGCTGTGGTCAGCCGGCCCTACTCCTTGACGCGTTTGGTTTCGTACGCCCACATCGCGACCTCGACCCGGTTGCGGGCACCAATCTTGTTCATCAGCGCGGCGACGTGGGCCTTCACGGTGCTCACGGTGATGTGCAGCTCTTCGGCGATCTCCGCGTTGGTACGCCCGCGGGCGACAGTGAGCAGAACTTCTTCCTCGCGCTGAGTGATCGGCTCGATCGGCTGGACTGGCGGGGTGGCTCGTTCCAGGCCGGCCAGCGTGGTGAGCAAGCGGCGGGTGATGGCGGGGGAGATGAGCGCGTCACCGTTCGCGGCGGCCTCGATCGCCTGCACCAGCAGTTCGGGGCCGGCGTCCTTGAGCAGGAAGCCCCGGGCTCCGGCCTTGAGGGCACCGTGTACGTACTCGTCGAGATCGAAAGTCGTGATGACGACGATGGCGAGGGGGTCCTCGACGCCAGGGCCGGCGAGCTGGCGGGTGGCTTCGACGCCGTCGATGCCGGGCATCCGGATGTCGAAGAGGCAGACGTCGGGACGCAGCTCACGGGCCATCGCCACTGCCTGATGACCATCGATCGCCTCGCCGACGACCTCGATCCCGGGCTGCGCGTTGAGGATCATCGTCAGTCCGGTGCGGACCAGGAGCTGGTCGTCAGCGACCACCACCCGGATGGTCATCGCGGCACCTCGCGCGGCAGGGTCGCCTCAACGGTCCAGCCGCCGTGCGGGTCCGGCCCGGCCTGGCATACGCCGCCGAGGAGCTTCGCCCGCTCAGCCATCCCGAGCAAGCCATAGCCCACGCTGTTCGAGGGGCGGGCTGCCTCTCCGTCGTCGTGCACACGCAACCGTACAACGCTGGCCTCGCCCCGGACCTCCACGCTGACGCTCGTGGGGTGGAGGGCGTGCCGGATCGCGTTGGTGACCGACTCCTGACAGATCCGGTACACCGCCACCTCGACCGGCTGCGGCAGGTCGGCGAGATCGCCCACGCACTGCACCCGCACCAGGGGGCTCATCCGGGTCAGCTCGTCCAGTTCGCCGATGCCCCGCTGCGGTGCGTAGTCGACCGCGTCGCCATCGCGTAGCACCCGGACCATCGTGCGCATCTCCGACAATGTGCGGGAGGCCTCGGCCTCGATGACTGCCAGCGCCTCGACGGCAGCAGCCGGGTCTGTGGCCGCCACCGCTCGCCCTGCCTGCGCCTGGATCGCGATGGCGGAGACGTGGTGCGCGACGGTGTCGTGCAGCTCGCGGGCGAGCTCGCCGCGCTCCGAGGTCCTGGCCCGCTCGACCTCGCGCCCGTGGGCCACCGCGCGGAAACGCATCGCGGCGCCGAGCGCGAACGCCGCGACCACAACGGTGGCGCCGCCGATCAGGTCGCCGACGTTGTCCGTCGCGGCGAGTCCCAGACTCACCGGCACGGCGACGATCGCCGTACCGATCAGCGCTTCGCGTCCTGATGCCCAGCGGTACAAGGCGTAGGGCAGCAGCAGGACGCAGACCATGGAGTTGAGCCCCACCTCGGCGACGTCGTCGAGGAACATCGGGATGTGCAGCACCATCGCACCACCGCCGAATCCGATCGCGGTCGTCAGGAGTGGATGGGTCCGCCGCCAGAGCAGGAGCGGGATCACCAGGAGCGTTACGACTGTGGCCAACGTCCGCCAAGGTACGTCGGGGCGGAAGATCGCCTCGCCCGCGGCCGTGACCAGCAAGGCGCCGACCAGGACCCAGTCCCTCCAGTCCCGCGCCGGCGGGTCCGGGGCACGGGGCTCGGCCAGGACTGAGCGGAAGAAGGCAGTCACCATCACCCCACCCTAGAGAGCGGACGGCCTCGTCGTACGGGGCACAAGCACGAGCTTCTCCTCGTCCTTTCGGCCAAGGAGCCAACTGACCCACGGCCCGATGTGGATCGGTCGTCGACGGGCCACGGTTGAGACATGTCTGATCTCCTCTACCGGCTCGGCCGGTCTGCCGCGACCCGTCCCTGGACCGCCATCGGCGTATGGGTCGTCCTCGCGCTCGTCGTCCTCGCCTCCTCCGCCGCCTTCGGGCGCGAGCTCGAGGAGAGCTTCGAGGCCCCCGGCCTCGATTCCCACCGGGCTTCGGAGCTACTCGCCAAGGCGCACGCCGATGAGGGCGGGATCACTGCTCATGTCGCACTCGAAGCCTCTGACGCTACGACGGAGGTAGCGCCCGTTGAGGTGGCCCTCGCGGAGCTTCCACGGGTGCTGGGTACGACGAGCAACGTCTCACCGGACGGTGACATCGCGCTCGTACGGGTGCAGTACCCGGCAGTCGAGCACCTCGAAAAGGCCGATCTGGACAACCTCAAGGAGGCCGTGGCCGAACTGAGCGCCGAGTCGTCGCTGACGCTGGAGGCCGGCGGCGATCTGTTCTTCGCGTTCGAGGAAGCCCCCACCGGGCTCGGCGAGGTCGCGGGCATCGTCGTGGCAATGATCGTGCTGTTGATCGCCTTCGGCTCGTTCGTCGCGATGGGGCTGCCGATCGGGATGGCGCTGTTCGGTCTGGTCGTCGGAGTCACCTCGATGAAGCTGGTGACGTACCTGATCGACATCCCGGCGTGGGCGCCGGAACTGGCGGCCATGGTCGGGCTCGGTGTCGGCATCGACTACGCGCTCTTCCTGGTCACCCGGCACCGCGAGAACCTGGCCCAGGGGATGCCGGTCCCTGAAGCGGTCGGCCGAGCCCTGGCAACGGCTGGGCAGGCGGTGCTCTTTGCCGGCGGCACCGTCGTGGTGGCAATCCTTGGGTTGCTGGTCGCGGGGATCCCGTTCGTGACCGGCGGCGGTGTCGCCATCTCGGCGATGGTGCTTGTCATGGTGCTGGCCTCGGTCACCTTGCTGCCGGCTTTGTTGGGACTGGCGGGGCACCGGATCAACGGACGACGGCGTACGCCGCACCGGCCGAGCGGCGGCTGGTACCGGTGGGGCGCTCACGTGACCCGCAACGCGACGGCGTACCTCGTCGGAGGAGCGGTTCTCATGATCGCCCTGGCCGCACCCGTTCTCGCCCTCAATCTGGGCTTCCCGGACGACGGAACCAAGCCCGAGTCGAGGACCGAACGACGGGCGTACGACCTCATCGCTGAGGGCTTCGGCCCTGGAGCCAACGGGCCGCTGGTGATCGCGGTCGACGTCTCGCAGGACGCGCAGATCGTCACGGCGCTAGGCGACGCGGTGGCCGGCGACCCGGGCATCGCGTCGGTCGGCGACCCGAGCATCGACCTTGAGGCGGGAGTGGCGACCATAGTGGCGCAACCGACCACGTCGCCCCAGGACGAAGCCACCCAGCGAACCGTTGCCAGGCTCCGCAATGAGGTCTTCCCGGCGGTACTCGACGGCACCTCGGCGACTGCCCATGTAGGCGGGCAGACGGCCACTTTCGCGGACCTCGGTGACCGCGTGCAGGAGCGAATGCCGCGTTTCGTGGCGGCGGTGCTGGTGCTGTCGTTCCTGCTGCTCACGCTGTTGTTCCGGTCGGTTCTGGTGCCGCTGAAGGCGGTCCTGATGAACCTGCTGAGCGTCGGCGCGGCATACGGCGTCCTGGTGATGGTCTTCCAGTGGGGCTGGGTTGCCGGTCTCATCGGCGTGGAACAGGCGGTGCCGATCGTGTCGTTCATCCCGCTCTTCATGTTCGCGATCCTGTTCGGGCTCTCGATGGATTACGAAGTGTTCCTGCTGTCGCGGGTGCGAGAGGAGTACCGCCGTCACGGCGACAACACGCGCGCGGTCATCGAAGGGATCGCCGGCACTGGCCGCACGATCACGGCGGCTGCGCTGATCATGGTGGCGGTCTTCTCAGGCTTCGTCCTCGGCAGTGATCCAGTCGTGAAGATGATGGGAGTGGGGCTGGCCACGGCGATCTTACTCGACGCGACCGTCGTACGGCTGATGCTGGTCCCCGCGACCATGAAGCTCCTGGGCGACTTGAACTGGTGGTTGCCTGGGTGGCTGGATCGACTGCTGCCCAATCTGGACCCAGAGGCGGTGACGGAGCCGCCGGCATCCGTGAACGTTGAAGTACCCACCCAATCAAGGCAAGGAGCACTGTGATGAGTACGCCTCAAACCCACACCGCACTGGAGACTTCACCGCCCCAGGACGCGCTGGAAGCTCTGCGTATGCCCGTACAGGCCAAGCTCGCGGCAGCATGGACGAGCTTCATGTTCTTCTACATCTACGTCGACTATCTCCACCTGTACAAGCCCGGCGTCGTCGACGACATCCTGTCCGGCATCGTCTTCGAGTTCGACATCAACCAGACGTTCGTCGTCACTTCGCTGATTCTCGTGGGGATCCCGGCCCTCATGATCCTGCTCTCCATGACACTGCCCGCCCGTGCGAACCGCACGCTCAACCTCGTCGTTGCATCGCTCTACGTCCCCGTCTCGGTGTTCAACGTGGTCGGCGAGTCCTGGATAGCGTTCTACGGCCTCGGCGTCGTGGTTGAGGTGCTACTCCTGGCCTTCATCCTGCGCTCCGCCTGGACCTGGCCACGTCGCACCGCTGGCCAAGGAACCGTCGCAAACGTGGGTGGGGGCTGAGTCAGCGCTCGACGGTTTGGTGACCAAGGTGGTCGAGATGCGGGGCAGAACCGACGATCCGTCCTCGCTGCCAGCTGGCGTGGATGATCACTGCTGCCGTGATGCTTCCCATCGTCCCGAGAGTCAGGTCGCCCAAGGTGTCGGTGTAGGCGAGCTGCAGCTCGGAGGACTTGCTGATAAACGCGAAGTACTCCGCGAGTTCCCAGGTGAGGGCTGCTGTGACACCGAAGGCGAGCGCACGCTCGAGGACTGCACCGAGGGTGGCCGACCGGTGAAGCGTGAGGAGGATGATGGCTCCGACGAGCATTCCGTTGTTCATGAAGTGCATCCAGTCGTCGAACCACCAGATGGCGTCGTACAGGTCGAGACGGTTGCCGAGGATGTCACTGAAGCAGGTGATGGTGACGAGCAGGTCTGCCAGCCAGGGAAACGAGGCGCGCTCGCGCCACCATACGTACCAAACGATGGGTATGGCGAACGCCATCATCGGGTAGGCGATGGCGCGCAGCCCGGCCCCTTTGCCCTCCATGTTCCCCAGATCGGGTGCGATCAGGGCGAGAACGAGCATCAGGAAGAGCGCAGCCTTGGCCGTGAGATCGGCACGACGAACGAACTGCGGGAAGGGGTGGCGGGCGACCAGTGGCGCGTAGCCCGGCTCAGGACCGAGATCTCCTGCCTGATCGGGGCCCACGTCCGCGGGTTGATGTGTGAGTTCGTGTGGCGACGGGGGCTCGTCCATGATGCCCGGAGTCTACGTGCTCCAACGACCCATGTTCGTCATGTCAGCGTGCCCCGCCCAGGGGTTCTGGGTCGCCGATCGTGGCACGCATCTTCCGTGCATGAGGTGCCAATCACCTCACCGGATGGCCTGCTTGTACGAATTTGCTGACAGAGAGGTGAGAGCCTTGATATTTTAGAGTGAGTGCTCTAAAACCATTCGAAAGCACCCGTAGGAGAACCCGATGAACCCTCGAACTCGTTCGGCCGCCGTCCTTGTCGTTGCTGCGGCTGCCACGGCCCTGTACGTTCCGGCCGCGCAAGCCGCCGTGACCTGCAATGGGCTGTCAGTGACGGTTGACCTGAACCTCAGCCAGTCTCCGACGTCCGGGGACGACGTGATCCTCGGAACGCCCTTCGGGGACCAGATCCTGGCGGGAGGTGGCAACGACACCATTTGCAGTAGTGGTGGCAATGACGTCGTCTGGGGCGAGGGTGGTGCGGACTGGATCGACAGTGGCAGCGGCAATGACTCGATCATCGGCGGCGCGGACAACGACACCCTGCGTGGTTCCGACGGCACCGACAGCTTGAAGTTCGCGGACGACACACCATTCGCCAGCGTGAACCTCACACTCGGTACCGCGACCGGGGAGGGGACCGATGGTGTGAGCGGCTTCGAGGTCGTCCACGGAACCAGCGGTTCCGACAGCATGTTTGGCAGTGCCGGGAACGACCGCCTCTACGGCGCAGGCGGCTCGGACTCGCTCTCGGGCGAAGGAGGCGACGACGTGATCTTCGCCAAGACCGCGAGCGACTCCACCGAGGGTGTCGAGAACAGCCTCTACGGCGGAGAAGGCAACGACACGTTCTATGGTGCGACTGGATCAGACGTGTTCGACGGAGGTTCGGGCAGCGACACGATCAGTTTCGCGTACTCGACGGTCGGGATCGTGGTCAATCTGGCCACGCCCACACCGCAGGACACCCACCAGGGCACGGATCTCCTGTCAAGCATCGAGAACGCTGTTGGCTCCGACGCCGGTGACATCGTCGCGGGAACGACAGGATCGAACCGAATTCGAACCCTTGGTGGCGCCGACAACGTGTTTGCAGGTCCAGGTGACGACATCGTCGAGACAGGCGAAAACGCGGACACGGTGAACGCAAACCTCGGAAACGATTGGGTCGACCTCGGTGCCGGCGACGATTTCGCCGACGGTGGCGGTGGCGTGGACGTGCTTTTGGGCCAAGCTGGCGACGACTGGATCGTGGGTGGCGACGACGCAGACTCGCTCTCGGGTGGTGCCGACGACGACAGGGTCCACGGCAACGGCGGAAACGACTCGCTATCGGGTGGTTCTGGCAATGACGACCTGCTCGGCGGAGACGGCAACGACACGATCGACTCGGGTTCAGGCAATGACGACGCCAACGGAGGAACGGGAACTGACACCGTAGGGTTTGCCAGCGCCACGAAGGCGATCGTGTTCTCGCTCGGTTTGAGCGGAGTGCAGAGTACAGGTGGCAGCGGCCTCGACGCTTATGTCTTCTTCGAGAACGTCACCGGCAGCAAGTACTCCGACCTACTCAAGGGCTCCAACAGTGCCAACCTGATGCGGGGTGGCAGTGGCAATGACCGGATCTACGGCTACGGCGGCAAGGACCGTCTCTACGGAGACTCGGGCAGCGACAAGCTCTACGGAGGCACGAACACCGACGTCTGTTTCGGTGGGTCCGGCTCTGACACGAAGAGCAGCTGCTAGATCACGTCCTCCATCTGAGCGCCATGAGGGAGCGTGTACGGCGGGCCGTAGAGTCCGTCGTACACGCACCGGTGAGTTCATCGGGCCGCAAGGAGGGTCATGGGCAGACCGCAAGAGGTCGATGTCGAGGCGCTGCTTGCCCATGCTCGAGCCATCTGGGTCTCCGGCGGGATGCGGGCGGTCACGATACGCGCGCTCAGCGAGCGTTCAGGCGTTTCGAATGGCTCGATCTACTACCACTTTGCATCGCGGGACGACCTCCTCGCACAGGTATGGGCCGCCGAGTCTTTGGCGTTTCGTGCGTTCCGTCAGGAACAGATCGAGTCTGCGCGTCAGGGCGGGCATGGCCAGGAGGCCGTGATTGCCGCTGCGCTGGCGACGGGAGGCTATGCCGACGTCAAGGGAGCGGCCGCACGGGTGCTGGTGGCCAGTCGCCCGGATTCGGTGAGTCCGGAAGGTGTCCCGAGCCAACTGGTCAAGGTGCTGAGTCAACATCGTGCACTCACCGATGAGTTGGTTGCTGACTTGGCCCAGGAGGTCTGGAATCGCAACGATGAGGCAGCGCTGAGACTGATGCGAAACTGTGTCGTCGACATCCCAGCCAGGATCTTCATGAGCGCCGGCAACGATCCGTTGGCCAGGTACGCGATCGAGCAGGCCGTACGAGGTGTGCTCCGCGCCGGGCCGCCGCACGGCATCCCCTGACTCGTTCGTCCGCGAGCTTTCGACAGTCAGGTGCGAGCCAGCGCGTCGGCGGCTGCGATCACACCATCCTCGGTGGCGATCAATTCGGCATACCGCTCTGCGTTTTGTGCGAGTTCGGGTGCTAGGGCGCGCACGAGTGCTTCGTGCAGTCGCGTCGCGTCGAGCCTGCGAAACGGCAGATCTGCACCGAGACCGAGACGAGTGATCTGACGGCCGAAGAAGGGCTGGTCGGCGAAGACATGAGCGATGACCGCTGGGATGCCCGCTCGAACCACGGTGTGAGTGGTCCCGGCGCCCCCGTGGTGAACCGCTGCGCGGCACCGTGGCAGCACCTTGTCGTGGTCGAATCCGGTCGAGACGTACACCCGACCGTCGTGGGATGGTCCTGAAGGAATCTCTGACCATCCGGCGCCGACGAGTGCACGGACACCCAGCCGCTCTGCAACGTCGACGATCATCGTCATCGTCGTGATGGGGTCCAGCACGGGCATACTGCCGAATCCGAAGAACACGGGAGGGTCTGCCTCGTCCAGCCATGCGGTGAGGCTGGCGTCCGGGTCATTCTCGCCGAATGCGGCTCTGACCGTAGGACTGATGACCGGTGAACCAACGACGTGATGGTTGTCGGGCCAGTCTGCGGGCGGAGGGACCAGGGCGGGGCTGAAGACGTTCACGACATCGACGTTGTTGTCGCGGCAATAGCGGAACGAGCCGGGAGACGACCCACTCAGACCGAGGCGCCGCCTCATCGAAGCAGAGTTGGCTCGATCAGACATCTCGAACGCCTTCTGGAACATGTTGTGGCCAAGGCGGTTGAGCGCCGGGAGTGGGAGCGGCGGCACCCGCAGGAAAGGGGTGGGAAAGTCGCCGGTCGGCCAGTACGGATGCATGTAGAGCACAGCCAGACGTTGTCCTGAGCGTTCGGTGATCGCGATCGCACGAGACAGAGTCAACCCGGTTGCAACGACCAGGTCAGCACCGTCGCAGGCGGCGACCAGTGCATCCTCCATCTCGGTGCGCGACGCGGCCTCCCAGCGGGCGGCTGCACGGGCAGCCGAGGTCGAACGGCCGCTCGCGAGGAACTCCCTCGCTTCGCGCGTCCGAAAGAATGCGGCCATGTCTACCGGGTAGGAGTGTGACTCGAATCCGAGGCGCTGGACGACGGCCGTGTGGTCCTGGTTCGCTGAGATCGAAAGCGCGTGTCCGCGTGATCTCAGCTCATCGGCAATCGCGAGGTGCGGCTGCACATCACCGCGGGTTCCATGACACAGCAGAGAGATCTTCATCGTCTTCGCCTTTGCTTGGCATCAATCCCGAGCCTGCCGAAACGATATAAGCATCGAGCTGGGAGAACGGCGTATTCGGCAGGATCCGAGGTCTGGGAATGACCGTGCGAAGGCAGCGGACCGCGTGAACACGGGCCAACAGGTCCGGGCCCTCGTCGTGCCAGCGTCCCCTACAAAGGCTCGGGCTCGCCGAACGTGGCGCGCATCTGCTCGGTCCACGTGGTGAGGACGACCGGGGCGTCGGGAAGGCCAAGGCTTGCCAGCTCTTTCGCGATCGGGTGGCTGCCGAGCGTCAACGAGACCTCGGCGTCAAAGAACATCCCGGTACCCGCACCGCCCTGGATGAAGGGTGTACGGTGCGGGCGCCCGTCGATGAGCGTGTAGGACACGAGGTCCATCGGCGGCATCTCGTCGGTGCCACCACGCGGGAGAGTGATGTCGAGGACGAGCTCGCCGTCCATCTCGAGGGTCCACCGCGAGGTCGACTCGTCGTTGGTGACCTCGATGCGCTCGACGCTCTTGGGGAAGCCCCAGATCTGGTTGCCGGCCACGCAGGTGAAGTGCTCGGTCACTGGCAGGTGGGTGATGATGTTTCCGTCGGGACCGCCTCCTTCGGGGCGGACGAAGTAGATGGTGCCGATCTCGAGGTAGGAGCCGAGGTCGTTGTCCTTGTAGTCGACGAGCGCCAGCGCGAACTGGGCGCGACCCGGCTCGGTCTCGATCACCTCGAACCCGGACGGCGCGAGCGCCTGAGCGGCTTCGAGGGGCACGTCGTACATCACGGTCGCGTTGGTGCCGTCCCGCACCTGAACGGGCATCGTGACGGTTTGGCCGAGGATGTCATGGGTTGTCATGGAGTCATCACAGCAACTTTTGCCGTGAAGCGGAAGCACCATGCGCGATTTCCCCCCGCCGCCTCCTCACACGGGTTTGGCGTACGCCGCGACACCGGTGTCGAGCATGACGCAGGCTTCGTCGCCTACGGTCCACGCGTCGTGCCCAGGCTGGATGACCACCACGTCGCCGGGACCGATACTGAGCTCACTCCCGTCGTCGTGCCGGACGGTCATCTGACCGGAGACGCAAAATCCCTTGTGATGGGTCTGGCAGGAGTCGGTGCCGGCAATTGGCTTGACGTCCTCGGACCAGCGCCAACCCGGCTCGAAGACTGCGCGACCCAGAGTGAAGTCGCCGATCGTGACGACGTCCATGTGTCCGTGATCCTTGAAGGGGCGGGTTTCCTGCGGGTCCTCGATGCTGTGCGTGTCGGAGGCCATGATTGCTCCTGATTCCTTGGGTTTGCGGCGCGCGTGACGGCGCGTTCGATCCAGGGACTCACTTCATGATGCAACCGCTGAACCACATTTGCCAAGGGCTCAACTCAGCCGGTGGCGACCTCCGTGATCACTCGCAGGCATCTTCGACGTTGGCACTCTCGCCGCGATCGACGGTGACCTCGATCGGCGAGCCCGGCGGGCCGTCGGGCGGATCACACGTGAACGTCCACGCTTCCGTGATCCCGGTCTCGTTGCGCGGGATCGGGCTCTGGAACGTCACGCTGCCGTTGCCCCAGTCGTCGTACGCCTGCCCGTCGACCTGGTCGTAGTTGACGATCACGGCCGTGTAGGTTCCCGCCGGCGGGTCGAACATCACGGCATCCTCTGTGTTGTCGCCGAACGACGCAGACTGTGCGACTACGTTGCCCTCCGCGTCGTAGATGTAGACGTCCCAGTCGGTATTCAGGTCAGCCCAGTCGATGTGAACCGTGAAGCTGCCATTGTCGGCGGTCGGCACTCCATCGACTACGAACTCGATTTCTTCGTGCGCTCCCGCGAGCGGGTCGCCCGTGTTCTCGCTCGGCTGGCCGTCCGGGTTGGTCAGTGTGATCGCATCCTGCGGCGGGCCCTCCGCATCGCGGCCGTCGCGTCCGGCGACGATCGGTCGCGTGGACGGGTTGACGTTCCACTCGAACGAGGGACCGTCGGTGACCATCGAGTACTCGAACGTGTCGGAGAACGTCTGGGCCGGACCGATGTCCGCTCCGAAGTCGTCGTTCCAGATCGGCGATGTCTCGGTGGTGACCGTCTTGGAGATCGTCAGCGTCGAGCCTTCCGGCGCCGAGCCCTCGATGACCGAGTGCATGTCCTCCTGCTTGGTCGCCGCGAGCATCTCGTAGTACGCCTCGCGGTTGCCGCCCTTGCCGGCGCCTGCGGACTGGCCGCGGCCGAGGTACTCGTCCACGACGCCGTTGTTGTAGGGCGGGTGGAACTCGTCGGGCCCGATCTCGAACGTGTAGCCGAGCGAGCCGGCGGTCCAGAACGTCCAG
>NZ_JAKFEL010000138.1:0-13604 GCF_036675695.1 Aeromicrobium sp.
ATCTCTGCGATTGGCCACGGGAACTCCTTGAGCGGGATGGTTGGACACGGTCTGTTGTCCACCTGGTTCAAACTGTAACTGCGAGTTGCACCTTCGCATACCCATGGTATCCGAACTCACATTCCCGGACCAGCAACGAGCCAGCGCGCGCTGTCGATAACCTTGTGCGCATGTCTCAATCTCGACCTCTGCCAGACGGCGGCAGCGTGCGCCCCATCACCCGATGGGGCACTCCTGTCATGCACCGCGAGCTGGCGGAGGTGACCTCGTTCGACGACGAGCTCGCCGTTCTGGTCAAGGACATGGTCGCGACGATGCGCGCAGCCAGAGGTGTCGGGCTCGCGGCCAATCAGGTCGGCGTCGACCTCAAGGTGTTCGTGTTCGACTGTCCCGACGACGACAACGTGTCGGTCACCGGCGTGGTGTGCAACCCGGTTCTGATGCTCCCCGAGGGCAAGGACCGCAATCTTGAGGACGAGGACGAAGGCTGTCTGTCGCTTCCGGGTGCCTTCACCTCGTGCGCGCGACCAGACCAGGCGCGAGTCACCGGTGTTGACGAGCACGGAGAGCCAGTCGAGTTCGTCGGCACAGGCCTGCTGGCTCGCTGCCTCCAGCACGAGACTGATCATCTGTTCGGCACGGTCTTCGGTGATCGCGTGCCGGATCGCGCCCGCAAGAAGTTGCACAAGCAGCACAACGAGATGGCTGAGAACTACCCCGACGACTGGCCCGTCACGATCCTGGTCGACGACGCCATCATCGAGCGCTAGCGTTCGCGGAGCTCCCAGCAGGCAACTGCCACCGAGGACGCCACGTTGAGTGAGTCGATTTCGGCGGACATCGGAATCGTCACGCGACAATCGGCTGCCTGCTCCCACCGGGCGCTCAGGCCGTGTCCCTCGGATCCGACGATCAGCGCCAGTCGCTCGACGTCGTGTGGCACGGAATCAATCGACACAGAGTCGTCGGCGAGGGTCATGGCGTACGTCGTGAACCCGGCCTCACGGAGAACGTCGGGGGCGCCGTACCAGTCGTCAACTCGTGCGTACGGCAGCCAGAACACAGATCCCATCGACACCTTGATGGCTCGTCGGTAGAGCGGGTCGGCGCATCGAGGCGACAACAGGATCGCGTCAAACCCGAGAGCAGCAACGCTTCGGAAGATGGCACCAACGTTCGTGTGGTCGGCCAAGTCCTCAACGACAACCACGCGACGAGCCTTCGCAAGCACGTCCTGCGGCGCGGGCAGCTCGGGGCGCTCGAGGGCGGCCAATGCACCGCGATGCACGTGAAAGCCAGTCAGTTTCTCGATCGACGCGTCGTCGAGCACAAAGCACGGAGCATCGGTCTGCTCGAGTACGTCGCCGAGTGCATCAATCCACTTCGGAGACATGAGGAACGATCTGGCGTGATGCCCTGACTCGATGGCACGCCGGACGACCTTCTCACCCTCGGCGAGGAACAGTCCGCGCTCGGACTCCAGCTGCAGTCGAAGCTGCACATCGCGGAGGTCGACGTAGTCGCGGAGACGTGGGTCATCCAGATCGTCCAGTCGTACGATCTCGGCCACCGGGCTAGCCTAACGATCATGAGCCTCGATCGACCCATCACACCCGATCCCTACCCACTGCTTCCAGCTGCTGCAGCATTCAGCGTCACCAGCACGGACGTCACCGACGGACAGCCGCTCAAAGATGACCAGGTGAACAAGTTCGGCGACACGTCGCCGCAGCTCTCCTGGAGCGGCGCTCCCGAGGGCACGAAGTCGTATGTCGTGACCTGTTTCGATCCTGACGCTCCGATCGTGTCGGGCTTCTGGCATTGGGTCGCAGTCGACATCCCCGCAGACGTCACAGAACTAGCGGCCGGCGCTGGAGCGTCCGATGACTCACTTCCGGGCGGTGCCTTCCACGTGAGGAATGACGGAGGCGGCAAGAACTACATGGGCGCTGCTCCCCCAGAAGGCGATCAAGTGCACCGCTACTACTTCGTCGTGCACGCAGTCGGTGAGGAGAGCCTCGGCGTCGACGGCAACGTCTCCCCCGCTGTCGTCGGCTTCAATCTCGCGTTCAAGACTCTCGGTCGCGCCATCATGCACGGCACGTTCCAGCACTGATTCAACTGGCGGCCCTTTCGGCGTACGCGTTGGCCGTCGTCAGAATGCTGCGCACATAGTCGTCTGAGTGGTTGTAGGAGAAGACCGCTCTCGACCAGCCGCCAGGAGTTCGAAGGTCCGCACCTGATGCGCACAGGTAACGCGCGGTCGTCAGGGCTGCATCGTCGATGTCGTTGGGGTCGGCGATGCCATCTCCATCTCCATCTGCGCCCCAGGCGTGCCAGGACGACGGGATGAACTGCATCGGGCCAACGGCGTGGTCCCATTTGGGATCCCCATGCCACTCGGTCGTCTCGGCGGTCGCGGGCACCTTGTCTGTTCCGCTGGTGCCGTTGAGAGCCGGACCGAGGATCCGCTCCGACGTACGTCCGTCGGGCAGGAGCTGTGCGCCGCCATGTGTCCCGTGCGCCGTCTCGACATAGCCAATCGCAGCAATGCTGGTCCAGCCGAGATTGCAGTTGGGCTGCTCTTGCTCGATCTGAAGGGTGGCGTCGCCGTACGCCTGCAACGCAATTGCCGGGATGCCAGCGGCGACTGAGACCGTGAGGACCCACTCGGAGTCGGCGCGGCCAGGCTCTGACGTGATGAGTGGGGCGGGGTTCTCCGGTCCCGCCGTCGGCAGGAAGTCCTCAAAGACCTCAGGATCAGCTGTCGCGAACGAGACAGCAAAACCAATGATCAGTCCCACCACGCACAGCATTGCGGCAATGGGACCCCAGAAACGCACCCTGTCCAGCGCTGTCACCGTCGTATGTGGTCGTGCTACTTCTTGGGCGCCGCTGGCGGGGCCTCAGGCGGGGCTTCGGCGACTGGCGGAGCAGGCGCGGCACTCTCAGCTGCCTTGGCCGCATCGAGAGCCTGCTGGACGGCCTCAGCCGTGGCGCCCTCGACAGGTGCGTCATCCACGATCGGTGCATCGAAGTCGATGCGCGTCTTGTTGCCGCCACCGTCGACAGGAATCTTGCCGACCGTGCCGCCGAGCGTGCCCAGTGCCTTGGTCAGCTCTGCCGGGATGATCCACGTCGTCGCGTTGTCGCCTTCAGCGATCTTCGGGAGCATCTGGAGGTACTGGTAGGACAGCAACTTCTGGTCAGGGTTGCCGTCGTGGATCGCCTGGAAGACCGTCTGGATGGCCTGAGCCTCGCCCTGGGCGCGCAGGATCTGCGCCTGACGATCGGCCTGAGCCGTGAGAATCGCGGCCTGCCGGTTGCCCTCAGCCGTGAGGATCGCCGACTGCTTCTGACCTTCGGCCATCAGGATCGCCGACTGGCGATCACCCTCGGCGGTGAGAATCATGGCGCGCTTGTCTCGTTCGGCGCGCATCTGCTTCTCCATGGCGTCGATGATCGTGGGCGGCGGGTCGATGCCCTTGAGCTCCACGCGGTTGACTCGAATGCCCCACTTGCCGGTCGCGCTGTCGAGCTCGCCGCGCAGGCCTGCGTTGATCTGGTCACGGCTGGTCAGCGCGTGCTCGAGCGTCATGCCACCCGTGATGTTTCGCAGGGTCGTCATGGTCAGCTGCTCTATGGCCTGGATGTAGTTGGCGATCTCGTACGTTGCCGCGACCGGGTCAGTGACCTGGAAGTAGATGACCGTGTCGATCGAGACAACGAGGTTGTCCTCGGTGATGACGGGCTGCGGCGGGAACGACACAACCTGCTCACGCAGGTCGATCATGTAGCGCACCTTGTCGACGAACGGCATGACGATGTTGAGGCCAGCCGGGAGGGTCGTGCGGTACTTGCCGAATCGCTCCACGATGCCGGCGCGCGCCTGGGGAACGATCTTGACCGTCATCGAGACGACCGCGATCGCCAGTACGGCGAGCGCGACCAGGACGACTAGTGCTGCAGACATCAGGACTCCTTGGTTGTCACGACAGCAGTGGCGCCGTCGATCCGGGTGACTTGGACTTCGGTACCGGTGTCGAACGTCTCGCCCTCAGAATCAGCGCGAGCCGACCAGATCTCGCCGGACAGCTTGACCCGGCCGCCGTGCTTGTCGACCGGCTCGGCCACGACAGCCAGCTTGCCGACCAAACCTTGATGGCCGGTGGCGAGAGTGGGTCCGGCATGCAGCTTGGCAACCATGGGCGGTCGTACGAAGAACAGCAGCCCCAGTGCAACCGCTGCGAACACGATGATCGCCACCCACACCGGCGCGCCCAGGCCCGCAGTCAAGGCCGCCGCCAGGGCGCCCAAGGCGAACATCAGCAGTACAAGGTCGAGGCTCATCATCTCGACGATGGCGAGCACGACGGCGACGCCGATCCAGGTTGCGGCTGCGTGATCTCTGATCCAGTCGATCATGTTGCGTCTCCTCTGTGGTCGGCTCGATGTCCGTATGCTGCCCGCCGTGCGCTGTAACGTCCACCTTCGTTCTGGAGCTCAAGTCGTAGTCCGAACGTACTCCCCAGAGCCTCAGCGGTCAGCGTGGATGAGAGCGGACCCTGAGCGACAACCACGCCATCGCGAAGCATGAGCACGTGGGTGAAGCCTGCGGGGATCTCCTCGACGTGATGCGAAACCATCACCAGGACGGGGGCATCTTCTGCCACAGACAAGACCTCGAGGCTGGCGATCAGATCCTCGCGCGCACCGAGATCAAGGCCAGCGGCAGGCTCATCGAGCAGTAGCAGCTCGGGGTCAGTCATCAGCGCACGGGCGATCAGTACTCGCTTCTTCTCACCCTCCGAAAGTGTGCCGAACGTCCGGGTGGCGAGAGACGAGATGCCCAGCTCCCCCATGATCTGGATGGCGCGACGGATGTCTTCCTCGTCGTACTTCTCGTTCCAGCGACCGGTCACGGCGTACGCAGCCGACAGCACAGTGTTGCGCACCGACTCGGTCGGCGGGATCTGGTCGGCAACCGTGGTGCTGGTGTGGCCGATGCGCGTACGCAGCTCAAACACGTCGACGCGGCCGAGCTTCTGACCCAGCACCCGGACCTTGCCCGAGGTCGGATGCAGGGTCGTGCCGACGACCTGCATGAGCGTTGTCTTGCCGGCGCCATTGGGGCCAAGAATGACCCAGCGCTCACCTTCGTTGACGGTCCAGCTGACCTTGTCGAGGAGGGTCTTGCCCGGGCGCGTCACAGTCACCTTCGAGAGCTCGAACGCAGCCGGCATGCACACTCCTTGTCGACATGGATCGCCGTGCAGTCAACCTATCGCGAGGACACAGCCCGCGAGCGATAGCCTCGGTCTCGATGACCGAGCATGTGCCCGCGCTGCACCTGACAGATCCGACCGTTCTGGTCACCCTCATCGGTGCCGACCAGAGCGGCGTCACGACGCGCCTGTTTGAGGACCTCTCCGCGTTCGCCGTCGAGGTGATCGACATCGAGCAGCTGGTCGTGCGAGGGCGCCTGATTCTCAGTGCGCTGCTGACGATTCCGGACGACCGTGAAGGACTCGAGAGCACGGTGCATGCCGTCGGCGAGGCGTTTGGTCTCGACGTGTCGGTCGAGTACGGCACCGGCGACAATCGCCCCCGTCGTGTCGGCAGGGCGCAGGTCGTCATCCTTGGTGCTCCGCTCAAGCCTGGTGCGATGGCCGCCCTGGCCGCCCAGATCAAGGAAGACGGCGGCAACATCGACCGCATCGTCCGCATGGCGCGCTATCCGGTGACGGCGATCCGCATGGAGGTTTCCGGCGCGGACCCCGACGAGCTGCAGGCCCACCTGGCCGCCGTTGCGTTCGAGCAGGGGGTCGACATTGCGGTGCAGGAGAACGGCATCCAGCGCCACGCCCAGCGTCTGGTCGTGATGGACGTCGATTCGACCCTGATCCAGGGCGAAGTGATCGAGATGATCGCCGCCCACGCCGGGTTCGAGGCTGAGGTCGCGGCGATCACCGAGTCGGCGATGAACGGCGAGCTCGACTTCAGCGAATCGCTCACGGCACGGGTCAAGCTGCTCGAAGGCGTCGACGAGTCCGCGCTCGGCGAGGTCTACGACGCCCTCGTCTATGCGCCAGGCGCGCGCACCATGATCCGCACGCTCAAGAGGCTCGGCTACCGCTTCGCCCTGGTCAGCGGCGGATTCACGCAAATCATCGAACGTATCGCCGCCGAGCTCGGCGTCGACTACTTCGCGGCCAACGAGCTCGAGGTCGTCGACGGCAAGCTCACTGGCCGCATCCTCGGCGACGTGGTCGATCGGGCCGGGAAGGCCGAGGCGCTGCGACGTTTTGCCGACGAAGCGCGCATACCTGTACGCAACACCGTTGCGATCGGTGACGGTGCCAACGACCTCGACATGCTCGCTGCATCAGGTCTTGGCATTGCGTTCAATGCCAAGCCGGTCGTACGAGACCAGGCGCGTACGTCGGTCAACGTGCCGTACCTCGACGCGATCGTCTACCTCCTAGGCATCACGCGCGAAGAAGTGGAAGCCGCAGACGCCGCTGACTAGCGGAGAATCGAGTCGAGCAGTCCCGGGAAGCGCTCGTCGAGCTCGTCACGACGCAGACTGAGCTTTCGGCCGCGACCTTCGGGCTCGTTGCGGACGATCCCTGCCTCACGCAGAACCTTCATGAGATGCGACTTGGTCGACTTCGGGAGTGCCGGATTCGTCGCCCCACACTCGGCCATGCTCAGCGGACCTTCCGAGACCTCCCGCACGATCGCGAGTCGCGCGGGATCGCTCAGCGCGAACAGAACGTCAGTCAGCTCAACGTCCGTCATCGCAGGGTGTTCGAGGTCATACGAGGCCATGGTTCGATAATACTTGAACAGTGGTGAAACCCGACGTACGTTGGTTAGGTTCTAAACTTTTCGAACCAAATCCGTACTGAGGACGCCATGCCCACCACCATCGACGCCCCTGTCGCCGTCCACCGCGGGACAGTGCCGTTCGCCGTCGGACTGATCTCGGTGCTGGCGATGATGATCGGCGCCAGCGCCCCTTCGCCGTTCTACCCGGTCCTCCAGCAGGAGCTGGGCTTCTCCTCGGCAACCATGACCGCGATCTTCGCCGTGTACGCCATCGCCCTGCTGGCCATGCTGCTGGTTGCCGGCTCATTGTCCGACCACCTGGGCCGCCGTCCTGTGGTCTCCGTCGGTTTCGTGCTGCTGGCTGCGAGCATGGTGGTGTTCTGGCACGCCGATTCGGTGTCGATGCTCGTCACCGCGCGAGTCATCCAGGGAATCGCGAGCGCGCTCCTTCTGTCGGCGCTCTCTGCGTTGGTCGTCGACCTGGAACCGACCAACCGATCTGGAGCCGCTGCAACATTCAACAGTGTCAGCCCGATGGCTGGACTCGCCCTCGGCGCACTGTTCGGCGGAGCCGTGCTCGATGCCGCGTCGGCTCCTCTGGTTGCGGTCTTCGGCTCGCTGACAGCCGTGTACGTCGTGCTCGCTGCAGCAGTGTGGCTACTGCCCGAGACCTCGGCCCGCCGTGAAGGGCTACTGCAGTCACTCAAGCCCCGTGTGGGCATCCCCCTTCCGGCCCGTGCCGCATTCCTGCGCAGTACGCCCGCCCTGATCGCGGGTTGGGCGACCGGCGGTCTCTACCTGTCACTCGGCGCTCCGATCGTCGCCCAGGAGCTTGGCGGGACCGATCACCTCGAGCAGGGCCTCGTCGTCACGGTTCTCACCGGCTTCGGAGCTCTCGCGTGCTACGTCGCCCGCGGAGCGTCGCCGCGTGCCATCACGATCTACGGCACCACGGCGCTGGCCGTCGGCACGGCCCTGACGCTGGGCGCACTCGAAGCCGGCTCGCTGTGGGGCTTTCTCACTGCAGCCGTCATCGCCGGAACGGGATTCGGTGCCGGGTTCCTGGGCATCATGCGCTCGATCACCCCGCTGGTTGGCGCACACGAGCGAGGTGAGCTGTTCGCCGCGGTTTTCGTCGTGAGCTACCTCGCGTTCGGCATCCCGGTGGTCATTGCCGGGATTGCCGCGCCCCACATCGGACTGGCCGCCACGACGTACCTGTACGGCGGCGTGGTTGTGCTGCTCTCGACGGTCGCAGCGCTGCTGCGCACGTACGGGTCGAAGGACTAGGTCGCTTTACTCGTCATCCTCAAGGCGGAAGCCGATCTTCATCGTCACTTGGTAGTGCGAGACCTCGGTGTCGGTGATCTGCCCGCGGATGTTGGTGACCTCGAACCAGTCCAGATGACGCAAGGTCTTGCCGGCGCGCTCGATTCCGTTGTCGACGGCCTCGCTGACGCCTTCGGTGGACGTGCCGACGATTTCACTGATGCGATAGGTGCGGTTGCTCATGCTCACATCATGCACGGTGGCGCCGCGACGTACTCTGGAGGTGTGACACCTGAACCCGTGGAGCCTCGCAAGCAGCATGTCTACTCGATCACGTCTGCAGCCACGTCGCACAGTGACGACATCGGCTCGCGCGAGAAGCGCTACGCCATCTCGATGGGCATCCGTACGGCCTGCTTCATCGGCGCAATCATCGCCGACGGCTGGCTGCGCTGGGTGTTGCTTGCTGGTGCACTTCTGCTTCCCTACACGTCAGTCATCCTGGCCAACGCCGGCGTACGCAAGCGAGGTGCCGGCCCGTCCGTGTTCGGTCCTGAGAAGGCGATCGAGGCCCCGCGGCCAACGCAGCTCGATGACTGAAGATCTGGTCTGCTCGGCCAAAGGTTGCGGTGCCGACGCGACACACCAGGTGATCTGGAACAACCCGAAGATCCATACGCCTGATCGCCGCAAGATCTGGCTCGCGTGTGATGAGCACTCCGAGACACTCCGCAAATTCCTCGATGCTCGTGGGTTCTGGAAAGAGAACGTCGCGATTCAGCCCTGACCCAGCGGCGGTGACCCGAGGCGGCTCAACTACCGTCGTGGTGTGTTCCGCTTCCTGCTGAGCAGTCGCTGGATCGGCTTCGCATTATTCGTCGTCCTGCTCTCGGCGATCTGCGTTCGTCTGGGTATGTGGCAGTTCGAACGTCTTGATGACCGCCTCGCCCAGAACAAGGTCATCTCCGCGCACTTCAAGAAGGACCCAGTTCCGCTGACGACAGCACTCAGCGCTGGACAGAAGGTTGACGATTCCTCGGAATGGACGCGCGTCACCGCGACCGGCACGTACGACCTTGAGCACCAGGTGACGGTGAAGTTCACGACGCGCGATGGCGCACCTGGAGTCGACGTTGTCACTCCCCTGGTCATGACTGACGGCGCTGCGGTCCTGGTCGACCGGGGCTGGATCGAGACCAAGAACACCGTCGACAACCCAGGCGTTCCCGCGCCGCCGACCGGTGAGGTCAGCGTCATGGGCTGGCTGCGGCAGAACAATGGCGCCGGTAGCGACGCCACCCGCCCGGTCGACGGTCAGATCCGAGCAATCTCCAGCATCGGCATGGCGAAGTCTGTCCCGTATGACCTGGTCGACGGCTACCTCAACCTGCGAACGCAGGACCCGGAAGCCACCAAGGAGCTCGCTCTTGAGCCGAAGCCGGAGCTCGGCCAAGGACCGCACTTCTTCTACGGGCTCCAGTGGGTGTTCTTCGCCATGCTGGCCACCGTGGGCTACTTCTGGTTCGCGCGGGCCGAGGCCAAGGAACGCCGCAATCCCACCCGTATCGACGGGTTCGCTAAGCCAGACTGACGAGGTCGGCGTAGTCGTCGGACCAGAGGTCCTCGTCGCCGTCAGGCAGCAGCAGCACGCGGTCGGGCTCCAGAGCCATCACCGCGCCCTCGTCGTGTGACACAAGCACGATGGCGCCCTCGTACGTACGAATGGCGCGCAGGACTTCTTCGCGTGACGCAGGGTCAAGGTTGTTGGTCGGCTCGTCGAGCAGCAGCACGTTGGCGCTCGAGACGATCAGGCTGGCCAGGGCGAGACGCGTCTTCTCACCACCGGACAGCACAGCCGCCGGCTTCGAGGTGTCGTCACCGCTGAACAGGAACGAGCCCAGGACACTGCGGGCCTCGGTGTCAGTCAGCTGAGGAGCCGCCGACTGCATGTTCTCGAGGACGGTGCGTGAGGTGTCGAGAGTCTCGTGCTCCTGGGCGAAATAGCCGATCTTGAGCCCGTGACCGGGCATGATCTCGCCGGTGTCGGCCTCGAGCGTTCCAGCAAGCATTCGTAGCAACGTCGTCTTGCCGGCGCCATTCAGTCCGAGGATGACGACGCGGCTGCCCTTGTCGATCGCCAGGTCGACATCGGTGAAGATCTCAAGCGAGCCGTACGACTTGGAAAGCCCCTCGGCCATGAGCGGCGTCTTGCCGCACGGTGCAGGCTTCGGGAACTTGATGTTTGCAACCTTGTCGTGCACGCGTTCGTTCTCGAGACCCGCAACCATCTGCTCGGCGCGACGCAGCATCTGCTGTGCAGTAGCTGCCTTGGAGGCCTTGGCACGGAACTTGTTGGCCTGGCTGGTCAGCTCTCCAGCCTTCTTGACCGCGATTGCTCGCTCGCGCTTGCGACGGTGCTCATCGGCTTCGCGCTGCTTGACGTACGACTTCCAGCCCATGTTGTAGATGTCGATCGTGGCGCGGTTGGCATCGAGGTAGAGAACCTTGTTGACGGTCTCCTCGATCAGCTCGACGTCGTGGCTGATGACCACGATGCCGCCACTGAAGGTCTTGAGGAATCCCCGCAGCCAGACCACGGAGTCTGCGTCTAGGTGGTTGGTCGGTTCATCGAGGAGCAATGTGTCTGCATCGGAGAACAGGATGCGTGCCAGCTCGATGCGGCGACGCTGTCCGCCTGAGAGGGTCGACAGCGGCTGCTCCAGCACACGATCTGGGAGGCCGAGGTTGTGGGCGATCGTCGCCGCCTCCGACTCGGCTGCGTAGCCACCGCCGGCACCGAAGGCCGTGTCAGCACGGGTGTAGGCCTTCATCGCCTTTTCGGCGATCTCCGGGTCCGGCGAGCCCATATCGAGCTCCGCCTTGCGCATGGCGATCAGCGCGGTGTCGAGGTCGCGGGCACCGAGGATGCGATCGCGGGCGGTCGTCGCGAGGTCACCTGACTTCGGGTCCTGCGGGAGGTAGCCCACCTTGCCGGTGGACGTGATCGAGCCTTCAGCGGGCTGTCCTTCGCCAGAGAGCATGCGCGTCAGGGTGGTCTTGCCGGCGCCATTGCGTCCGACGAGGCCGATCTTGTCGCCCTTGTCGACACGGAACGAGACGTCCGACATCAGGACGCGCGCGCCGAAGCGCAGCTCCACATTGGAGACGGTGAGCATGGTGGGACTTTCGGATCAGGGTGTGCGAATGGGCGGCGTCGAGCGCCGTCGTCATTCCCGCTGGATCGAGTTCACCCCTTCATTCTACGGGGCGTACGCGATGCGCTTGACCATTCGAGGGTGTGCCCCTCGACACGGTCGTCAGCCGAGATGCTCGCGTTGGGCGGTCATCTCACGAGGTTTCGATACGCTCGTTCCTCGCTACTCAACCACCGAGGGGTGCCAGAGCGATGAAGGCTGGTTAGCCGATATTGAAGCCGAGGGCGCGGAGCATTTCGCGGCCGTCGTCGGTGATCTTGTCCGGGCCCCACGGCGGCATCCAGACCCATTCGATCCGGAAGTCGTTGACGAGTCCGTCGAGGGCAGCGCGTGTCTGGTCCTCGATGACGTCGGTCAGCGGGCAGGCCGCAGAGGTGAGCGTCATGGACAGCACGGTGTTGGAGTGCTCATCGACGTCGGCGCCATAGACGAGGCCGAGATCGACGACATTGATGCCGAGCTCGGGGTCGACGACATCCTTCATCGCCTCCATGACGTCATCGACCGTGGTCGTGCCGCCAGTGGGCTGTGTCTCGACGTCGGGCAGGTCGCTGTGGTCGGTGGTCATGCGGGATCTCCCGGGGTTGTGGTGACAAGTGCTTGGGCGACGGCGTCTTTCCAGGCCATCCATGACAGCAGCGCGCATTTCACGCGTGCCGGGAACTGAGCGACGCCGGCGAAGGCAATGCCGTCCTCGAGGATGTCCTCGTCAGGCTCGACCTTGCCCTTGCCCTGCATGAGCTCGGTGAACGTGTCGAGCACAGCCATGCCTTCGGTGACGGTCTTGCCGATGATCAGCTCGTTGAGCACCGAGGCAGACGCCTGGCTGATGGAGCAGCCGACCGAGTCGTACGAGACGTCGGCGACGGTCTCACCATCAAGGTGCACGCGCAGGGTGATCTCGTCACCGCAGGTGGGGTTGACGTGGTGCACCTCGGCTTCAAAGGGCTCACGGAGTCCCTTGCCATGCGGGTGCTTGTAGTGGTCCAGGATGATCTCCTGGTACAGCGAGTCGACGTTCATAGCCTCAGTCATGAGAAGTACTTCTTCGTATGGTGCAACGCCTCAACCAACGCATCAATTTCCTGAGTCGTTGTGTAGAGGTAGAACGATGCACGAGTCGTGGACTGCACACCGAAGCGCAGGTGAGCCGGTTTCGCGCAGTGGTGACCAGCGCGTACGGCAACGCCCTTGGAATCGAGCAGCTGCGACACGTCGTGCGGGTGGATCTCGCCGAGCGTGAAGCTCACCGCTCCCCCGCGCTGCTCAGCGGTCGTGGGGCCGACGACCTTGAGGCCGTCGATCTCCTGGAGCGCACCGAGCGCATACGCGGTGATCTCCTGCTCGTGCGCGGCGACGTTCTCCATGCCGATCGAGGTGAGGTAGTCAGCCGCGGCGCCGAGACCGACTGCTTCGGCGATCGGCGGCGTGCCAGCCTCGAAGCGTGCCGGCGGCGGAGCGTACGTCGAGGACGCCATCGTGACGGTCTCGATCATCTCGCCACCACCGAGGAACGGCGGAAGCTCGGCGAGCAGGTCGTAGCGGCCCCACAGGACGCCGATGCCGGTCGGACCGACCATCTTGTGACCTGTGAACGCGACAAAGTCGGCGCCCAGGGCCGCAACATCAACGGGGAGCTGTGGCACGGCCTGCGACGCGTCGACGACCACAAGGGCGCCGACCGAATGCGCCTTGGCGATGATCACGTCGAGCGGGTTGATCGTGCCGAGCATGTTGGAGACCCAAGTGACCGAAACGACCGCAGTCTGCTCGGTGATCAGCTGGTCGATGTTGTCCAGGTCGAGGCGGCCCTCGTCCGTGACGCCGAACCAGCGCAACTCAGCGCCAGTGCGCTGCGAAAGCTGCTGCCACGGAACGATGTTGGAGTGGTGCTCCATCTCGCTGATGACGATCTCGTGGTCCTGGCCGATACGACCAGAGTCGCCGAGCACACGAGCCACGAGGTTGAGCGCCTCGGACGCGTTCTTGGTGAACACGACCTCGTCGCGGCTGGGCGCACCAATGAAGGCGGCAATCTTGTCGCGACCCAGCTCAAACGCCGCGCTCGCTTCGGCACCAAGCTGATGCATCGCGCGGGCGACGTTGGCATTGTGCAGCCGGTAGTGATCGTCGATCGCGCGGATGACGCTCTCGGGCTTCTGCGAGGAGTTGGCGCTGTCGAGATAGACCAACGGCAGGTCTCCGGCCAGGCGGCGGCTCAGGATCGGGAAATCAGCCCTGATCCTGGCCACATCAAAAGGCGAAGTGTCGTGGGTCGTGCTCTCGACG
>NZ_JAKFEL010000122.1:0-1923 GCF_036675695.1 Aeromicrobium sp.
GCCAGTACCTGCTCTGGGGCGTCGGCCTCGTGCAGATCTGGCGTTACCGGGTGAAGGCGCGGGCCAAGATCATGGCCGAGGAGCCCGAGGCGTACGGCCGGGTGCCGAACGTGCTGGGCTGAGCCTGAGCCGATTGCAGGAAACCTATAAGTTCTTATAGAATTGTCGCAATTAGAGACGGTCAGGAAGGTCGCCATGTCCGGTGTCCGCGTCAGCGTGGTCGAAGCCGCCGAGATGCTCGGCGTCCATCCGCAACGCGTCCATCAGCGCATCCGGGAAGGGTCCCTGCCCGCGGAGAAGGTCGGCCATCAATGGGTCGTCGAGGTCAACGACGTACGTCGGATCAAGCATCACCGTGGGCCGGGGCGACCGCTGTCGGCCAAGTCCGCGTGGGACCTGCTCGCCGTTGCCGCCAGCGATCAGGCCGCAGCGGAGCTCAGCCCGCCCGCCCGATCGCGTGCTCGGTCGCGGCTGAGACGCCTGCTCGAGCAGGCGTCCTCCGAGGACATCGACGATGCCGCAGCGCAGGTCGTGCACGCCTTGCGCAATCGGGGTGTGCGGGCGCTGTTCGAAGCCTCGTCCCGCGACCTGCCCGACGTCCGTGACGACGAGCGCGTCCACCTTTCCGGTGTCTCGCTCGCAGCGTCGAACATGTCTGCCGCCGGCGTCGCCGAAGGATACGTGGCTGCCGACGACCTCGACGACCTCGTCGCGGACTACCTGCTGTCCCCTGCTCGTGGCTCTCGCGCCAACGTCATCCTCCATGTCGTGGACTCCGACGAAGCAGGCCCGGTCGCACTGGGTGACCTCGATGAGGTGGTGTGCTCTCCGCTCGCGCTCGCGGCGGACCTGGCCGAGCACGACGGCGTCCGCGAGAAGATCGAAGTCATCCGCGTGATCGCCGACCTGCGTGCCGCGATCGTTGCACGGGAAGCCCACATCAGCGGAGCGGATCATGGCTGAGCCCGTCGAACTGCCTGCGATGAACGACCCACAGAAGCAGTCGTGGCACGCCCTCATGGACCTCCACAACCGCATCAGCACCGACTGGACCCTCATCGGCGGACAACTGGTTCACCTTCATTGCGCCGAACGAGGCGCTACACCGACCCGCCCGACCAATGACGTCGACACCGTCGTCAACGTCCGTGCCTCCACCACCATGCTGGAATCATTCACCGGTGCACTGAAGGACATGGGGTTCATACCGGACACTTCGGGCGATGGCATCCAGCACCGCTGGCGGCGCGACCGGGCCCAGATCGACGTCCTCATCCCGGAAGGCATCGGCCAACGCGCGGCGGCTCGACTCGGCGCAGGTGGAGCCCCGACCATCTCCGCGCCCGGCACCACCCAGGCTCTCAACCGGAGCGAGCCCGTGCTCGTGACGGTCGACGGCCGAACCGGCACCGTCCTCCGCCCGAATCTCGTGGGAGCCCTCGTCGGCAAGGCCGCAGCGCGAACCGAGATCGCCGCCGACCGTGCCAGCACACGGCACTGCACCGACTTCGTTGTCCTGGCCAGTCTTGTCTCGGCCCGTGACTTCCGGGAAACCGCGTTGGTGAACAAGGACCGCACGCGACTGCGAAAGATGCTCACCTACTGCCGAAAGGACGACTCCGCGATGTCAGTGGAGAACGCCACGGAGGCCCTCGACCGACTCGAGCGTGCGGCGAAGCTGAACAACTGAGCCGTTCACCGGCCCGCCAGGTACGACAACTGCGCCCGCACCGACCACTCAGCCGCCACCCACAACGACTCGTCCACGTCGGCGTACACGACCTCGACGACCTGGCGGGGCAGGTCGGGGTCCTCGGCGACGTCGGGCGGCAACTGGGCCGGGCTCAACCCCAACCGCCCCAGGGCCGCCTCGACCTGGGCGAGGCGTTCGCGGCGGTGCACCACGTAGTGGTCGAGTACGGC
>NZ_JAKFEL010000064.1:0-1884 GCF_036675695.1 Aeromicrobium sp.
ACGGCGCCTGGCGGATCGCCTCGACCCGGTACGAACGGATCTACGAGGCCATGACCTCGCTCGACGACACCCCGAGCTTCAAGCTGATCGCCAACCGCTGGGACCCGTCGCTCCAGCACTGACTCCTGGTCGAGGTTGATTGACATCAATCAACCTCGCCCGCAGTCCGGTTCGGTCAGAGTGCCGCAGGCCTCACGAGCGACATACCGTTCGCCACGCAGGCAGGACCCCTGAGCGTGAGCAGCGGTGCCGAAGCCACGAACGGTGTGCCGCTCGTTTCGGTTTCCGTCAGCGCATCTTCGCGCGCTTCGCGGCTCGGGCGTGCAGCGCTGCCATGACCAGCTCGACCACCAGCGCCATCTCGTGACGAACCAACGACTCCGCTACTTCCCCGCCCGCGCACCACGACGCATCTCGGAGGACGACGACGTTCAAGCGCTTCGCGGTCCGACGCAGCCGGATGCCGTACGCGCCGAATCCGTCAACCTGTCCTGGCAGGTGGTACTCCAGAACGATCTCGATCGGGAGCCCATCGACCCACTCGCTGATACCCCCCTCTCCTGACCCGAGGCGGTCGAAGATTTCGAGCTCGATCTTCTCTCCGAAGTCGGTCCCGTCAATGTCGGGAATGCACCCGACGCGAAGGCCGACACCGAAACCGCTGAACACCTTGATCGCGGGCGTCCTGTCCTTCACGTGGGAGCCGTACGGCGCCCGGACGATCTCAGGACTCGTGACAACTGCCGTCGTCACGTCAGCGTGGCCGACCGGCGGCTCTGAATGGATCTCGGGAAGGGCCGGATCCAGAGATACCGACACCTCGCCGTGAGGGCTGCCTGGCCGCGGGATGAACTGGACAATGCCGTTCACCCAGCGAAGCGTCCTCGCGCTGGCCCTGAAATTGGTCAACGCGTTGTACGCGAGCGCTGGGGCTGACCGTGCAACCAGGTCCCCGGACGTCCGCTCCCTCACCTCGATCATCGCCCGACCCAAGCCGTCGTCGGCTACACGGAAGACGACTCGCGCGGTCATCGACCTGTCGGAGCTCGCCTTCCAGGGCGAGGCCCAAGGGAACTCCAGGTCTTGCGCGAGCACTCGAGCACGTACTCGTTCGACCTGCTCCAACGACCAGCCGCGATGCGGAGCCAACTCGACGACGGCCTCGTGGATCAGGTCCAGGACGAGGCGAGCACGGTCATCCGCGGAGAGTTCGGCAACCACCTCTGGCACGAAGACGATGCCGTGCTCCCAGTCGGCATGCCTTGCTGTGGAGACCTGGAGTTGTACAGCGTCGTCGTCATGCGGATGGGAGGAGAACCGCAAACTCGAGCAGGGACCCTCGAAGTGCTCGTCACGTAGAGCGTCGCTATAGGCCTGAGATACCCGGCACGCTGACTTCACCAAGGCGTCAGTCGCGGGATCGTCTGTCCACGGCCGGTCCTCCCGCCCGCCCGACGGCCAGAACTCGATCCATCTGAAGACCGCCAAGTGTCTGTCCTTCGCGTTGCAGTCACGTTCAATCGACCGCGCGATCTCAACTCGGCCGACAACAGGGTCACACAGACGGATCCCCGATGAACGCCGTTTACCTGCGCTCAGCACGCACCAGGTGAGTGCTGAGCGCAGGCCAGAGGCCGGAGTTTCTAGAGCGCGGCCGCCATCCCCGCGCACGCCCGCAGCCACGAACGCTTCGTGTCCTCGGAGAGCTGGTCGTACGGGACGACGGACCCGGAGACGAGTGCCGGGTCGTACGGCACCCGGTAGACGCCACGGGTGCGCTGCTCGTACACGGCCACGAGGTCGCGGGCCAGGGCCTCGTCGACCTTCGGGCTGGGGTCGGACAGCACGGTGATCGTCTTGTACTTGAGGTTCTCGTAGCCCGCG
>NZ_JAKFEL010000023.1:0-1864 GCF_036675695.1 Aeromicrobium sp.
GTAGTCGACCTCGGACTGGTCGCGGCACGTGACCGAGAACGAGACCGCCTCGGTGAACGGGAACGCCGGTCCTCCGTTGATGCCGCGGAAGGTCATCCCGTCGAGCGTGAACTCGCCGGCCATGACCGTGCCGGGCTCGCCGGGGCTGCCCTCGGAGTAGCGGCTGAGGTGCCCGATCGAGGAGTTCGGGAAGATGCCGGTGTAGAAGCGCGCGGCTTCCTCGAGGGTGTCGTCGAACCACAGGCAGGGCTGGATGTGGCTGCTCGCAATGCTCATGGCAGGACAGACCGGGGCACGCGCGGCGACTCATCGCGGCCCAGGCAACCGCTTCGTCAACTGGGTCTCAGGCGAGTGTCAGCGCCGAGGCTGCGGGCCAGTTGCTCGATGAGCTCTGCCGTTGCGACCGCATCCGGGATCAGCCGGGGACGCCCGGATTCAATTCGCACCTCAATCAGCCCGGGGCGGCGACCGGGCGAGACCTGCGCCCGAGGCGAGCGCCTCGACTTGAGCTTCCTGGCCACCTGAGTGATCAAGTCCGTGGTGGCCGGAGTGGTCCCGCTCCGAGCAACATCGTGCTTCCCACCGACCGCGCCCGACAGCACCGCATGCAGTTCCGTGGCCCGTGCCGAGTCAGGTGCCTTGACGATGACGGTGAAGGCCTCTGGGCTGGCCTCCTTGCCGGTCCATGACTCGTCGTAGGCGAACGTGTCGACCAACGGATCGGGCACTGGGGCCGGCGCGGTCGTCAATCCGATCCGGATGTCCCAGGTGAGCCACCACCGGTCGCGCCACTCGGAGGACTCGTCGTCCTGGCACAGGTAACTGGTCGCGAACGGCCCGGACACCGACCAGTCGGATGCGGAGCCGGACTGCCCGAAGTCGGCGAGCAAAGTGTCGATGAATGCCGCCGTGCCAGTGCCGATCTCCTGCATGTTGATCGCAGTGGCGTAGAGGCGTACTGCACCCTCGTCCGCCATGCCGTTCCAGAGCGAGTAGTTCTCCATCTGGTGCGCCTCCCCGCTACTCCCTGTAGCCCTTGAAGCCTGGTTCAACGGTATCGGTGTAGGTGACTCCGCCGGACCCCTTCGAACTGTTGCACGGTCCGCACAGGACGACGAGGTTCTTCGGATCGTCGTACCACGCATAGCGCGTCGCCTGGTCGGTCTTGCGACCCTTGCTGTTCCAGTGCCTGGCCACGGGAGTGTCGCGGTGGTCGATGGTGACCTGATTGCGCCGGATCTGGTGAGCTGCTCGACTACCGTGCCCGGCGCACCATACCCAGCCCGCTGACGCTCCCTTCGCTGCCTCATTGAGGACAGTGGTCTTGTGGGTGAGCCGGAAGTTCTTCTTGTAGAACCACTCACGCACTCCATCTGCCAGTACGTACGGCCGCAACTGCTTTGTCCCGGGCACGACGTACTTGGAGCTGACGACCGCAACGGCCTTCGTGGTGGGCTTGCTGCCCTTGGGGTTGATCTCCCCCTCCACCACCCAGTGAGTCCCACGGGCGACCAACTCAAGCCGTGTCATCCCGTACCGAACCCTGATCGCAGCGAGGACTGGCCGGCCGAGAGCCGCCTTGATGCTCTCGCCCGGTAGCCGGTCCACGGCCGACTGGCCTGCCGCCAGGCCGCTGTCCAGACGCTTCTGTTTGCCCGCGGGTGAGTCGTCGCCGCCGCGGATCTTCGCAAGAGCCTTGTTCTTCAACTTGTTGGCCCCCGCCTTGGCCTTGCCTCCGAGGCCCTTCAGGCCGCGGATGACCGGGCCGGCGAGCTTGAGGCCCTTCTTGATCACGAAGTCGATCGCCTTGTTGAAGGGCCTCTGGATGGCCTGGATGATCGACTTGATCTTCTCGCCGATGCCG
>NZ_JAKFEL010000007.1:0-13114 GCF_036675695.1 Aeromicrobium sp.
TGTGACGCAGGGCACACTCATGGGAACGCTCCCACGGTGGGAGCTGTGGAGGAAAGGTACGACGTGAATCGCACACAGCGCATCGCCGCCCTCGCAGTCTCAGCCCTTGCCGCGGGAGTTCTCGCCGCAGGTTGCGGGTCTGACGGCGGCGGATCTGACAAGAACGTGACGTTGCGAGTCAATCTGTTCGGGCAGTTCGGCTACAAGGACGTTTACAAGCAGTTTGAGAAGGATCACCCCGGCGTCAAGATCGTTGAGACGGCAGAAGGTGACCTCGGCAAGTACAACACCAAGCTGAGCCAGCAGATCGCAGCAAATGCTGCCGCCGGTGACGTTGTGGCGATCGAAGAGGGACAGACCGTCAACTTCCTCCAGACCGCCGACAAGTTCGTCAACTTCCAGGACGAAGGCGGTCTCGAGCTCAAGGACAGCTGGCTTCCCTGGGTATGGGACAAGGCCACGACTGCCGATGGCAAGACCACCATCGGTCTCGGTACGGACGTCGGCGGACTGGCGATGTGCTACCGCCGCGACCTGTTCGAGAAGGCTGGATTGCCAGCCGACCGCGAAGAGGTTGGCAAGCTCTGGCCGACGTGGGACGACTTCATTGCCACGGGCGAGAAGTTCCAGGCCGGCATCGACGATGACAAGGTCCACTTCATCGACGCGGCCACCAACACGTACAACTCGATCCTGATGCAGGGCGGCGACGTCACGTACTTCGATCGTGACGACAAGCTCATCGTTGACTCCAACCCGGCCGTGAAGACGGCGTGGGACCAGGCCAACAAGATGATCGACGCGGGTCTCACCGCGAAGCTCGCAGCCTTCTCGGATGAGTGGAACGCAGGATTCAAGAACGGTTCGTTCGCGACAGTCGCGTGCCCTGCCTGGATGACGGGTTACATCAAGGGTCAAGCCGGTGACGACTTCACCGGCAAGTGGGACATCGCAACCATCCCCGGTGGCGGAGGCAACTGGGGCGGTTCGTGGCTCGCTGTTCCCAAGAACAGCAAGAACGCCGACATGGCAGTCGAGCTGGTGAAGTACTTGTCCAGCGAGGACGGACAGCTCGGCGCATTCAAGGCCGAGGGTCGCCTGCCATCTCTGCCCGCTCTGTACGAGACCAGTGACCTGAAGGAAGCCACCAATCCGTACTTCAGTGATGCTCCGATAGGCCAGCTGTTCGTGGCCGGCGCAGCAAATCTGAAGCCGGTCTACCTCGGTGCCAAGAACGTCCCCGTACGCGACGCGTTCGAGAACGTCCTCCGCAGCGTCGAGGGTGGTCAGAGGTCCGAAGGCGACGGTTGGAACGCAGCGATCGCCGCTGCGAAGAAGGCCGCCAAGTAAATCGTCTGGCACCCCTGACATCTGCTCACACAGACAATGGGGTGCCAGGCGAACGGCGGAGCAACAGCCCCGCCTCACCCCCGGTGCCTGCGCCCGATCTCCAGCGAGCGCAGGCACCGGACTGACCAGGAGAGAATCCGTTGAGACTTCGTGATCGACTCAGCAGGGCTGAGACCAGGTACGCGCCGTACGCGTTCATGTCTCCGTTCTTCATCGTGTTTGCGATCTTCGGGCTGTTCCCGCTCGGCTACACGGCCTGGGTCTCGATGCATGACTGGAGTCTGTTGGCCGGCAACCAGGGGTGGGTCGGACTCGGCAACTACCGTGAGCTGTTCGCGGATCACGACTTCTGGAACGCGTTCATCAACACGATCGGCATCTTCATCCTTGCGACGATTCCGCAGCTCATCATCGCGACCGTGCTCGCCCAGGTGCTCAACGGACGTATGCGGGGCCGCACGTTCTGGCGCATGGGGGTGCTGCTGCCCAATGTCACCTCGATTGCCGCAGTCGGCATCATCTTCGGGCTGATCTTCGCCCGCGACTACGGCATCGTGAACTGGGCACTCGGTCACATCGGCCTCGACCAGCCCATCGATTGGCAGGCCCATAGGTGGTCGTCCTGGCTGGCGATCTCGATCATGGTCGACTGGCGGTGGACCGGCTACAACGCGCTGATCCTGCTCGCCTCGCTCCAAGCCGTCCCCAAGGAGCTGTACGAGGCTGCACGCATCGACGGAGCCTCCGCCTGGCGCCAGTTCTGGACGATCACGGTGCCTATGTTGCGGCCGACCATCATCTTCGTCTCGATTGTCGCCACCATCGGCGGCATCCAGCTCTTCACTGAACCGCTGCTCTTCGGGTCAGGCGTCAACGCGATCGCGGGCGGGACGACCGGTCAGTTCCAGACCGTGGCGATGTACCTCGTGCAGCAGGCGTTCACCGGGCAGCGTTTCGGCTACGCATCCACGATCGCGTGGGTCCTGTTCATGTTCATCGCGGTCTTCGCGATCATTAACGTCGCGCTCCTGCGCCGGATCAAGTCGGTGGACTGACATGGCGACGAAGACAGACACTCGTACGAAGAGCTTGGCGCTCTATCTCGGACTGACGTTTGCGGTCCTGATGTCGGCTGGACCACTGCTCTTCATGGCCGTCATGGCCTCTCGCACGAACAGCGAGATCTTGGGACTGCCACCGCCGCTCACGTTGGGCGGCGAACTCGGGTCGAATATCGACCGGGTCTTCGCGAATGCCGACGTGACTTTCGCCAAGGCACTGCTCAACAGCCTGATGGTGGCTTCGGTCGCGACCGTATGTGTCGTCGTGACGTCATCCCTGGCTGGATTCGCACTTGCCAAGCTGAAGTTCCGCGGGCGCAATGTCATGTTGCTGTTCGTCATCGGCACGATGATGGTGCCGGTTCAGCTGGGACTCATCCCCCTCTACATGCTGATGACGAAGCTCGGCATTGCCGGCAGGCTCGAGTCCGTCACGCTCCCGTTCCTGGTTGCGGGCTTCGGCGTCTTCATGATGCGCCAGTACGCGCAGCAGGCGATCCCCGACGAGATGATCGAAGCGGCTCGCGTCGACGGAGCATCGACGTTCCGGATCTTCTTCAGCATCGTGTTCCCGGCGTTGCGACCGGCGGCGGCCGTACTCGGGCTGCTGACGTTCATGGAGCGCTGGAACGACTTCCTGTGGCCCTATCTGACGCTGGACGCCGAGCACCCGACGGTGCAGGTCGCCCTCTCGCGGCTCTCCAGCGGCTACTACTCGGACCAGTCGCTCATCATGGCCGGCACCCTGATCGGCACACTCCCGCTGGTCATCGTCTTCATCGTGTTCGGCCGCCAGATCATCGGCGGAATCATGGAAGGTGGACTCAAGGCATGAGCGAGCGCAGCGAGCGAGTCATGAACACAGGGTTCATGCCGGTACCTCCGTACCGTGCCTTTTCAACGGGGGTTCCGGCATGACAGTCGACATCTCGGCGTTCCCCGACGACTTCTCGTGGGGAGTTGCGACCTCGGCGTACCAGATCGAGGGCGCGGTGGGCGAGGACGGCCGTACGCCGTCGATCTGGGACACCTTCGCCGAGCAGCCTGGTCGAGTGATCGGTGGTGAGACGGGCGCGATAGCCGTCGACCACTATCACCGCTGGTCAGACGACGTCGACCTGATGTCTGAGCTCGGCCTTGGGGCATACCGTTTCTCGATCGCCTGGCCGCGCGTTCAGCCCGACGGGCAGGGCTCGGGCAACGCGGCAGGCATTGCGTTCTACGACCGTCTCGTCGATCGGCTGCTTGAGAAGGGCATCACCCCGTGGGCGACGCTCTATCACTGGGATCTGCCCGACACGTTGGAACAGTCGGGCGGCTGGCCCGTACGCGACACCGCTGAGCACATCGCCGACTACACGACGATCATCGCGGAGGCTCTGGGCGACCGGGTCAAGCACTGGATCACGCTCAATGAGCCGTGGTGCGCCGCCTATCTCGGATACGCCAGCGGAATCCATGCGCCCGGACGCACCGAGCCGGCGGCTTCGGTCGCGGCATCGCACCACCTGATGCTGGGTCACGGACTCGCCGTCGATCGTCTGCGTGCGGCCGTGCCGGACGCGCAGGTGGGTGTCACGCTCAACCTCTACCCGGTGAGCCCCGTTGACGACTCTGGACGACACGACGATGCCGTGCGTCGTATCGATGGACTCATGAACCGCTGGTTCCTCGACCCGATCCTCAAGGGCAGCTATCCAAAGGACGTGCTGGCTGACATCGCCCCGGTCACCGATGCGTCGTTCATCCTCGACGGCGACCCAGAGCTGATCGCGCAGCCGCTCGACTTCCTCGGGATCAACTACTACACCCGCCACGTCGTGGGCGCCGGACTCTGGCCCGGCTCTTCCGATGTGCGTTTCGAGAGCGAGAACGGTCTCGAGCGGACGGCGAGTGGGTGGGACATCGACCCGCAGGGACTCGTCGACGTGCTGTCAAGGGTCCAGCGGGACTACGCACCGATCCCGGTCTACCTCACCGAGAACGGTGCAGCGTTCGACGACGAGGTTGTTGACGGCGTGGTGCACGACGCCGACCGGATCTCATTCCTCAACGATCACCTCGAGTCGATCGCGACGATGCGCCAGCAGGGCATGGACATCCGGGGCTACTTCGCCTGGTCGCTGCTCGACAACTACGAGTGGGCGGAGGGTTATGCCAAGCGGTTTGGGATCGTCCACGTCGACTACGAGACGCAGGTGCGTACGCCGAAGGACAGCGCACGTTGGTATTCCGACCTCATTCGAGCTCATCGAGCCGCGATACTGGCCACATGAGCGAGCGGACGGGTCAACCGACCCTGGATGAGGTGGCGGCCCACGCAGGTGTGGGTCGCGGCACCGCTTCGCGCGTCATCAACGGATCCCCGCAGGTGTCCGAACGCACCAAGGCCGCTGTCTTGAAGGCGGTCGAAGAGCTGGGCTACGTACCGAATCAGGCGGCTCGAACCCTCGTCACACGTCGTACGGGAACTGTGGCGCTGGTGATTGCGGAGTCCGAAGAGCGAATCTTCGGCGAGCCGTTCTTCGCCGGAGTCGTACGCGGCATCTCCAACGCATTGAACGATGCTTCCCGCCAGCTCGTGCTCTCCCTGGTGCAGGGTGACGACCAGGCAACACGGCTCGGCGCGTACCTCGGCCGACAGCACGTCGATGGCGTTCTGCTGCTCTCGCTGCATGACGACGGCGCGTTCCCGGTGGACCTCGGATCACGCGGAATCCCGATGGTCCTTGGTGGCCGGTCTCAGCTGTGGGACACGGCGTCGTACGTCGACGTCGACAACCGCGGCGGCGCGCACCAGGCGGTTTCCTACCTGATCAAGACCGGCCGTCGCACGATCGCGACCATCACGGGTCCGCGCGGGATGGCTTCGGGCCGCGACCGTCACGACGGGTATGTCGATGCGCTCGCCGAAGAGGGGATCGCGGCCGACCCCGACCTTATCGAGGCCGGCGACTTCAGCGAGCAGAGCGGACGCGATGCGATGGAGGCACTTCTCGCTCGCCGCCCCGACATCGACGCGGTGTTCGCCGCCAGCGACCTGATGGCGATGGGTGCGATGCGGACGTTGACCAAGCACGGCAAGGTCATCCCGAATGACGTCGCGGTGGTGGGCTTCGATGGCACGGCTGGCTCGGAGACAACCGAACCACCGCTGACCACAGTCAGGCAGCCGCTCGTACGTCTCGGGCAGGAGATGGCGGCAATGGTGCTGCGTCGGATCGAGGAGCCGGATCTGCCCGCGGAGCAGCTCATACTGCCGGTTGAGCTTGTGGTGCGCTCGTCCGCGTGAGGTCGCCGATAGGCTTGCCCCATGACACGAGTCGCAGTCCTGGGTGCCAAGGGACGTATGGGTACGGCATCCGTCGAGGCGCTCAAGGCCGCTGGCCTGGACGTCGTTGCCGAAGTGGATGTCGACGACTCGATCGACCTTCTCGCTGACGCTGGCGCAGAGGTCGCACTGGACTTCACCCAGCCAGGTGTCGCGCTCGACAACGTGAAGTGGTGCATCGAGCACGGCGTGCACGTCGTCGTCGGTACGTCAGGCTTCGACGATGCCAAGATCGCCGAGGTGAGCGCGCTCGACCCGAAGACCGGCGTCCTCATCGTCCCCAACTTCTCGATCGGCGCCGTGCTGATGATGAAGTTTGCAGCCACCGCGGCGCCGTTCTTCGAGTCCGTCGAAGTCATCGAGATGCACCACCCCGACAAGGTCGATGCGCCGTCGGGCACTGCAACACGTACGGCTGAGCTCATCGCGTCGGCGCGCTCCGCTGCGAGTTCCGCACCGTTGCCGGACGCCACCACCACCGATCCGGGTGGCGCACGCGGCGCCAAGGTTTCGGGCGTGCCCGTGCACTCGCTACGTGCGCGCGGTTTCGTTGCATCGCAGGACGTGGTGTTCGGGGGAGTGGGCGAGACCCTCTCGATCCGTCACGACTCGAGCAACCGCGACTCGTTCATGCCGGGCGTCGTGGCAGCCGTCAAGGCCGTCAGCGACAGACCCGGAGTGACCGTCGGCCTGGAGAGCATCCTCGGCCTTTGATGACCGAGCGATCGGCCGTCACCCGAGACTCGTGTGCAGCCGAATCTGCTTGATCGTGCTGCCGTCCTCGGCCGCGAGCTCGCGGTGTGCCCCATCTGGCTCCCAGCCGGACTCGCTGATGAACCGGCGCAGCGCGTCGTCTGTCGAGCCGATCCACCAGACGGCGCGGGTGAACTTGTCGGCCGAGAGCGTGTCGATTGCGGCCTGCAGGAGGCGAGAGCCGTGGCCTTCACGTTGGTGCTCCGGATCGACGATGAACTCGCCGATCTCGCCGTCCGCGACCTGATCGCTGTCGGGGTCGTACGAAGGGTGCACCAAGGTGAAGCCGCGTACGTCGGCACGCTCGAGCGCGACGAGCACGCGCATGCGGGCTTCCTTGGGTGAGCTGATCGCCATGGCCCAGCGCTCGGCGAGCTGAGCTGGGTCGAGAGCCTCGAGCTCGGCGGCCGGGATCAGCTCGGCATAGTTGGCGTGCCACGCAGCAACCTGGATGCGCGCCATCGTGCTCGCGTCGTCCGGCCAGGCGAGCCGAGCGCTGACATCGGCGTTCACGCCGTAGGACGCTCAATGATGACCGTGCCACCGTGGGATGCAGCAGTCTCGGCGAGCCGAACTGCGGCGAGCGCAGGATGATCCTCGAGAACCTTTGCGCTGTTGGCGAGTGCGCGGAGCACAGCGACGTCAGTGCGGGCCTGCTCGAGAGCGATGTGAGACCGCTGACGGGTTGTCACGAGATCCTCGGTTGCGCGGCGGATCTCGCCAGGAACGAGGATGTCGCGCACGCCGAAATCAGAGATGTCGATGCCGACGGAGGCAGCTGCAGTGGCGATGTCGACAGGCGTCTCGTCGACGCTGATGCCGGCGATGACCTCATCGAGAGTCAGACCGTGGACCGTCGTACGAATCCATGTCTTGATGGCGTCGTAGAGGTAACCGTGCGGATCATCGGTGAACTCGTTGAAGGCGACCGGGTCGACGACCTGGGTGCGCGCTGCAGCGCTGACCTTGACCGTGATGCCGTCGGAGGTCGGGACCTCCTGAGGCCGGACTTCAAACAGCTCAACACGCATGTCGACGGGCACGAGATCGTGGCCCAGGCCCCAGAAGCGGTGCTTGCCTGGGCCGATCACGCCAGCGAGCTTGCCGTGGCGGTAGTGGACGTAGCGCTCGTAAGGCATCACGGTGACCATAGTTGCGCTCCTTTCGAGAGGTGGGACCGTTCGCAGATCGACGAGAACTCGGGGCGGGGGACCCGAAGTCCCGCAGAGCCCGTCGCGCACTGCCCGAAGGCTGCCGATCTGCGAACGGCTAGTGGGGATTCGAACCCCGGCCGCAAGCGGCTTTACCTTGAATCCATTTGAGAGATGGTTTCCCCGAGGTACAACGCGTGGAAACCTCCAGCCAAGGCCTTCGGTCCACTGATCTCGCGGACCGTCATTGTGTCACGCGGGTGGTCATCCCTCACAGCGATTTAAATCCGTCGATGAGGCCGGAGTCCACGCCGCCCGAGTCGAGCATTGCGGCGGTACGCGATACGTTGCGCCGGGTCGGCCAGATCTCCCACGCGAGGAGCAGAATGACGGGGAACCCGACGATCACGATTGGCCATGCAGCGTACGAGCCGGCGAAGCCGACGATGACGCCCGGGAGCATCGACGCCTCGACGATCAACATCTTGCGGACGGTCTGGGCGGCGTAGGCGTCGAGTCCGGCCGCTCTGAGACGTACGGGATCCTCGTCGCGAGCGAGCGGCTTGCCCGACAGCCAGACTCGCTCGGCGAAGACTGCAGCAATGACGATCGGTACGACCAGCACGGCCGCGAGCCATGGTGGTGGATAGCCGGCATCCGTGCCGCCGCAGAACCAGAACAGGGCCAGGAGGAACGCGCCAGTGAGGCCGAGCTGCAGCGTTGCGAAGTTACGAATCTCGCGAGGCGTGGTGTTGTACTCAGCACTCGGCATGCTGCGAGTTTCGCACACGATCTGTCGTCGCCGATTGATAGTCTGCGGTCATGCGGGCCTACCTCGATCTTGTCCAACGGATCCTCGACGAAGGAGTCGACAAAGGTGACCGCACCGGCACGGGCACCAAGAGTGTTTTCGGCCATCAGATGCGGTTCGACCTGAGCGAGGGTTTCCCGCTGGTCACGACCAAGAAGGTCCACCTCAAGTCGGTTGTTGCTGAGCTGCTGTGGTTCATCGCCGGCGACACCAACACGACTTATCTCCGTGACAACGGTGTCACGATCTGGGACGAATGGGCCGACGCCAATGGTGATCTTGGCCCCGTCTACGGCTACCAGTGGCGATCATGGCCTGCGCCCGACGGCGAGCACATCGACCAGCTCGCTCAGGTCATCGAGCAGATCAAGACCAACCCCGACTCGCGTCGACACGTCGTCAGTGCGTGGAACGTCGCCGAGCTCGACGCCATGGCCCTGATGCCGTGCCACGCGTTCTTCCAGTTCTACGTCGCCGATGGCAAGCTCTCCTGCCAGATGTACCAACGCTCGGCCGATGTCTTCTTGGGCGTCCCCTTCAACATCGCCTCCTACGCATTGCTGACGCACATGGTGGCGCAGGTTGCGGGTCTCGAGGTCGGAGACTTCGTGCACACACTCGGCGATGCCCACCTCTACGTCAATCACCTCGACCAGGCGCGCGAGCAGCTGACTCGTGAGCCGCGAGCGCTGCCCGAGCTGTGGCTCGACCCGTCGATCACGTCGATCGACGACTTCACGCTCGACTCGATCAAGGTCACCGGCTACGAGCCGCACCCGGCGATCAAGGCTCCGATCGCAATATGAGGCGGAGCCGAATGAGGTCAACAGAGTGACCTTGACGCTCGTCGTGGCGATGGGCACCAACGGCATCATCGGCGCCGACGGCGGGATCCCGTGGCGCCTGCCCGCCGACCTCGCCAACTTCAAGGCGCTGACCATGGGTCATCCAATGGTGATGGGCCGTGCAACGTACGACTCGATCGGTCGCCCGCTCCCAGGGCGTACGACGATCGTCGTCACCCGACAGGTCACCTGGTCGGCACCTGGGGTGCTCGCCGCGCCGAGCCTGCCCGATGCGCTGAGGCAGGCGGCTGAGCTCGACAACGAGATATTCCTGGTCGGTGGTGCCCAGATCTACGCTGAGGCGCTCGACGCGGGGCTCGTCGACTCCATGGTCGTCACCCGGGTTGAGCTGGCACCCGAGGGCGACACCTATTTCCCCGAGGTGGACTGGGCTGAGTGGAACGTCGTCGAGCACGCCGACCATCCTGACGACGACCCGCCGTTCACAATCACCCGCTTCTCCCGCGCGGACTAGTTCACCAGGTGAGCTCGATCTCGAGCTCGTTGTCCTCACCCAGCTCGACCTCGACCTTGAGGTTGACCTCATCAGGAATGCTCACGGTGATGCGCTGTCCGCCGCGCTCGAACTCAACTGAGTTGTGACGCGCCAGTGCATCCGCCAGCTCGTGAAGCTTGGCAGCTGCGTCTTCGCGGGACAGCTTCTGGGTGTTGTCGATCTCAAACAGTGACACTGGGTCTCCTTGGTCGTTTGCCGATGACTGTAGCCAGCGGGTCATACTGAAATGACCCGAGATGAGGAGACGTCATGGCTCACGGAGACATCACCCACGTCGACATCCCAGTCAGCGACAACGCCCGCGCCACCGCGTTCTACAGCACGTTGTTCGGCTGGCAGATGAGTGAATTCGAGGGCCTCCCGATGTGGCAGGCACCCAACGAGATCAGCGGCGGCATGCTCGCCCCACGCAGCGAGGGCTTCACCCAGCCGCGCTCGACCGTCGAGGTTGACTCAATCGACGAGACGCTGGCGCTGGCTGTCGAGCATGGCGGCAAAGTGCTGGCGGAGAAGTCCCCGATCTCCGAGACGAGCTGGTGGGCTGTGTTCGAAGACCCAGATGGCAACCACATCGGGATCTACGAGGGCGTCACGGATACGTCGGGCTAGAGCAGGATCGCGAGCTGACGGCTTTGCGCGACGAGGTTGCCGGCGGCCGGACCAGCCACCTATCTTGACCTAGTTAACTTAACCAGTGCATCATAGTCGAGTGACCAACGTTCAGCACCGCCCGGCCTACCTCCTTCACGCCCTCGTCGCTCGCCTCGACGTTGCGGCGGACGAGATGCTGCGGCGCGGCCATGACGTCTCGTACGCCAAGTTCCTGGTGCTGCTCGCCGTCGAGCGTCTCGGAACGCCGACCCAACGTGAGCTGGCCGCCGAGCAACAGGTGTCGGACCCGGCGATGAGTCGTACGGTCGCCGCCCTTGCAGCCGACGGGCTGCTGGACGTTCGTACGGTCCCCGGGAATGGGCACCGGCGGGCGCTCGGCCTGACCCCGCGCGGCCGCAGGCTCGTCGAGGAGGGGTCGGACCTGCTCGAGTCGGCATTCGCGGGCCTTGCCGAGATTGCCGGCGTCCCTGCCGACGTCCTCAGCCGGCCGGTGCAGGCGATGATCCGGGCGCTCGACGAACTGGCCGGAGCGTCCGCATGAGTCCGCTGGTGGCGACCCACGCTTTCGCTGCCGGGTTCGGCCTGGTGATCGGCGCCTGGCAGCTGTTCCTCAGCACCAAAGGCTCGACCGCACACCGCGTCGCCGGCCGCGCCTGGGTTGTTGCGCTGTTGTACGTGAGCGTCTCCTCGTTCTGGATCCGGAAATCCGCGACGGGGCGTTCAGCTTCCTGCATGTGCTCTCGGTGGTCACCATCGTGACCGTCCTGCTTGGACTGGTGGCGGCCGTCCGCGGAGACGTCCTGAGCCACCGCGGCAACATGACCGGCAGCTGGCTCGGGCTCGCGGGAGCGGGCATCGCCGCATCGGCGGTGCCGGAGCGTGAGCTGCCGCAGCTCGTCGTACACAGCCCGGGCACCGCCGCGCTCGCCGTCGTCGCGGTGCTGACGACCAGTGCCGCCGTCGTCGCGCTCGGGAGCCGGCTCAGCCGCGCGCGTACGGTCTCCTCGTCCGCCTGAGCCAGCGGCCTAGAGCAGGATCGCGAGCTGACGGCTTTGCGCGACGAGGTTGCCCGCCTCGTCCCAGAGCTCACAGTCCTCGTCGTGGTAGCCGTTAATGACGTGTCGGGTAGTCAGGCGAGTGGCAATCCATCCCGGTACGGGGCGGCGATGCATGTGGACAGTGAGCTGGACCGTCATCGACTGAAGCTCGCCGAGCTCGAGCACCGGGGGAGCGTACGCATCGCAGAGGAACGCGAGCCCCGGCATGTCGATCTCACGACCGTCGGCAAGTCGCTGCCACAGCTCCACGGTCGGATCGCCGCTCGGTTTGCCGTCGACCCAACCTGGGCGCGACGCGAGTCGGTAGTCGACGCGGTCGAAGATCCCGCCAGCCATGCCTTCGTCACGCGGATTTCCGCAGTCGTCAGGCGAGGGCAGGATCGGGGGCGTTCCGAGTTCATGGGAGCGGCCACCCGTACGAGGACCGAAGCTCGCCAGCAGCTGTGCAATGTGGCGGTCGCCTTCCCAGAGCGCCGCCTCACCGGTCTGTACGCGTCGTCCGCGACGCAATGCCGTCGTACGAAGCTCGGCCGCGCCGGTCTCGGGGGAGGCGAGGTAGGTGATGGCGGCAACCATCGGTTCGTCGGCGCCCATCTCCTCGCCGAGGCCGCGCAGCATGGCCGCGAGGATGTAGCCGCCGTTGGGCTTGCCGAGCGGGGTGTTCCATCGGTCGGTCAGTACCAAATCGCGTATGCCGTCGCCGCGCGGCGTTGACGCGGTGTCAATCTCGTAAATGTCCTCGCTCATGCGCCTATCCTGCCCGCCACGCGGAGGCTCCCAAGCGGTAGCCTCGATGTATGACGTCGCCACTCGCCACCGAGGCCGCGCCCTTCGGGCGTGTGCTGACCGCAATGGTCACGCCGTTCACCCGCGAGGGTGAGCTCGATCTCGATGCTGTGCAGAAGGTGGCGAACCATCTCGTCGACCAGGGCAGCGACGGTCTCGTCATCAGCGGGACGACGGGGGAGTCGCCGACGACGACCGTCGCCGAGGATGGCCAGCTCCTGAACGCGGTGATCGACGCGGTCGGCGACCGGGCAACGGTCGTGGCGGGAGTCGGCACCAACGACACGCGCCATTCGATCGAGCTTGCACAGCAGGCCAAGAAGGCCGGCGCTGACGGACTCCTCATCGTCACGCCCTACTACAGCAAGCCACCGCAGTCCGGCCTGCTCTCGCACTTCACCGAGGTCGCTCGTGCTGGCGACGACACCCCCGTGATGCTCTACGACATCCCGAGTCGCAGCTCGATCACGATCGCCGACGACACGTATGCCGCGATGGCTGACAACCCGCTGATCATCGCGGTCAAGGATGCCGTCGGTGACCTCAACCGCGGTGCTTGGCTGATGCGTGAGACCGGCATCAAGATCTACTCCGGCGACGACGTCCTCAACCTACCGTGGCTCGCCATGGGCGCCAGCGGCGTCGTCAGCGTTGTTTCGCATGCCGCCGCTCGCCAGTACGCCGACATGGTTGCGGCCGTCGACGCAGGCAACCTCCCTGAAGCACGGTCGATCAACGACCGACTCCTTCCCGCCGTCAAGGCGATCATGAACTACACGCAAGGTGCGATCACCGCCAAGGCGACGCTCCAGCTGCTCGGCGTGCTCGAGCACCGCACG
>NZ_JAKFEL010000018.1:0-1841 GCF_036675695.1 Aeromicrobium sp.
TCGGCAGCGCGCTGCGCCTCGCCCTCCGCGGTCAGGTCGCCCACGACCACCTCGACGCCCGTGGCGCCGCGGTCGAGGGCCTCGGCCGCGACCTTCTCGGCCTGCTGGCCGTCGATGTCCGAGAGCACGATCCGGCTGCCCTCGGTGGCGAAGGCGTGCACGATGCCGCGTCCGATGTTCGAGGCGCCTCCGGTGATCAGTACGCGTGCGTCCTTCAGTCCCAGGTCCATCTGTGCTCCTTCGAGGCGGGGCGATGTCGATCTCCGGCGTGACGCTTGACACGCCGCGCCGACCCATCTAGCGTTCCATAAGTAGAGTTACGTTAATCCAGATTCAAATTTACCGGAAGCCCTTGGGGGAGTGCGATGGCGTCAATGGTCGAGGCTGCGGCCAAGCCGACGCGTGAGCTCGGCGGGATTCTGGCGATGACGCTGGACGCCCTCGTGATCATGTTCACCAAGCGGTTCTCGTGGCGTGAGGCCGTGCAGCAGGCGTGGTTCATCACGCGGGTCTCGCTGGTGCCGACCCTGCTGGTGATGCTCGGCTTCACGTTGCTGGTGATCTTCGAGGTCAACCTGTTGCTCAAGGACCTCGGCGCCCTCGACCTCGCGGGCGGCATTGCGGGCATCGCGTCCGTGCAGCAGATCGGTCCGTTCGTCACGGTCGTGGTGGTGGCCGGTGCCGGCGGCACGGCGATGTGTGCGGACCTCGCGGCGCGCACCATCCGTGAGGAGATCGCGGCCATGCAGGTGCTGGGCATCGACCCGATCCAGCGGCTCGTCGTACCCCGGATCGTGGCCGCGGTGCTGGTGACCCTCGTCCTGAACGTCCTCATCTGCGCCGGTGGCCTCGCTGGTGGCTACTTCTTCTCGGTCTATCTCCAGGACGTCAATCCGGGCGCCTACGTCGCCAGCATCCCCTTGTTCACCGGGATCCCAGAGCTGATGTTCAGCATGATCAAGGCCTTCGTCTTCGGCCTGATCGCCGCCATCATCGCCTGCTATCGCGGCCTCAACGTGGCCGGCGGATCCAAGGGTGTCGGTGACGCCGTCAACCAGGCCGTGGTGATCACCGTGGCCGTGCTCGTTCCCGTCAGCCTGACCATCAGCCTGATCCAGTTCGCCATCCTCTGAGGCCCCTGATGTCTGTCCTTTCTCCCAAGCTCGAAGCCGCACGTCGCGCGCCGCTCCGGACGCTTGACGCCATCGGAGCGCACGGCCTCTTCTATGCGCGCGTGCTCACCGGAATCCCGCGCGCGCTTCGCCGCCACCCCGGCGAGATCATCAAGCTGATCGCCGAGCTCGGTACCGGCACCGGTGCCCTCGCCCTCGTCGGTGGCTCGATCGTGATCGTCGCCTCGATCACCTTCTTCGCGGGGGCGGTGGCCGCAGCGCAGGGCTTCGAGTCGTCCTCGAGCCTCGGCGTCGGATCACTCAGCCCCCTGCTGGCTGCCTTCTTCACGGCCCGACTCTCCACGCCGTTGCTCGCCGGTGTCGCGCTGTCGGTGACGCTCGGTGCGGCGACGACCTCGCAGCTCGGTGCGATGCGGATCAGCGAGGAGATCGACGCGATCGAGGTGATGGCCATCCCGTCGCTGCCCTACCTCGCCACCACGCGCGTTGCCGCGGGGATGATCGTGATCACCCCGCTCTACATCTTCGCCACCCTCGGCGGCTTTCTGGCCGACTACCTGCTGCTGGTCTTCTTCTACGACGTCGGCGCCGGCAACTTCTCCCACTACTTCTTCCTCTACCTGCACCCCATGGACATCGTCTTCGCCTACATCCAGGTGCTCGGCATGGTCATCGTGGTGATGCTCGTGCACACCTTCTACGGCTACA
>NZ_JAKFEL010000227.1:0-12948 GCF_036675695.1 Aeromicrobium sp.
ATCAGGTTGCGGATGGTGCGGTTCATGATTTCTCCTGTGGGTTTTGGTGGTGTGTTTTCAGTTGGTCTGTGGTCTTGCTTGTAGGTAGGAGCCACAGACCCCACAGGTCCTTACAACTTTTCTCGGAATTCTTTTGACGACCCCTCTGACCTGCAGCGATGACCAAGGTGTGACCCATGTCGCAAGCCGTCCTGCTTGCATTTGCTAACTATTGCAAGCACACTTGAGGCATGGCCAAGTTGAGCATGCAGAAGACCGTCGAAGGACTCGGCGACTACCTGCGTGAGCAGCGGGGTCAGGCACAGATGTCGCTTCGACAGCTGGCTGAACTCACGGATGTTTCCAATCCGTACCTCAGCCAAATCGAACGAGGTCTGCGTCGACCGTCGGCAGAGGTTCTGCAGCAAATTGCCAAGGCGCTGCGTATTTCGGCTGAGTCGCTCTACGTTCGAGCCGGCATCCTCGATGCCGATGAGAGCGGAGCGCGGATGGTGGAGGACGCCATAGCCCTCGACTCCCGTCTCACCGAGCGTCAGAAGACGGCACTGCTCGACATCTACCGATCCTTCGTCGGAACCGATGAAGCCACTGACACCCAACTGGTCGCAACCGTGACCGAAGCAAACCAGGAGACAACATGACTATCAATGACACGATCAACGCCCAGGTCAAGTCCATCGTCGAAGACTTCAAGGCTCTCCCCGAGACGCTGAAGAAGATCGACGTTGCGGACCTCCAGAAGCAGGCTCAGGAGCTCGCGCAGACTGCGCTCGGCACTGCGACCGCTGCTTACGCCGACTTCGTCAAGAAGAGCGACGAGCTCGTCAACAAGGCCAAGGGCCTCAAGGTTGAAGACCTGACCAAGACCGCCAAGGGCTTCGCTGACGACGCCACGAAGACCGCCAAGGGCTTCGCTGACGACGCCACCAAGCGTGCCGAAGGCCTCGTCGATGACGCCAAGGCCACTGTCACCAAGGTGACCGGCAAGAAGGCTCCGGCCAAGAAGGCCCCGGCCAAGAAGGCTCCGGCCGCCAAGAAGGCTCCGGCCAAGAAGGCTCCGGCCGCCAAGAAGACGGCTGCCAAGAAGGCCTGAATCACGCCAACACCCAGGACGGGCTTCCCTTCGGGGGAGCCCGTCCTGCTTTTCCCCGAGGGTGCGCCCGATAGCCTGCATCCGTGCCTGACTTGTTCGCGGTCCAGAACGGCCTTTCCCTGATCATTGGCCTTGCCCTGTTCGCAGCCAAGGCGTTCGCGCTGGTCGACTGTGTAGGCCGACCGGCAGCCCAGTTCACCTACATTGAGACGCTGCCCAAGCGAAGCTGGCTCATCATCCTCGCGCTGGCGGTTGCCGGGCACGTCGTCGACGGCTTCCGGCCGCTCGGGCTGCTCAGTCTGGTCGGCACGGTCGCCGCGCTGGTCTACCTCGCTCAGGTACGGGGCTCGCGCTGATCGAGCCGATGCGGGTGTAGCCATCGCGTCACGATGAGCCTCAGAACGGCTCCGTCATCGTCGGATGGCACTTCTGGGTGCGCTTCACGGGCGGCGCGGTGTGCCGCCAACATTGCCGTCAGCCATCGAGCTGTGTCATCGACATGCAGCTCGGGGTCCACGAAGCCTTCCACTATCGCCTCGGAGATGAGCCGGGCGAACGTCGCCTCGACGTCGAGGTTCGGCGTGGTCGCCGCTGTGTTCGCGAGATGGTCGAGCATGTCGAGAATCTGATCCCACGGCTCCTCTGACATGCAATGACCCTATCCCGGTGCGTGCGTAGAGTCGGGTTCATGGACTCTGTCATCGACATCTCTGGACTGGTCAAGCGGTTCGGCAAGTTCGCGGCGCTCGATGGGCTCGACCTCACGGTGGCCCAAGGCGAGGTGCACGGCTTCCTCGGCCCCAATGGCTCCGGCAAATCGACCACCATCAGGGTGCTGCTCGGACTGCTTCGCGCGAACGAAGGACGAGTGACGCTCTTCGGCAAGGATCCCTGGCGCGACGCAGCGGAGCTCCATCGGCGACTTGCCTACGTTCCCGGAGAGGTCAATCTGTGGCCCAATCTCTCGGGCGGGGAGGTTATAGATCTTCTGTCCCGCCTTCGCGGCGGTGTCGACCCCCGCCGACGGGCAGACCTGGTCGACCGATTCGAGCTGGACCCCACCAAGAAGGCGCGGACGTACTCCAAAGGCAACCGGCAGAAGGTTGCCCTGGTGGCGGCCCTCGCGTCCGACGTCGACCTGCTGATCCTCGACGAACCGACGACCGGGCTGGATCCCCTGATGGAGTCGGTGTTCACCTCCTGTATCGATGAGTTCAAGGATCGCGGGCACTCGGTTCTGCTCTCGAGCCACATCCTCGCCGAAGTCGAGCGGCTCTGCGACCGAGTGAGCATCATCCGTTCGGGTCGGACTGTCGAGTCCGGCACTTTGTCGCAGCTGCGTCACCTGACCCGCACGTCAGTCGCCGCCGAGCTGGCCGATCCGCCGGCGGGGCTGGCGGCGCTCGCCGGGGTGCACGATCTGGTGGTCGAGGGGCGTCGTGTGGTCTGCGAGGTCGACACAATTGCGCTCGGTACGGTGCTCGAGGCTCTCGGTCGATTCGGGATCCAGTCCCTGACATCTCAGCCACCGACTCTCGAAGAGCTCTTTCTTCGTCACTATGGCGACGAGATCGTCGTCGCCGAGGGTGCCGTGTCATGAGGTCTGTCACCGGTGCTCGAACCTTCGTGGGATTCTTCGTCCGACGTGATCGATGGATGGTGATGTGGTGGGTGGTCGGCGGGGTCATCCTGTATTGGTCGCAGGCGATCAGCGTCGAGGGGCTCTACACCACGCAAGCTGAGTTCGACCGCGCCGCAGCCAGCATGGAGTCCAACGCCGGATTCATCGCGATGGCCGGGCCTCCGCGGGTGCTCAACACCGTGGGCGGACAGGTGGCTTGGCAATCCAGTGCATTCGGCGCGATCGTGGCCGGATTGATGAGCATGTTTCTCGTCGGGCGTCACACCCGGGCGGAGGAAGAGAGTGGTCGAGAAGAGCTCGTCCGTGCCGGGGCTGTCGGACGGCACTCCACAATCATCGCGACCGCAGCCGTTGTCGCCATCGCCAACGCGGTGCTCGGTGCCGGCATTGCACTCAGCTTGATTGCCTACGGATTGCCAGTCGCCGGGTCGGCGTCGCTCGGGGTCGCTGCAACGCTCGCCGGTTTGGTGTTCGGGGCCGTCGCACTGGTTGCTGCACAGCTGACCGAGGGAACGCGTTCCATGTATGGACTGACGGGCGCCGTGATGGGTGTTGCGTACGTGGTGCGGGCCGCGGGCGACGTGGCCGAGAACGGGTTGTCCTGGCTCTCGCCGATCGGATGGGGGCAGGCGATGCGCGCCTATGCGGGAGAGATCTGGTGGCCCGTCGCAATCTCGGTCTTCACTGTTGCACTCCTCACAACGGTGGCTTGGCGCCTCCTCGATCGCCGGGATCTCGGTAGTGGGGTCTGGCCGACGCGTCGTGGGCCGGCCACGAGTGACATCGGGGCATTCGGACTGGCCTGGCGGCTGCAGCGCGGCGCCCTGATGGGCTGGACCTTGGGCATGTTGTTGGTGGGCGTGTCCTACGGCTCGATCGGCAACGACGTGGAGAGTCTGCTCGGCGATTCAGGCTTCTCGGACTCGTTTGTCGCCGCCGGTGCCGATTCGATGGTGGACGGGTTCTACGGATCGGCGATCCTGATGATCGCCGTGATCACGAGCGCGTATGCGATCTCTTCTGCCGCCCGTCCGCGGGGCGAGGAGCTCAGTGGTCGTCTCGAGCCACTGTTGTCGACGGCGCTGCCGAGGGTGCGCTGGGCTCTCGGGCACACCGCTGTGACCGTGATCGGTGTCGTAGCGGTACTCCTCGCAGGCGGCTTCGGTACAGGGCTCGTCTACGGGCTGGTGGCAGGCGACCTGTCACAGGTCGGGCGTCTCACCGGATCGGCGCTGGCCTACACGCCGGCGGTGCTCGTGCTGTCGGCTGTCACTCGACTGCTCTACGGAATCTCGGCACGAATCGCGGTTGCGGGATGGCTCGGAATGGTCTTCTGTGCTGTCGTAATGCTGTTCGGCTCCCTGTGGCGTCTCCCGGGCTGGTTGACGGGTGTCTCGCCGTTCGACCATATGCCGATCATGCCGGTGGAGTCCTTTGCGCTGGGTCCGTGGCTTGCAGTCGCGGCAGTCGCTGTCGCTCTGAGTGTGGCCGGTCACCTTCTGCTCGAGAGGCGCGACATCGCTGCGGTCTAGAACATGTGTTCGAACAGGCGTAGGCTTTGTTCATGGACGAGTACTTCCAGGGTTCACTGCTCGATGCGGGTGTCACGCCTGAGATTCGAGCGCTCGCACCGCGTCGTACGCCGTTGACGCGTGGTGCCTGGGTGGATGTGCTGCCCGGTTGGGTGGCGGGATCCGACGACTTGTTCCTGCGTCTGCAATCTGACGTTCCATGGCGGGCCGAGCAGCGCGAGATGTACGACTCCGTGGTCGACGTGCCTCGCCTTGTCTGTTCCTACGGACGCGATGATGCCTTGCCCGATCTGTTGCTGACCGAGGCGCGGGAGCTGCTCAGCGATCACTACGAGGACGAGCTTGGCGAGCGTTTCGCGACTGCGGGTCTCTGCTACTACCGCGACGGACGCGACAGTGTTGCCTGGCACGGCGACCGCATCGGCCGTGGACGTACCGAGGACACCATGGTCGCTATCGTCTCGCTCGGTGCTGCCCGCCGATTGTCGCTACGTCCTCGAGATGGCGGCGAGGTGATTGGCTTCGCGCTGGGCCACGGCGACCTTGTCGTGATGGGTGGCTCGTGCCAGCGCACCTGGGAACACGCGATCCTCAAGACCGCGCGCCCCGTCGGACCGCGCATCAGCGTGCAGTTCCGCCCCCGCGGAGTGCTCTGATTACTTCTTGGCGCGGCGGTTGGCCCGGTCGCGCTCGGTGGCGTCGAGGATGATCTTGCGAATACGTACGTTGCCGGGGGTGACCTCGACGCACTCGTCCTCGCGGCAGAACTCCAGCGACTGCTCGAGCGACAGCTTGCGCGGCGGCACGAGCTTCTCGAACTCGTCGGCGTTGGAGCGGACGTTGGTCTGCTTCTTCTCGCGGACGATGTTGATGTCCATGTCGTCAGAGCGCGAGTTCTCGCCGACGATCATGCCCTCGTAGACCTCGGTCGCCGGCTCGATGAACAGCGTGCCGCGCTCCTGGATGTTGGTCATGGCGTAGGACGTCGCAGCGCCTGCGCGGTCCGAGACGAGCGAGCCCGACGGGCGGGTCGAGATCTCGCCGGCCCACGGCTCGTACTTCTCGAACGTCTGGTGGGCGATGCCGGTACCGCGAGTGTCGGTGAGGAACTCGGTACGGAAGCCGATCAGGCCACGCGCCGGGACGATGAACTCCATACGGACCCAGCCGGTCCCGTGGTTGATCATCTGCTCCATGCGACCGCGACGAACGGCGAGCAGCTGGGTGATCGTGCCGAGGTACTCCTCGGGTGCGTCGATCGTCAGGCGCTCCATCGGCTCGTGCACCTTGCCGTCGATCTCCTGCGTGACGACCTGCGGCTTGCCGACGGTGAGCTCGTAGCCTTCGCGGCGCATCTGCTCGACGAGGATGGCCAGCGCGAGCTCGCCACGACCCTGGACCTCCCAGGCGTCAGGACGAGCGGTCTCGAGGACCTTGAGCGACACATTGCCGATGAGCTCGCGATCAAGGCGGTCCTTGACGAGTCGAGCGGTGACCTTGGTGTTCTTCTCGCGGCCGGCGAGCGGCGACGTGTTCGTACCGATCGTCATCGAGATGGCGGGCTGGTCGACTGTGATGAGCGGCAGTGCGATCGGGTTGTCAGGATCGGCAAGTGTCTCGCCGATCGTGATGTCAGGGATGCCGGCGATGGCGACGATGTCACCGGGGCCAGCACTCTCGCCGGGTACGCGCTCGAGCTCGTTGGTGACGAGCAGCTCGGTGATCTTGACCTTCTCGGTCGTGCCATCGTGCTTCATCCAGGCGACCTGGGCGCCCTTCTTGAGGGTGCCCTCGAAGACGCGTACGAGGGCGAGGCGGCCGAGGAACGGGGAAGCGTCGAGGTTGGTGACGTGGGCCTGAAGCGGCGCGCCCTCGGTGTACTCCGGGGCGGGTACGGCTTCCATGATGGTCTGGAACAGCGGGATGAGGTTGTCGCTGTCGGGCATGCCGCCGTCTTCAGGCTGCGTCAGCGAGGCGCGACCGGCGCGGGCGGAGGCGTAGACGACGGGAAAGTCGAGGGCGTCCTGGTTGGCGCCGTCCTCGAGCAGGTCGAGGAACAGCTCGTACGTCTCGTCGACGACTTCGGCAATACGTGAATCGGGGCGGTCGACCTTGTTGACGACCAGGACCACCGGCATCTTGGCGGCGAGCGCCTTGCGGAGCACGAAGCGCGTCTGGGGGAGCGGACCCTCGGAGGCGTCGACAAGCAGGATGACTGCGTCGACCATCGACAGGCCGCGCTCGACCTCGCCACCGAAGTCGGCGTGGCCGGGTGTGTCAATGATGTTGATCGTCACGCCACCATCGGGCGCGCCGGGACCGTTGTAGCGAACGGCGGTGTTCTTGGCGAGGATCGTGATCCCCTTTTCGCGCTCCAGGTCTCCCGAGTCCATGGCACGCTCGGCGAGCTGGTGGTGCTCGTCGAAGTGACCTTGCTGCTGGAGCATGGCGTCGACGAGCGTCGTCTTGCCGTGGTCGACGTGGGCGACGATTGCGACGTTGCGCAGGTCAGAGCGAATGGGCATGCGAAGAGTGTCCTCGAGCGTGGAGTAGGGCTTGCGAGTGCAAAGCCGATTAAGTCTACGGGGATGTGCGCCGTGCCCGAAATCCGTGAGCGCCCGGCGCAGCAAAGGTGACGCTATTCACGCGCTCCCGGGACCGCCCGCGGCCCCTCAGTGCGGCTTGTCCGGCGGTCACCGGTGAACCAGGACGGTGGCTCGTACAGGACGTTGAGCGGCGTTCGCTTGAACAGCAGCCATAGGAGAATCGAGCCAGTGACAGCCCATGCAGCCACGAGCACAGGCGTGATCATGGCAATCGGACGGGTGGTGTCCTCTGGCAGCTGCTCGAGGAAGAGTAGGGCCAGGCGCACCAGAAAGACGTGGGAGACGTAGACGTAGATGGTTCGCTGTCCGAGGTAGGAGAACGGTGCGGAAAGACGGGTGCGGGACAGCACTGCAGCAGTCGCGCAGCTCGCAACAACCCCGGCGACGCACACTGCCAGGACGGCTCCCTGGACGTCCTCGTGGGATCTCACTGCAACGGAAGCGCCACCGAACAGCGCGAGCAGCGGAAGTGGCAACCAGGCTGGGGTCCGTGCGATGAGGGGGATCAGTGTGGTGCGAAAGTGTGCGGCAATGAGGAAGAAAACATAGAACTTCGCCGCGCCGCGATATCCGATATTCGAGATGTCGAGCACCGACGACAGCGCGAGCACCGAGAGGACTGCCGCGCCAGCCAGCTGGAGGGCGATCGGGATGCGGCCGTACATCAGTTTCGTCACGACGTAGAAGAGAACTAGTGCATGCAGATACCAGAGCCACACGGGCCAGATCGGCCCCATCAGGAACGTGTGCAGGTCGTCTTGCGGTCGCGACGGGAGCGGTAGGACCTGCAAGTAGGCGAGCCTGAACACCGACCAGATGACGAAGCACCAGGCCAGCTTCGCCATCGTCCCGGACCAGAGCCTCGGCCAACGGCGCTGGACTGCGCTCGCCGCGAACAGGCCCGAGGCGAAGAAGAACAGGGGCATCCGGACTCGGGAGAGACCTGTGTTGATCTGCCTCCACGAGTCGTCGACGAGGTCGGCGCCCATCCCGAGCAGCGCTGAGTGGTAGAGGGCCACCGCGATGATCGCGAGGCCTTTGGCGACGTCAACCCACGGCTCACGAGGCGTCGAGGACTGGCGTCGTTGCATGGCCGCGAGCATAGATCCACGAAGAACGACGGGAGTCGTCGGCTCTCCGTCACTCGTTGTTCATTGCGTGTTAACAATAGTGCCGCTTCTGCAATAGTTGCGTGCCTGTTAGTATTTCGGGATGGCCACCAACACCCAGCTCGAAGAGGCGCTACAGCAGTTCCTCTTGCGCTGCATGAGCAGTGCAGAGGCGCAGGGCATCGACCGGCTCGTCGAGCTCGAGCTCTCGATCAGCCAGGCCAAGACCGTGTTCGTCCTGGCCCAGGCCGCTGGACCGCTACCCATCCACGCGATCGCCGAGCAGATTCGACTGTCGGTCGCGGCGACCGGGCGCAACATCGACCAGCTCGTCAAGATGGGGCTCCTTGAGCGCAAGGAAGACGAGAACGATCGCAGGGTCAAGCTCGTGACCCTCACCAAAGCCGGCCACGACGTGGCTGACCAACACCTTGAGGCCCGTCGCACGGCACTTCGCGCGATGGTGTCCCGGCTCAGCGCCGATGAAGCCCACAGGCTTCAGGACGCGCTTCAACCCATTCTCGCGGGCGACGTCCTGCGACCGGAGACACAGGAGACCCCTGAATGAGTTCGCAAGTCGACACCATCCCCGACGACGACAAGATCACCCCGGACCTCCTCAAGATCGCCGGCGTCGTCGTGATCGGTGCCGTCATGTCGATCCTCGACGTGACGGTGGTCAACGTCGCACTTCCCACGTTCCAGACTGAGCTGTCCGGCGGCGGCGAGCCTCTCGCCTACTCGACGGTGGCCTGGACCGCCACGGCCTACATGCTCGCCCTGGCGGCGGTGATCCCGCTGACCGGTTGGGCCGCTGACCGCTTCGGCACCAAGCGCCTCTACTTGACGGCTATCGCGCTGTTCACGATCGGCTCGCTGCTGTGCGCTACGGCCTGGAACATCGAGGCGCTCATCGGCTTCCGTGTCCTCCAGGGCCTCGGCGGCGGCATGCTGATGCCGCTTGGCATGACGATCATGACCAAGGCGGCGGGTCCGCACCGAATGGGACGCCTGATGGCGATCTTGGGCATTCCGATGCTGCTCGGCCCGATCATGGGCCCCATCCTCGGCGGCGTCCTCATCGACGCAGCATCCTGGCACTGGGTCTTCCTGATCAACCTGCCCATCGGCATCATCGGCCTGATCTACGCGTTCAACGTCCTCCCGAAGGACGCTCCCGAGCCGAGCGAGTCCCTCGACTGGGTCGGAATGATCATGCTCTCGCCGGGCTTGGCTTCGCTGCTGTACGGCGTCTCCTCGATCCCGGGCGAGGGCACTCTGGCGGCCACCAAGGTGCTCGTACCGATGATGATCGGTCTGGCGTTGATCGGTGCGTTCGTGTTCTGGTCGTTCAAACCCAAGCACCCGCTGCTCGATCTGCGACTGTTCGCCAACCGCAACCTGACAATCTCGATCATCACGATGTTCCTGTTCGCGTCGGCGTTCTTCGGCGCGCTGCTCCTCGTGCCGACCTACTTCCAGCAGGTCAACGGCGACTCCGTGAAGCAGGCCGGATTGCTGATCGCGCCCCAGGGCATCGGCGCCATGCTGACCATGCCGATCGCGGGCGCGCTCACGGACAAGATCCCGGTCGGCCGCATCGTGCCGTTCGGCTTCATCGGCATCCTCATCGGTTTGTTCGGCTTGTCGCAGAGCACCGATCCCGGTACCTCCAACGTGCAGATCATGGCGTGGCTGTTCGTCACGGGGCTGGGCATGGGCTCAACGATGATGCCCCTGTTCACATCGGCACTCAAAACGCTCAAGGCGGCCGATGTCGCCCGAGGCTCGACGCTGCTCAACGTGACGCAGCAGGTGGCCAGTGCAACCGGCATCGCGTCCATCTCGGTGGTGTTGACCAACGCCATGAAGAGTCACGACGTCCTCGCAGGATCCGAGAAGCTCCCGGGGGTCGACGGTGGTCTCACGGCTGCTCAGCTCGCGGCCAGCTCGCACACCGACCAGGGCAGCAAGCTCGTCGACGCGCTCAACGTGTCGGCGGCGGGACTCGAGAAGGGCTTCCAGGATCTGGCGGACGCCTTCCAGACGTCCTACTGGGTCGCCTTCGGCGTCCTGCTGTTCACGCTGATCCCGGTGTTCTTCCTGCCGCGCAAGCGTGAGGTCGCGCACCTGCTCGACGATGAGGACGGCACGACTGACGTGGAGCCCGTCGTCATGCACTGACCAAGCAGCACAACGAGAGGCCCCGCCGGTTCGCCGGCGGGGCCTCTCGCGTGCTCAACAGCTCAGGATGAGGATTCGTTCTCCTCGATCGCCTGGCTGATGCGGTCGTCGACCTTCTCTCCGAAGTGGTCGTCGAAGTTCTCGACGAGCTGCTCGGTGACGTGTTCGCCAACTTCGGCCCGCAGCACCTTCTGCCGCGCCATGCGGTTGAGTCGCTCGATCTCGTTGTGCTCTGCCTTCAGTGCCTTGTAGGTGGCAAATGCCATGGCGATCATGATGGCGCTGAACGGGACTGCTGTGAGTATGGCGCCGGTCTGCAAGGCTGCCAGGCCCCCGGCTAGCAGCAGCCCGATGGCCACGAGGCCCTCGATCGAGGCCCACATGACCCGGCTCCATGTCGGTGGCTCAAGGTTGCCGCCGGAGGCGAGCATGTCGACCACGAGTGAACCGGAGTCGGACGAGGTGATGAAGAAGATCGTTACCAGGAGGATGGCGAGGCCAGACAACAGCGAACCGGCCGGAAGACCTTCAAGCACGTCGAAGAGCACGTTCTCGCTGGTGATGCTGCCGTCGTCGTTGAGCAAGTCGCCGTCCTGCATCTGCCGCAGGATCGCGGTGCCACCCAAGATGGTGAACCACATCGCCGACACCAGGGTGGGTACAAGAAGCACCCCGGCCACGAACTCGCGGATCGTACGGCCGCGAGAGATGCGGGCGATGAAGATGCCGACAAATGGTGCCCACGACACCCACCAACCCCAGTAGAAGGTCGTCCAGAAGCCTTGCCACTCGATGCCGGCCTCGCCGGCCAACGCGCTCGTGTTGAAGCTGAGCGGGACGATCTCGGCGGCATAGCCACCGAGGTTCTGGACGAAGTCACGCAGCAAGAAGAGCGTCGGACCGAGCACCAAGATCAACACCATGAACACAGCGGCAAGTGTCAGGTTGGCATTCGAGAGCCATTTGATGCCTTTGCCGACGCCGGAGACCACAGAGACGATTGCGATGGCGGAGATGGCAACGATGAGCGCCACCATGAAGCCCTTGGACGCGCTGTCGATCAGACCCAGATGAACCATGCCTGCAGAGATTTGCGATACGCCCAGCCCGAGTGACGTGGCCACGCCGGCCACGGTGCCCACGATCGCGACGACGTCGATCACGTCGCCGAGTCGCCCGCGTACACGATCGCCGAGCAGCGGCTCCAGCGCCCACCTGATCGAGACCGGATTGCCCTTGCGGTGGATGGAGTAGGCCATGGCCAGACCGACGACCACATAGATGGCCCAGGCATGCAGACCCCAGTGCAGGAACACCTGTGACATGGCACTCTGCGCCAGCTCCGCCTCGGTGCCTGCGACGCCCGGCTTGGGATCTGTGAAGAAGGTCAGCGGCTCGGCTGCACCCCAGAACACCAGGCCGATGCCCATTCCTGCGGCAAACAGCATGGCAAACCACGCCTTGAGGCTGAACTCGGGCACTTCGTCGTCCTTGCCCAGCCGAATATCGCCGAATCGACCGATGCCCATCCAGAGGGCGAAGACCACGAAGCCTGTGACGGTGAGGGTGTAGTACCAGCCGATTCCGCCGATGACGTTGTCTTGCGCCGAAGCGAGAACCTCGCCGGTCTTGTCGGGAAAGGCGATGCTGAGCACGACGACGAGACTCAGGATGATCAGTGCCGGGTAAAAGACCCCTGGCGCAATCTGTGAGAGTCGGCCGGGGCGTTCAGCGCGAGTGTTGGGAGCGCTGACCATGGAGGACGGTCCTTCCTTTTGGGTTGATGACCGTTCATTCACCATTCCAAGCCCAGCGCAGTAGGTCAAACCAGGTGGGCGCCAGGAGGCGGGATAGCGGGTACGTCAGGAGCTGCGGTGCACCTTGTGTGCCGCAGCCTGGGCGATCGGCTTGACGATCATCAAGTCGACGTTGACGTGCTGCGGTCGGGTCGCGACCCACTGCACGGCGTCGGCAATGTCCTCGGCGAGGAGAGGTTCGGCGACGCCCGCATAGACGGCGTCGGCCTTTGACTTGTCACCCAGACGTACGAGGGAGAACTCCTCGGTGTGCACCATCCCCGGTGCGATCTCAGAGACGCGTACGGGCTGGCCGTTGAGCTCGAGGCGGAGCGTCTCGGTGAGTACGGCGACGCCATGCTTGGCAGCCGTGTAGCCGCCACCACCTTCGTACGCCCATCGGCCGGCCGTTGAGCCGATGTTGATGATCGTGCCGGCACCGCTGGCGATAAGCGCTGGAACCAGAGCCTTGGTGACCTGCATCGTGCCGATGACGTTGATCTCGTACATGCGACGCCACTGATCGGGATCGCTCTGGATGACCGGATCGGAGCCGAATGCCCCGCCGGCGTTGTTGACGAGAACGTTGAGGCTGTCGCCGACCTGCGCCGCAAGGTTGGCGACCTGTGCTGCGTCGGTGATGTCGCACTCGATGGCTGTGCCATTGATCTCGCGGGCGAGATCGTTGAGCCGGTCGATCCTGCGCGCGGCGCAGATGACGTGATATCCCGCGGCGGCAAGCGCCCGCGCCGAGGCCGCTCCGATACCGCTGCTGGCTCCGGTCACGACGGCAGATTTCATGCCTTCATGGTTGCAGACGGACGGCCGGAGACGACGTTGGCCCGAACTGTCAGAATGGACGTGGAAGGCGGGTGTTCATGCTCAAGCGCATTGCGATGCTGTCGGCACACACATCCCCGCTCGATCAGCCGGGTGACGGTGATGCGGGCGGAATGAACGTGTACGTGCTCGAGCTCTCGCGGCAG